>NZ_QKTE01000001.1:0-412230 GCF_003234735.1 Curtobacterium sp. MCLR17_040 | reverse complement strand
GGTCGGGGGCGGGGCGTGTGCGGGGGGCGGTCTGGTCAACGCGGAACGACACTGTCGATGTCGTACGACGTCGACAGTGTCCTTCCGGGTCAGCGGGCGGTGCCGTTCCGGGTCAGCGGCCGGTGTCCTTCCGGGTCAGCTGAGCGTGCTGGTCCGGCTGGTCCGGCCCCGCGCCGCGAGCAGCGCCACGACGGCCACCACGGCGGCGGCGAGCATCACGATCGCCAGCGGCGCCGCGGTGTCCGAGCCGCCGATGCTGACGAGCGGGGACACGAGCGCCGCGAGCCCGAACTGCAGGGCACCGAGCACGGCCGAGGCGCTGCCGGCAGCCGAGGGCACGGCACCGAGGGCGAGTGCGGTGGCGTTGCCGAGCACCAGGCCGAGCGAGCCGACCGCGGTGAACAGCGGCACGGCGAGCCAGATGACCGGCGCCCCGGAGACGACGAGCAGCGCGAACGCCACGGTCGACGCGAGCACCAGCACGATGCCGAGCGACAGCACGCCCGTGACCGAACGGGTCGCGGTGAGCTTGGCGGACAGGATGCTGACGCCCATCAGTGCCAGGGCGTTCAGCCCGAAGGCCAGGCCGTAGCCGACCGTGCCGAAGCCGATCATGTCCTGGTACAGGAACGGCGACGCGGAGATGTAGGCCATCATCACGGCGAACGCGAAGCCGAACACGGCGGTGTAGCCGAGGAACGTGCGGGAGCGCAGGGCACGCAGGGCCGAGCCCGAGCCACGGCGTTCCGCACGCAGGGCGTCGCGGTGTTCCTTCAGGTGGGTCTCGCGGATCACGGCGAGGACCGCGATGAGCATGACGACCGACAGGCCGAGCACGATCGAGAGCAGGCCGCGCCAGCCGATCGGACCGGTGAGCAGGCCGCCGAGCAGCGGTGCGACGACCGGGGCGACCCCGCCGACGATCATCATGAGCGAGAACGCGCGGGCGGCGGACTTGCCGGTCGCCAGGTCGGAGATGACCGCACGGCTGATCACCATGCCGGCTGCACCGCCGAGGCCCTGCAGCAGGCGGGCCGCGATGAGCACGCCGATGTTCGGCGCGAGCACCGCGGCGATGCTGGCGAGCACGCACACCGCGGCACCGGCGATGAGCGGCGGCACGCGGCCGAACCGGTCGGACAGCGGACCGAACACGAGCTGGCCCGCGGTCACGCCCACCAGGAACGCGGTGAGGGTGAGCTGGACGGCGGTGGCGCTCGCCCCGAGCTCGGTGGTCATCTGCGGGAACGCCGGCAGGTACAGGTCGGTGGCGAAGGGGGCGACGGCACTGAGCAGGCCGAGCACCAGGAGCAGCGCGGTCGTGATGCCCTGCTGCTTGGTCGTGGGTGTCGCGATCGTCGCGCGGATGGTTCCGGTGTCCGTGGTCATTGTTATGAAAGCATAACTCATCGCCCGAGATCGGTACAGTACGGTCATGCACTCCGCCGTGTCCGACCACGTCCTCGCCGAGTTCGCGGACGTCCTGCTCCGGATCGCGCGTGACATCGACCCGCACGGCTCGGAGACCCTCGACATCGTGCCGCTGACCGGCACCGAGGCGCTCGTGATGCGCTGGATCAACCGCAACCCCGGCACCTCGCCCAGTGCCACCGCCGAGGCGACGGCCCTGCAGCGCAGCAACCTCAGCGTCGCGCTCCGGTCGCTCGTGGCGAAGGGCATGGTCGAGCGGCGCCAGGACCCGGCGGACGCCCGGACCGTGCAGCTGCACTCGACCGCGCTGGCCCAGGAGAGCGTCGACCGGCTCTACCGGCACTGGTCGGGCAAGCTCCGGACGGCCCTCGGCGGCGACGAACGGGGTGCGGTCGAGGCGCTGGAGCTGCTGCAGCGGATCGACGACGGACTGCGCGCGGGCTAGGCGACAGCGTCCTCGGCGGCGGCGGCGGCGGCAGCGGCAGCGGCGTCGGCATCGTCGGCCGCCTCGTCCTGGATCGGCAGCAGACGACGCGCGCCGTGCCCCTCGTCGCCCAGGGCATCACCCGGGTTCACGACCGAACACGCTCCGAGCGAGACGCACCCGCAGCCGATGCACTGCGTCATCTCCTGCTGCAGGCGCTCGAGCTCGAGCTGGCGGGCCCGCAGTCGTGCGCGCCACCGCTCGTTCAACCGGTTCCAGTCGCGCAGCGAGGGCATGCGGTCGGCGGGCAGGGCCTCGAACTGCTCGGCGACCTCGCTGAGCGGGATACCGAGGCGTTTGGCCACCTGGATGATCGCGATCCGTCGTTCGACGTGCCGCGGGTACATCCGCGTGCCGCCATCGGTGCGCTCCGGGTGGATCAGGCCCTTGCGCTCGTAGAAGTGCAGGGCCGAGGCTGCGACGCCGGTGCGGCGGACGATCTCGCCGATGGGCAGCAGGTCGGTCGGCCGCGGTGCCGGGATCTCGACCATGGTGGAGATCCTACTGCTGGAACGACTCCCAGAGCAGGAACCCGGTGAACAGCACGAACGGCGTGCAGGCGACCACGTTGAGCCAGCGGTGCTCGACGATCACCGCGGCGAACTCCCGCAGGAACGCACTCGGGACGTAGTACGCCGCCGTGCGCGCGCCGACGACCTGGGCCGGCAGGTCGAGGCGACGGGCCAGGGTCGCGGCCCGCAGCACGTGGTAGTTGTTCGTGACCACGACCATCTGGCCGTCCCGGCCGGCGGCCGTCTGCACGTCCCGCGAGAACCGCAGGTTCTCGCGGGTGTTCCGCGACGCGGTCTCCGCCACGACGTCGCCCGCGTCGGCACCGTGCGCCACCAGGTACTCTGCCATCGCGGTGCCCTCGGGGCGGGGTTCGTCGTCGCCCTGTCCGCCGGACGGCACGAGGAGCGGTCGGCGTCCGGCGGCCCGTTCGGCCCGGTAGACGCCGAGCGCCCGGTCGAGCCGGCTCTGCAGCAGGGGTGGGACCTCGCCGTGCACGAGTCCGGAGCCGAGGACCACGATCGTGTCGGGGACGATGCCGTGCCGCGTCCGCCCGTAGACCACGGAGTACAGGGCGAACGCGACCAGCGACAGTGCGAAGTACCCGCAGACGAACACCATCAGCACGGCGACCGCGATCTTCGTGCCGTCCCACAGCGTGAAGCCCTCACCGCTGCCCGAGAGGAGCAGGGCGATGGCGATCGCCGGCAGCACGAACACCGCCACCCCGGCGGCGAGCGACAGCAGGTTGCCGACGCTGCGCCCCTCGGCCCGGAGCATCTGCAGGCCGTTCGCGACCAGGGCGACGCCGAGCACCACCACGGCGAGCGGCACGAGCAGCAGCACCACGGCGACGAGCAGGCTGAACCCGGGGACCACCCTGGTCAGCACGGCCACGACCGTCGCGAGCCCGAACAGCACGGCCGCGGTCAGGAACACCCCGTTGCGGAGCATCCGCGGGTCCCGTCGCCGCCCCAGGACGTACAGCACCAGGAACAGCAGGGCGAAGACGGGAGCGGCGCCCAGCCCGAGCACCGTCAGCCGACCGCGCGACGGATCAGGTCGGCCACCCGTGCCTCGTCGGCCTCGGAGAACTCGGGGCTGATCGCCCACGAAGTCGGCCAGAACGTGCCGTCGTCGAGCGCGGCCGAGTCCTGGAACCCGAGCGTCGCGTAGCGGGCCTTGAACTTGGCGGCGTCCTGGAAGAAGAACACCGCCTTGCCGTCCCGCGCGTAGGCGGGCATGCCGTACCAGAGCTTCGGCGCGAGCTCAGGCGCGACCTCGAGCGCGATGCGGTGGATGCGCTCCGCCAGCCCGCGGTCCGGCTGGGGCATCTCGGCGATCTTCGCCTCGACCGCAGCGGCGTCGGCCGCCGCCTTCTCGGCCTTGGTGCCCTTCGTGCCGCGGGCGCGCTTGACCTCTGCGGCGTGCTCCTGCATCGCCGCGCGCTCCTCGTCGGTGAAGGTGGTCTCGGTCTTCGTCGTCCGTGCCATCGTCGTCTCCTCGTGGTCTCGTGCACCCATCATGGGTCCGGGAAGCGAAGCATGCGAGGCCAGGGCTCGATCGAGTGCCAGGCTCGTCCCATGACCTACATCGCCAGTGACGACCGCTACGACTCGATGACGTACCGCCGGACCGGCCGCTCGGGCCTCGACCTGCCGCTGCTCTCCCTGGGGTACTGGCACAACTTCGGGGACGACATGCCCTTCGAGAACCAGCGCGCCATCAGCCGCCGGGCGTTCGACCTCGGGATCACCCACCACGACCTCGCGAACAACTACGGCCCGCCGTACGGTGCCGCCGAGGTGAACTTCGGCCGCCTGATGCGCGAGGACTTCCGGCCCTACCGCGACGAGATGGTCATCTCGACGAAGGCCGGCTGGGACATGTGGCCGGGGCCGTACGGGCAGGGCGGTGGCTCGCGCAAGTACGTGCTCGCCTCGCTCGACCAGTCGCTGCAGCGCACGGGCCTGGACTACGTCGACGTCTTCTACTCGCACCGTCTCGACGCTTCGACCCCGCTCGAGGAGACGATGGGCGCCCTGCACACCGCGGTCCAGCAGGGCAAGGCACTGTACGTCGGCATCTCGTCGTACGACGCCGAGCGCAGCCGGAAGGCAGCCGAGATCCTCCGCGACCTCGGCACCCCGCTCCTGATCCACCAGCCCTCGTACTCGATGCTCAACCGCTGGATCGAGACCGAGGGGCTGCTCGACGCCGCCGGCGAGCTCGGCTTCGGCGTGATCGGCTTCACCGCGCTGGCGCAGGGGCTGCTGACCGGCAAGTACCTGAACGGTGTGCCCGAGGACTCCCGCGCGGCAGCTGGCAAGTCCCTCGACGCGTCGAGCATCACGCCCGAGGTCGTCGAGCACCTCCGCGCCCTGAACGACGTCGCGGCCGCCCGCGGACAGTCCCTCGCGCAGCTCGCCCTCGCCTGGGCACTCCGCGACGAGCGGGTGACCTCACTCGTCATCGGTGCGTCACGGGTGTCGCAGCTCGAGGACAACGTCGCCGCGCTGTCGAACACGTCGTTCACCGACGAGGAACTCCGCGTCATCGACGAGCACTCGGTCGGCATCACGGACGTCGACCTGTGGGCGGGAGCCCGCGCGGGCGAGGTCTCCTGACCCGAGCGCCGCGCCGCAGCAGTCCCTCGGCCGGTCGTATCTCGTCGCTCGGCGGATCCCGCCGGCTGGTCACGACCCGTCGCGGGTCGCCCGCCGACCGGTCGCGACCTGTCGGCTGGCGGCGCCGCAGGCGACGGTCTGCGACCGCGCCGCGCACGGCCGACGGGGTGTCGTGACCGCTGCGGGGCCCTGGGCGCGCGGCGCGGCGGCCGGGAGGCGCGGGGCACGCCGTCACGCGCCTCCCGTCCGTCGTCCGGTCGCGTCGCGTCGCGTGGTCGGCCCGCGCCGAGCGGTCACGACACGTCGCGGGTCGCCCGCCGACCGGTCGCGACCTGTCGGCTGACGGCGCCGCAGGCGACGGTCTGCGACCGCACCACGGCTGACCGCCGGGACGGCGCCAGGAGCGAACTCCTCCGGTGCGCGGCGGCCGGTTGGTACCATCGACAGCGTTCGACAACACGCAGTGTGTATCTACCGGCCGCCGGCATCCCGGCGGACAACGGCGGCACCCGATGGGTCCGCCGCCACCGAACCGGGCGGGCCGAGAAGGCACAACCCCGATGCTCCAGACCCGCTCAACCGACGCCCCGCCCGCTCCGGACCGCTCACTCGTCTCCCTCGCCGGCCGCTGGTACTTCCCCGTGGCGTTCATCGCCCGGCTCCCGTTCGCGATGATGGTGGTCGGCGTCCTGACCCTCGTCGTCGCCGCCCGTGACTCCGTCGCCCTCGGCGGCATCAACTCCGCCGCCGTCGGCATCGGCTCCGCGATCTTCGGCCCGATGGTCGGCGCCGCGGCCGACCGCTACGGCCAGCGGGCGGTGCTCGTCCCCGTCGGCCTGGTGAACGCGGCGCTGCTCGGGTTCTTCCCGTTCGTCGTCAGCGGCACCGCGCCCGACCTCGCCGTCCTCGCGGTCGCATTCTGCATCGGTGCCTCGGCCCCGCAGGTCGCCCCGATGTCCCGCACCCGGCTCGTCGCGATCATCCGGCAGCGGATGGCCCCGGCGCGGCGCGAGAAGACCCTCAGCGGCACGATGGCCTACGAGTCCGCCGCCGACGAGACCGTGTTCATCATCGGTCCGTTCCTGGTCGGCATCCTCGCCAGCGCGATCGCCCCGTGGGTGGCCGTCGCCGGCGCCTCGGTCCTGACGTTCGTGTTCGTGACGGCGTTCGCGCTGCACCCGACCGGCAAGCTCGTGGTCGGCCAGCACGCGGAGTCGACGCAGGCACCCGCCCGGCAGCTCCTGCGCCCGCGGCTCGTCGTCGTGGTCGTCGGCATCCTCGGCATCGGCCTGTTCTTCGGCTCGACGCTCACCTCGCTGACAGCCTTCATGGAGACCCACGGCGAGGCCTCGCAGGCCGGCCTGCTCTACGGCCTGATGGGCATCGGTTCCGCCGGGTTGGCGCTCGGGTCGGCGGCGTTCCCGCGGTCGTTCGGTCTCGGTTGGCGCTGGCTCGTGTTCGGCGTCGTGCTCCTCGGCGGTGCGATCGCGTTCGCCAGCGCCGACTCCGTCGTCGCCGCGGGCATCGTCCTCGCGATCATGGGCATCGGGATCGGGCCGACCCTGGTCGCCCAGTACAGCCTCGGCTCGGACCGCTCACCGGTCGGCCGGTCCGCCACCACCATGACGATCCTCGGGTCCGCCGTCATCGTCGGCCAGTCCATCGCCTCCGCGATCACCGGGGACGTCGCCGAGCACCACGGCACCGCGGCCGCGATGCTGCTGCCGGCGGTCTCCGCCGCGATCGTCGTGGTCGCGGCGGTCGGCAACCTGCTGCTCCCGCGTCGGGTCGCGACCGCCTGACCGCGAACGTGACCACCTGACGGACTGGAGGCCCGTGGCGACGCCGCCACGGGCCTCCAGCCGGTCAGGTCGGCGCGTCAGGACTCCGTGTCGTCGACGAGCAGGTCCTCGTGCCGGTAGTCGTCGGCACGCAGGCCGGCGCGCGCGATCATGTGCGTCGACACCGGCACCAGGAACAGCTGGAACACCATGATCGGCAGCACGACCCAGAACGCCGTCCACGTCCACACCGCCACGACGATGGCGGCCAGCGCGAGCGCGAGCCCGAGCACCTGCGGCTTCGCCATCGCGTGCAGACGGACGAGCGGGTCCGGGAACCGGACGATGCCGACCCCGGCGCCGAGCGACAGCAGCGACCCGACGAGCAGCAGCCCGATGGCGATCCACGCCCGGATGCCGGCGTCGTCGACGAACGACTCGATCATCTCGATCACGACTGGTCCTCCTCGGCGCGCTCGGGGGTGGTGACGGTCAGTCCCTCGTCGGACGGGTCGGCCGAGGGCGTGACGGCCCGGGCCACGGCGACCGTGGCGAAGACGCTCGTCGCCGAGATCACCACGAGCACGGGGATGCCGGTCAGGTCCTGGCGGATGACCATCGCGGCGGCGATCACCACGAGCACGGTGGTCAGCACCATGTCGGAGCCGATCATGCGGTCGAGGATGGTCGGGCCGCGCACGATGCGGAACACCGCGAGGGCGAACGTCGCCCCGAGGAGCGCGAGCACGAGTGCGACGGCGATGCCCATCACGACGACGGCGGGGCTCACCGGGTCACCTCCGGCAGGGGCTCGGACAGCTCGGAGACGTCCTGCTTGGATCCCAGTGCGCGGATGACCATGGCCTCGATCCGGAGTGCGACGCGGCGTTCGTCCTCGACCTGCTCGAGGCGCTCGGTGTCGAGCACGTGGAGCAGCAGGCGACGGCGCCGCAGGTCCACGTCGGCGACGTACGAGCCGGGCACGAGCGAGATCGCGAGGGTGGCCAGGGTGAAGGTCATCTCGGAGGTCGAGTGCAGCTGCACGAGCGTGATCGAGCTCCGCCGCACACCGCGGGGACGGAACGCGACCCAGGCGACCCGGAAGGACGCCACGACGACGAGCCCGGACCAGACCGCCAGGAACCGCAGCACGTGCACGATCGAGAACCGTGCGGACAGGGGGACCGGCGGGAGCGGCAGCGCCTGGGTGACGATGAGCGCCACGACGATGCCGCACAGCAGCGTCAGCGGGGTCCACGACCCCCAGAGCAGCGCCCAGAGCACGGTGAGCCCCGCGACCAGGGGCACGTCGTAGCGCCACGCCAGCGCGATCCGGCGGGCGTTCGAGATGCGGCGGACGTCGGTCATCGCTCACCTCCGAGCACGGCCTGCACGTAGCGGTCGGGCGACTCCAGCGACTCCGCTGCGCGGGTCGCGTAGCCGTAGAGCGGGCCGGCGACGACCGTCAGGGCAACGGACCCGAGCACCGCGACGGTCGTCACGCCGACGAGCATGCGCGGCAGGCGCACCTTCTCGGGAGCCTCGCCGACCGCCTCGGTCGCGCCGGTGGTCGGACTGGAGGCGGTGGCCGCGTGCGGTGCGTCGGTGACCGTCACCGAGCCTCCCGGGTGGTACGCCTCGCCCGTCTCCTCGGAGACGGTGAGCGGCGCCGGTTCCGGGGAGCGCAGGTGGGCGTGCGGTTCGGCGCTGGTCGCGTGCGGAGCCGCGGCCTCGGCCGCCGGCTTCGGCCGCCAGAAGGCGGCGTCCCAGACCCGCATGAGCGCGTACAGGGTGAGCAGTGAGGTGACGACGCCGGCGCCGATGGTGACGTACGCCATCGGGGAACCGTCCTCGGCGGCGGCGCGGAACAGGCCGAGCTTGCCGATGAAGCCGGAGAACGGCGGGATCCCGCCCAGGTTGAACGCGGGGATCAGGTACAGGGCGGCCAGCAGCGGAGCGGCCTTCAGCAGTCCGCCGAGCGACCGGGTCGAGGTCGTCCCGCCGACACGTTCCATCAGGCCCGACACCAGGAACAGCGTGGTCTGCACGACGATGTGGTGCACCGTGTAGAACACCGCTGCCGCCGTCCCCGCGACGGTGCCGAGTCCGACGCCCATCACCATGAAGCCGATGTGGCTGATCAGCGTGAAGGACAGCAGCCGTTTCACGTCGGTCTGCGACACCGCGCCGAGCACCCCGACCACCATCGTCAGTGCGGCGACGACGAGCAGCACCTCGTTGAGCTGTGGTCGTGGGAAGATCACCGTCTCGAGCCGGATGATCGCGTAGATGCCGACCTTGGTCAGCAGGCCCGCGAAGACCGCGGTGACCGGCGCCGGGGCCGTCGGGTACGAGTCCGGCAGCCAGAACGCCAGTGGGAACACGGCGGCCTTGATGCCGAACCCGATCAGCAGCATCGTGTGCAGGAGCAGCTGGACGTGCTCCGGCAGGTCGGCGACGCGCTCGCTGATCTGGGCGATGTTCACCGTGCCGGTGGCGCCGTAGACCAGCCCGATGGCGGCGAGGAAGATCGCCGACGCGATCAGGCTCGTGACGATGTACGTCGTGCCGGCCCGGACGCGCTGTTCGCTGCCGCCCAGCGTGATGAGCACGTAGCTCGCCACCAGCAGCATCTCGAACGCGACGTACAGGTTGAACAGGTCGCCCGCGATGAACGAGTCGAGCACACCGGCCGCGAGCACGAGGTACGTCGGGTAGAAGATCGTGACCGGGGCGTCCTCGTCGTCGGCGGCCAGCCCCTGCCCGATCGAGAACAGCAGGACGAGCAGCAGGACGCTCGCACTGACGGTGAGCAGCAGCGCGCTGAGCCGGTCGACGACGAGCGAGATGCCGTAGGGGGCGTCCCACCCGCCGACCTGCACCACGATCGTGCCGTGCCGGTCGACCAGGACCATGAGCGTGGCGGCGACGGCCAGGGCCACGACGAGCACCACGACGGTGATCGCACGCTGGAGCTTCTGGTGGCGGAGGAGTCCGAGCGCGACCGCGGCACCGAGCAGCGGGACGAGGACGAGGAGCGGGACGAGCCAGGTCATCGGGTCGCCTCCTGTTCTGCGTCGGTGGTGGTCTCCGGGTCCTCGTCGGCCGGCTCGTCGCGGTCGCGGCCGATGGCGGCGTCGGCTTCGTCGACCTCGACCTCGTCGGCGCGGGACAGCTGCCACGACCGGTGGATCAGGGCCAGCAGGAACGCGCTGACGGCGAAGGTGATCACGATCGCGGTCAGGGCGAACGCCTGGGGGAGCGGGTCGGTGATGCCCTCGGCGCTCTTGCCGATGGGCGGGTCGCCCGCGGCGCCGGACATCACCAGCAGCAGCAGGTTGAGCGAGTTGCCGAGCAGCAGGAAGCCGAGGAGCATCCGGGTCAGGGAGCGTTCGAGCAGCAGGTAGACGCCGCAGGAGAACAGCACCGCCATGGCGATCACGAGGACGAGGGTGACGGTCACGTGGCGCTCCCTTCCGGGGTGGGGGCATCGAGGGCATCGCTGACGGACCCCTCGGTGGTGTCGCGGGTCGGGGTCGAGGCGTCCTCGAGGCGCTGCCGGTCGACCTCGGCACCGAGGCTGCGGAGGACGTCGAGCACCAGGCCGACGACGACCAGGTAGACGCCGATGTCGAAGAACGTGGCGGTGACGAACTCGACGTGCCCGAGGATCGGGACGGTGGCCTCGAAGAACTCGGAGTACAGGGCTTCACGGCCGAAGAACAGCGGCACGATCGCGGTGATGGCCGCCGTCGCGACCCCCAGGCCGAGCAGACGACCGGCACGCACCGGGGCCGCTGCACCGAGTTCGGCCGGGCCGCCGGCCAGGTAGCGGGCCGCGAGCGCGATGCCGGCGACCAGGCCACCGGCGAACCCGCCACCGGCCGAGTTGTGCCCGGCGAACAGCAGGTACACCGACAGCACGATCAGGCCGTGGAACAGCAGGCGGACGACCACGTCGAGCAGTGCCGAACGGCCGGTCGGGATCGCGGCGCTCGTCGGCAGCCAGGCGCGGGGCTCGCCGTCGGTGCGCTCGCCGTTCGCGGTCAGGGTCTCCGGCAGGTCCCGCAGCCGGGGCAGGGTGTCCTCGCGCGAGTTCACGAAGATCAGGCTCGCGACGCCGGTGGCCGCGGCGACCACGACGGTGAGCTCACCGAGCGTGTCCCAGCCGCGCAGGTCGACGAGGGCGACGTTCACGACGTTCAGACCGTGCCCGAACGAGCTCGTCAGTGCGGGCAGGTCGGGCCAGAGGGGGCGTGCCGTCCGGGCCGAGGCAGCGACGACGACGACGATCGCCAGCGTCAGCCCCGCCAGCCCGGCGAAGAGCGCCCGCACGACCCGGAACCGCGACGGATTGGTCGTGGCGATGCGCGGGGGCAGCCGTCGGAGCACCAGGACGAAGGCGATCAGGGTGACCGTCTCGACCACGAGCTGCGTCAGGGCGAGGTCGACGGCGCCGTGCAGGACGAACAACACCGAGAGGCCGTAGCCGGTGACGCCGACCAGGACCGCGGCGGCGAACCGGGTCTTCGCCGTGAGCACCGCGATGCCGGCGATCGACATCACGATCATCACCGGGATCTGGCCCCACGAGTCGGCGAACCGGACGTGGAACTCCCACGGCCCGCCGAGCACCAGGTTGGCGAGCGCCCCTGCTACGAAGACCGACAGGATCACGGTCAGGTAGTAGGGGAGCGAGCCGCGCTGCAGGCTCGCGGTGAGTCCGGTCGCCCCGCGGTCGAGCAGTCGCATGCCGTGCCGGTACGTGCCCGCAGCGCTCGGGAACCCCGCGAGCCGGTGCTGGAGCGCTTCGACCGGACGACGCAGGGCGAACAGTGCGAGGCCGCCGACCAGGGTGATCGCGGACAGGCCGAGCGCGGGTTCGAGGCCGTGCCAGAGCGCGAGGTGCGGGACCTCCTCGCCGCCGAGCGCTGCGGTCGTGGCAGCGGGCTCGATGCCGTGCGCGACCACCGGGGTGAGCAGGCCGAGTGCGAGCCCGGCCAGCGCGAGCACCGAGGGCACGACGGCGAGGCCGTGCAGGGCGTGCGGCTCGGTGGTCGCGACGCCGGGCTTGCGGGCGAAGGCGCCCCACAGGAACCGCAGCGAGTAGGCCACGGTGAGCACCGAACCGACGGTCACGCCGATCAGGGCGAACCAGGCCCAGCCGGCGTCGGGGCCGTGCAGGGACTCGGTGAACCCGGTCAGCACGGCTTCCTTCGCGACGAACCCGATCGTCGGCGGGATCCCGGCCATCGACAGCAGCGCGAGCACCGCGACGACCGCCAGCCACGGGCGGGCGCGGCCGAGCCCGCTGAGTCGACCGAGGTCACGCGTGCCGGTGACGTGGTCGATCGCGCCGACGACCAGGAAGAGCGTCGACTTGAAGGCGGCGTGGGCCACGAGGAGCGCGACCCCGCCGAGGGCGACCGCGGGGGCACCCCAGCCGGCGGCGAGTACGAGGAACCCGAGCTGGGCCACGGTGCCGTAGGCGAGCAGGAGCTTGAGGTCGGTCTGCCGCAGGGCGCGGTACCCGCCGACGAGCATCCCGGCGACGCCGAGCAGCGTGATCGTCTCGCGCCAGCCGTCGAGCAGCGCGAACGCGGGGGCGAGCCGGGCCACCAGGTAGATGCCGGCCTTCACCATCGCCGCGGCGTGCAGGTACGCGCTGACCGGGGTCGGCGCGGCCATCGCGGCGGGGAGCCAGAAGTGGAAGGGCACGATCGCCGACTTCGTGAGCGCCCCGAGCAGCACGAGGACCACCGACACCGAGACGACCGTGCCGCTCGGGGGATCGGCGACGATCGCGGACAGCGAGGTCGTGCCCGCCGAGACCGAGAGCATCACGAGGCCCGCGAGCATCGCCAGACCACCCGCGGTGGTGACCATGAGCGCCTGCATGGCGGCGGCACGACTGGCACGCTTCGCGGCGTCGTGCCCGATGAGCAGGTAGGAGAAGACCGTCGTGGCCTCCCACAGGACGAACAGCACGATGACGTCGTCGGCGATCACGAGCCCGTACATCGAGCCGGCGAAGGCGGTCAGGACCCCTGCGAACCGACCGAGCCCGGGTTCGTCCCGCTCGAAGTACGAGGCGCAGTAGACCAGCACCAACGCGCCGACGATCGACACCACGAGGGCGAGCACCCACGACAGGGCGTCCATCCGCAGCGTGACGTCGAGGTCGAGCTGGGGGACCCACTGGTGCCGTTCGACGACGCTGCCGTGCAGGGCGGCGTCGGTCTGGGCGATCGTCAGCACCGCCGCCGCGGCGGGGGCGAGGGCCGCCACGTAGAACGCGCGGCGGCCGAGGACGGGGGTCAGGGCGGGGACGATCAGGGCGACGATCGCGAACGCGACGAGGACGAGGACCATCGGGCACCTCCTCGGGGTCGGGCTGCAGTCCGGCTCACTGGGCTTTCACAGCCTACGGAGGAGGCCATGTGGAGAACCTGTGCGGCCGGACAGCAGTCCGCTCAGGTCCGGCCGTGCGCGCGAGCGGGGATCTGGGTCGCGAGCTTGCCGCCGGAGACGTCGAGCAGGGTGCCGGTGATGTACCCGGAGGCGTCGCTCGCCACGAAGACGAGCAGGTCGGCGACGTCGTCCGGCGTCTCCCACCGGCGGAGCGACAGCGTGTCGAGCAGGCGGTCCTGCGCCTCGGCCGGCATCGTCGCGAAGCCGTTCATCGCCGTCGGCACCATGCCCGGTGCGTAGGCGTTCACGGTGATCCCCCACGGGCCGAGCTCCGACGCCAGGACCCGGGTGAACGAGACGACGGCGGCCTTCGACGCCGCGTAGGCCGCGTTCCCGACGCTGGGCACGATCGCCGCGAACGATGCGGCGTTGATGATCCGCCCGCGCCCGGCCGCCTGCATCACGGGAGCCACGGCCTGGCTCATCAGGAACGTGCCGCCGAGGTTGACGTCCATGCAGCGGCGCCAGGCGTCCCACTCGAGTTCGGCGACCGTGCCCGTGACGTTGATGCCGGCGTTGTTCACCAGCACGTCGATCGTGCCGTGCCGCCGGACGACCTCGTCCACGGCGTCGCGCACCGACTGCGGGTCGGCGACGTTGCACACGACGTGGTCGAGCGGGAAGCCCGGCTCGAAGGCCAGGTCGAGCGCGACGACGCGGCTCCCCTCGCTGACGAAGCGGTCGGCCAGCGTGCGGCCGATCCCGCGCGCTGCGCCGGTCACGACCACCACGCGGTCGGTCAGGTCGAGGTGCATCGTTGCTCCCGTTGTCGGTGCCTTGAATAGGCATACTATTCGAGCATGACGGATCAGCGTGTGCTCTGGGTCACGGGTGGGGGCAGCGGCATGGGGGCCGCGAGCGCCGAGGCAGCGGCGCGGGACGGCTGGACCGTGGTCCTCAGCGGGCGCCGTGCCGACCGGCTCGAGCAGGTCGCGCGCACCGTCCGCGGCGCCGGGGGAACCGCGGACGTCCTGCCCCTCGACGCGAACGACCCCGACGCCGTCACCGCCGCGCGGGACACCGTGCTCGACCGGCACGGGCGGCTCGACGGGCTCGTGCTGGCGGCCGGGCTCAACGCCCCGAGGCGCCGGTGGGACGACCAGTCGCTGACCGACTTCCGCGCGATCGTGGACACGAACCTCACCGCCGTCGTCTCGCTGGTGGACGCCGCGTTGCCGGCACTCCGCGCGGCCGGCGGCGTGGTCGTGGTGGTGTCGTCGTACGCCGGGTGGTCCTTCCAGCCGGGGGCGGGTGTCGCGTACTCGGCGAGCAAGTCCGCGCTGGCCTCGGTCGTCCGGACGCTCAACCAGCAGGAGGCCGAGCGCGGCGTGCGTGCCACCCACCTGTGCCCGGGTGACGTCGCGACGGACTTCCTCGACCAACGGCCCGAGGTCCCCGACGCGGCCGCCCGGCAGCGCATGCTCCAACCGGAGGACATCGGGCGGACGGTCGCCTTCGTGCTCGGGTCGCCGGCGCACGTGCGCATCGACGAGCTCGTGCTGTCGCCGGTCTCGCAGCGGTGACGAGCACCTTCGAACGGGTCCTCGACCAGGTCGGTGCCGCCGTCGTCTCCGGCGCGGTCGCCGTGGGCAGCCGCAGGAGCGTCGACGACCTGGTGACCTGGACGGGCGCCAGTCGCAGCATCGTCCGCGAGGCCGTCCGCGTCCTCGTCGCGCTCGGCCTGCTCAGCGCGCGGCGCCGGGTCGGCGTGACCGTCCTCGACCTGCGGGAGTGGGACGTCCTGGACCCGCGTGTGGTGCGGTGGCGCCTGCGGGGCCCCGACGGCGAGCGCGTGGCGGTCGAACTCCGCGAGCTGCGCGCGGCGGTCGAACCCGCCGCCGCTGCCGCAGCAGCCCGGCGAGCGGCGCTCGACGCGTGCGCGGACCGACGAGAGGCCCTCCGCACCACCGCGGACGAGCTCGCCGCCGCCGCGACCCGCGACGACCGCCTCGACTTCGTGGCCGCGGACGTGCGGTTCCACGCGCTCGTGCTCGACCTGTCCGGCAACGCCCTGTACCGACGCCTGCACCAGGTCGTCGGCCAGGTACTGCGCGAGCGCGGGGGCATCCGCCCGGACCTCCACGACGTCGGCCTCCACCTCGCACTCGCCGACGCCGTCGTCGACGGCCGGCCGGACGACGCAGCCTCGACCATGCGGGCGATCGTCGACCGCACGTGAGCGGGGCGCGCCGGACCTGCGAGGATGGACCCCGGCGCGCCCCTCCGGCGCCCGTGGAGGGTGAGTCGTGGACGCAGCACAGGACCTGGTCGTCCAGCTCGTCGGCACCCCGTGGGCGTTCTTCGTGGTCGGCCTCGTGCTCGCCGTGGGCAGCGTCGCGGTCTTCCTGCCCAGCCAGGCACTCGTCGTCGCGATCGGCACGCTCCTGGTGGGCGGTGACGGCGGTCTCCTGCCGGTCCTCTTCCTCGTCGTCGCGGCGTCGATCGGGATGGTCCTCGGCGACCTCGGGCTCTACCACCTGGCGCGGTCGGTCGACCTCGGCTCGAGGTCGTGGTTCGCGCGTCCGAAGGTCCGCGCGGCCCGGGACGCCATCGACGGCCGCTACCGTGCCGCTCCCGGGCGCATCGCGGTGCTCGGACGCTTCATCCCGATGGGCCGGTTGACGACGAACCTGGTCGGCGCGGACAGCGGGCTCGACCTCCGGCGGTTCCTGCTCAGCTGTGTGCTCGCCGACGTCGTGTGGGCCGCGTACTGCGTCGGCATCGCCTCGGCCACCGGGCGCTGGAGCCGCGAGCAGCCCTTCCTCGTCACGACCCTCGCGGTCGTGGCGTCGATCCTGCTCGGCCTCGCGATCTCGGCGATCGAGAAGGCCGTCCGACGACGGAGCGAGGCTGCGGCCGCGGCCTGACGAACGTAGGCTGAGCACCCCGTTCGAAGGAGAACCCGTGCTGCTCGACGACCTCGTACCGGACCCCGACGCGCTCGAGCGCATCGCCACCGGCAGCACCTGGGCCGAGGGGCCCTGCTGGATCCCGTCGACGCGCACGCTGCGGTGGTCCGACATCCCGGGTGACCGGATCCTGCAGTGGCACGCGGACTCGGGGGAGACCTCGGTGTACGCGGACGGTGTCGAGTTCACCAACGGCCGCACGCTCGACCGGGACGGCAGCGTCGTGCAGTGCTCGCACGGGCTGCGTCGGGTCGAGCGGGACCGCGACGGCGTCGTCACGCCGATCGTCGACGTGTGGGACGGGGGCCGGTTCAACTCCCCGAACGACGTGGTGGTCGCGCGGGACGGCGGCGTCTGGTTCACCGACCCCGCCTACGGCATCACCCAGCCGCGCGAGGGACACCCGGGCGTGCGTGAGTACGGCGACCACTGGGTGTTCCGGTGCGGCCCGGCGGGCGAGGACCTGCGACCAGTGGCGACCGACCTGGACGAGCCGAACGGCCTGGCCTTCGACCCGGACGAGCGGGTGCTGTACATCGCGAGTTCGTCGGGCGACGAGCCGGTCATCCGCGCCTACGACCGACGTGGCGACCTGCTGAAGAACGGTCGGGTGTTCGCGCGGCTCGAACCCGGAGAGGGTGCGCCGGACGGCATCCGGGTCGACGTGCGCGGAAACGTCTGGTCGTCCTCGCACCGCGGCGTCGTCGTGTTCGACCCGACGGGCGCCCGGATCGGTGCGGTCGCCGTGCCGGAGGTCACGTCGAACCTGTGCTTCGGCGGCGACGACGGCACCACGCTCTTCCTGACCGCGACCACGTCGGTGTACCGGATCGCCACGACGACGCGGGACGCTGCCGTATCCTGACTCGGCCATGCAGTGCGACTACTTCGACCGCGGGGTGTGCCGGTCGTGCACGCTCATGGGCCAGCCCTACGCCGACCAGGTCCTCGACAAGGAACTCCGCACGCGCGAGCTCCTGCACGCCGCGGTCGAGGCCGCCGGAGGCCCCGGAGCGGTCTCCTGGTCGCCCGCGATCACGAGCCCGGAGTCGGGGTACCGGAACAAGGCGAAGATGGTCGTGGGCGGGACCGTCCAGCACCCCACCGTCGGTATCCTCGACCACCGGCAGCGCGGGGTGGACCTGCGGCACTGCGGGATCTGCACGCCCGGCATCCGGCACGCGTTGCCCGTGCTGGCCGAGTTCGTCTCGACCGCCGGGCTGATCCCGTACGACGTCGCCGCGCGCCGGGGTGAGCTCAAGTACGTCCTGGTCACCGAGTCGCCCGACGGCGAGCTGATGATCCGGTTCGTGCTGCGTTCCGAGGGGCAGCTCCCGCGGCTCCGCCAGCACCTCGACGCCCTGCGTGCCGCACTGCCGAACGCGGTCGTGGTGACCGCCAACCTGCTGCCCGAGCACAAGGCCGTCACCGAGGGCGACCGCGAGATCGTGCTGACCGAGCAGGAGACCCTGCCGATGCGGCTCGGCGGGATCACGATGCACCTGCGGCCGCAGAGCTTCTTCCAGACGAACACCGGCGTCGCGACCGAGCTGTACGCGCAGGCGACGGCCTGGATCGACGAGCTCGACCCGGCGTCGATGTGGGACCTGTACTGCGGCGTCGGCGGGTTCGCGCTGCACGCTGCCCGTCCAGGCCGCGTGGTGAACGGTATCGAGACGAGCGCCGAGGCGATCCGCTCCGCGAAGCAGTCCGCTCGTGAGGCCGGCCTCGAAGGCCTCCGGTTCGCCGCCGACGACGCGACCGAGCACGCCCTCCGGGCTCGTCCGGACGCGGTGCCCGAGCTCGTCGTCGTGAACCCTCCGCGTCGCGGGATCGGGGAGCGGTTGTCGACCTGGCTCGAGGGGTCGGACGTCCAGCACGTCGTCTACTCGAGCTGCAACCCGGTGACCCTGGCGAAGGACCTGGCACGCATGCCGTCGTTCCGGCTGCGCCGGGCCAGGGTGCTCGACATGTTCCCGCAGACCGGGCACCTCGAGGCCGTGACCCTGCTCACGCGGGCCTGATCCCGACCGTCGATCGGCATTGCCAGGGAATTGCCAAGGACACGTACCCGGGTACGCCTCGATCACCATGGCCATGGGCATCGAGCCGTTCAGGTTCTGGGGCGGGGTACATAGCATGCACGGGTAGAACCGTTTGTCTCGGTTTGATAACGGTCAAGAGTTTCCTATGGTTGCCGACCGAGGTGCCGCCGGCCCGATGACCACTGCCCCCGGTGGCGCACCCCCACAACTGACCGCGATCGGTCGGGGTGGGCAGTGGATCCCGCAACAGATGCGGCTCGTGACCCCGGTGGAGCAATCACATGAAGAAGCTTTCCCGTACCCGCACCATCGTCGGTGGCCTGGCGTTCGCCGGCATCGCCGCGACCGGTGTCGGCCTCGCGGCAGCCCCCGCGAACGCAGCGTCCGGTTCGACCTGGGACCAGCTCGCGCAGTGCGAGTCCGGCGGCAACTGGGCCATCAACACCGGCAACGGCTACTACGGCGGCCTGCAGTTCAACCTCGGTACCTGGCAGGCGAACGGTGGCGCGGGCAACCCCGCCTCCGCCAGCCGCGAGGCCCAGATCGCCGTCGCCGAGCGTGTCCTCGCCTCGCAGGGCTGGGGTGCATGGCCCGCCTGCTCCGCCCAGCTCGGGCTGAGCGGCACCAGCGGTGCAGCCCCTGCCGCGGCGGCTCCGGCCCCCGCACCGGCTCCCGCGCCCGCACAGCAGGCCGCCCCGCAGCCCGCTGCACCGGCACCGGCTCCCGCCGAGCAGGCCGCCCCGCAGCCGGCCGCGCCGAGCACGACCGAGTCGACGCCCGCCCCGGCAGCGACGACGCCGAGCAAGCCGGCCCCGGTCAAGACGAGCGGCAAGACGTACACGATCGCCCCGGGTGACACGCTCGACACGATCGCGACGAAGCTCGGGATCGACGGCGGCTGGAAGCAGCTCTGGGCCGCGAACACGTCGACCATCGACGACGCGAACCTGATCTACGCCGGCCAGGAGCTCCAGCTCCCCGCCTGATCTCTCCGCAGACCGAACACGACGACGCCCCACGACCTCGAGTCGTGGGGCGTCGTCGTGCGTGCGGCGCCGGGCTACTGCGGGTTGTCGCTGAGCCAGCCGGCGACGTCGTCGGACCGGAGCGCCTGGGACAGCGAGGCGACCTCGAGTCCGTTCAACGTGACGACCGACTGCCCGTCCGGCGAGGTGCCGGAGCCCGCCGTCGGGACGGTGAAGGTCACCAGGTCGTCGGCCCGTGCGGCCCGGAGCGACCAGCCCAGCTCGACGAGCCGTGAGGACGGCAGCCCCGCGTCGACCGCCAGGTGGTCGCTCGTCGCGGCGACGAAGTCCTGGATGCGCCCCGGGTTGGTGACGGTGCCGCGGGACAGCAGTCCGTCCACGACGCCGCGCATGAACGCCTGCTGGTTGCGGACCCGCGTGTGGTCGGCGTCGGCGAAGGCGTAGCGCTCCCGGACGAAGGCGAGCGCGGCGGCGCCGTCGAGCCGGTTCGCCCCCGCCGTGAAGTCGTGGCCCCGTGCCGAGAACGCCCGGGGGGAGTCGACCGTGACCCCGCCCAGGGCATCGGTCATGTCCGCGAACCCGGCGAAGTCGATCTCGGCCACGTGGTCGACCCGGACGTCCAGGAGCTGCTCGACGGTCTGCACGGTCAGGGGTACTCCGCCCCAGGAGTAGGCGGCGTTGATCTTCGCACGGCCGTGTCCGGGCACCTCGACCCACGAGTCCCGCATGATCGACATGAGGTAGACGTGCTGCCGGTCGGCGGGGACGTGCACGAGCATCAGGGTGTCGGAGCGCCCGCCGAGCTCGGGCCGCGCACCTTCGGGTCCGCCCTGCGCTCGGGCGTCGGACCCGATGAGCAGGATGTTCTCACCGCCGGAGGCGCTCGGCCGAGCGCCGTTCGGGAACGGGTCGGCGATGGTGTCGCGACCGGCGTCGAAGCTGCGCGCGAGCCCGCCGACGAACACACTCGCCACGACGGCGAGGACCAGGGCGACACCGACGAGCGAGCCGAGCGTCGCGATCAGGGCGACCAGGAACGGTCGCCGTCGCCGGGTGCTGGGACGGGGTGCGCGGCGGGTGTGGGTTGCGGCCATCCGGGCGGCTCGGCGTTCGGACATGCGGGGCTCCTGTGGTCAGGTCGGCACGCACCGACCACAGGATCTTATCGCATGTGGTATTTCATGAACAGTGTTTCACTCGGACTGCGGTTTGGCGAGCAGTTCGCCCAGTGCCGTCCGGAGTGCCGGGTCCTCCGGCAGGACCTCGCGCTCGATGTGCCGTGCGGTCTCCCAGGCGGACCGGCCAGCGGACGTCACGCTCACCACGCGGCGCCGGCGATCGGCGGGATGCGGGGTGCGCTCGACCAGGCCGTCCCGCTCCATCCGCTCGAGCGTGCGGGACATCGTCTGCGGCTGGACCCGGGCCGTGCGGGCGATGGTGTCCGCGCCGGTCGGACCGGTCCGGATGAGGATGTCGATCGCGACGACCGCGGCGTGCGAGAGCCCGATGGCGCGGAGCCGTTCGTCCCAGTCCCGTTCGACGGACCGTGCAGCCGCGGACAGCAGGCGCCCGAGGGGCCACTGCTCGCTCGTGTCCTGCATGCCGTGATTCTATGGTCGTCAGGAGCGCTCGACCGTCAAGTAATCAGCATGCTGACGATCGGTGTACGCTCACCGACGTGTCCCGCTTCCTCCGCATCGTCCTCCCCGCGCTCGTCATCGTGGTCTGGCTCGGCATCGCCTCGGTCGGCGGTCCCTTCTTCGGCAAGATCTCCGAGGTCTCCACCAACGACCAGACCTCGTTCCTGCCCGCCTCGGCCGACGCCACGAAGGTGCAGGAGCGGTCCTCCGAGTTCCGCGACGAGTCCGGAGCGCCCGCGATCATCGTCCTCGAGCGCGACGGCGGACTGACGTCGACCGACCTCGCCGACGCGAAGACACTCGCCACGACGCTGTCCGACCGCGCCGACGTCGATGCCGTCAGCCCGGTGATCCCGAGCGAGGACGGCGACGCGGTCGAGATCGTCGCCACGCTCACGCAGGACGCCGAGACCGGGGACGCGGTCGCGGCCATCCGGGCCGACGTCGACGACGCGCTGCCGTCCGGTGTGAGCGGCTACGTCACCGGCCCCGCCGGGTTCACCGCGGACCTGACCGAGGCCTTCGCCGGCATCGACGGGCTGCTGCTCGGGGTGGCGCTCGCCGCGGTGTTCGTGATCCTGATCATCGTCTACCGATCACCCCTGCTGCCCGTCCTCGTGCTCGGGACCGCCACGTTCGCCCTGTGCGCCTCGATCCTCGTGGTCTGGTGGCTCGCCAAGGCCGACATCGTGACGGTCAACGGGCAGGTCCAGGGCATCCTGTCGATCCTGGTGATCGGCGCGGCGACGGACTACGCGCTCCTGTACACCTCGCGCTTCCGGGAGGCGCTGCGCGACCACCGCACCGGCTGGGACGCGACGAAGGCCGCCCTGCGGGGGAGCCTCGAGCCGATCCTGGCCTCGGGCGGCACGGTGATCGTCGGGGTGCTCTGCCTGCTGCTCTCCGACCTCAACTCGAACAAGGCGCTCGGCCCCGTCGCGGCCATCGGCATCGCATTCAGCCTGCTCGCCGCCCTGACGCTGCTGCCCGCGCTGCTGCTCGCGTTCCGCCGCGCGGCGTTCTGGCCGCTGCGTCCCGCGTTCGGCAGTGCCCACCCCGTGCTCACCGGTCCGGACGCCCGCGGCATCTGGGCGCGCGTCGGACGGCTCGTCGCCCGTCGGTCGCGGGTGGTGTGGATCGTCTGC
This sequence comes from Curtobacterium sp. MCLR17_040, assembly GCF_003234735.1. Classification (NCBI taxonomy): domain Bacteria; kingdom Bacillati; phylum Actinomycetota; class Actinomycetes; order Micrococcales; family Microbacteriaceae; genus Curtobacterium; species Curtobacterium sp. MCLR17_040. The sequence goes on along the minus strand of NZ_QKTE01000001.1, from coordinate 390,201 downwards.
ACGGTCGGCCTGCTCGCGATGGGTGCCGGCCTGTTCGGACTCAAGGCGGACGGGGTGCCGCAGAGCGACCTGATCATCGGGTCGTCGCAGGCCCGTGACGGTCAGGACGTGCTGGCCGACCACTTCCCGGGCGGGTCGGGCAGCCCCGCGCAGGTCATCGGCGCGGAGCGCGACCTCGACCAGCTCGTCGACGCGATCACCGCGGTGGACGGGGTCGACGGTGTCGTCGCCGCAGCGAAGGACAGCCCCGCCGGGACCGTCCCGGTGACCGGGTCCGCCGCCGGCAGCAGCACGCCGACCGTCTCCCGCGGTGACGTCCTGCTCGAGGCGACGCTGTCCGACGCCGCCGACTCGGACGCCGCCGAGCAGACCGTCCGCGACCTCCGCACCGCCGTCGAACGGGTCGACCCGGGAGCGATCGTCGGTGGCGTCACCGCGACGGCGGTCGACACGAACGACACCGGCATCCGTGACCGCACCCTGATCATCCCCGTGGTGCTCGTCGTGATCCTGCTGATCCTGATGCTCCTGCTCCGCAGCATCGTCGCGCCGCTCGTGCTGATCGGCAGCGTGATCGTGTCCTTCGCGGCGGCCCTCGGTGTCGGAGCGCTCGTCTTCGACCACGTGTTCCACTTCCCGGGGGCGGACCCGAGCGTGCCGCTGTACTCGTTCGTGTTCCTGGTGGCACTCGGCGTCGACTACAACATCTTCCTCATGACACGAGTGCGTGAGGAGGCACTGCGGCACGGTCCACGCGAGGGCGTCCTGCGCGGACTCGGCGTGACCGGCGGGGTGATCACGTCGGCGGGCGTCGTGCTCGCCGCCACGTTCGCCGCCCTCGGCGTGATCCCGATCCTGTTCCTCGTGCAGATCGCGTTCGTCGTCGCGTTCGGCGTGCTGCTCGACACGATCGTGGTCCGTTCGCTGCTCGTGCCGGCGCTGGCCTACGACCTCGGGCACCGCGCCTGGTGGCCGTCGCGCCTCTCGCGCACGAACCCTGACATGTGACACGCTGGACCCATGCCAGTTCCCTCGACGCAGTCCGCTGCCGAGCGCAAGCTCCTCCGTGACACGGTGCAGGACAAGATCCGCGACGCCATCATGGACGGCACGCTCGAGCCCGGGGAACGGCTCAACGACGACGACCTGATCGCCTGGCTCGGGGTCTCCCGCACCCCGATCCGCGAGGCCCTCGCCGAGCTCGCCCGGGCCGGCCTCATCGAGATGGCGCCGAACCGCTACACCCGGGTCGCGGCGCCGACGAAGGGGGAACTCCTCGACGCGTACCGCACCCTCGGCGTGATCTACGGCGGCGTCGTGCGGCTCGCGGTGCCCCGGTTCACGGACGCGCAGCGCAAGAAGATCGTGAAGATGCTCGACGACGTGCACGCGCGGGTGAGCGCCGACGAGCAGGACCAGGTGGCGCGCGACGGAGCCGGCATCTACGCCATGTGGGCGGATGCGTGCGGCAACCCCTCGCTCGTGCAGCTCTGCAACTCGACCACGGACGGGCTCTCCTTCAAGCTCCGCGTGCCGGAGCTCGCCGAACTCCTGCCGGCCGACGTGATCCTGCCCGAGCTGACGAAGCTCAAGGACGCCGTCGTCGCGAAGGACCCCATCGCTGCCGAACTCGCCATGGAGGCGATCCACCTGCTCCCGTCGCGCGACTAGCGCGACCAGGAGACGGACTGGAGGCCCGTGGGGACGCCGCCACGGGCCTCCAGCCCGTCACGGGGTGACGGCGAGTACGGGGTGACCTTCCAGGCGCATCCCATGTCCGTTCCCCGCGTGGCGGTTATGGTTTCCCGGTGAGCAACGAACCCGAGCAGACGACCGAGCCCGCACACCGCGGTGCTGCGACGCCGCGCCACGGGCGCCAGAAGCGACGCGCAGGCGTCGTGTTCCCGGCCGTCGCGGGGGTGCTCACGATGGCCCTGTTGCTGGGCGTCGGGTACGCGGGGTACGCGTACAACCAGCTGTCCGACGGTGTCACGATCGTCAACGCGATCACCGGCAAGAAGGACACGAAGGACGACGTCGACGGCAAGGCGCAGAACATCCTGCTCGTCGGGGACGACCACCGGCCGGAGAACGCCACCCCCGAGCAGATGGCGGAACTGAGCACGACGTCGGACGGCGGTGCGACGAACACCGACACGATGATCGTGCTGCACATCAACGCCGACGGCAGCCAGGCGACGATGATCTCGTTCCCCCGTGACTCGTACGTCGACATCCCGGACGTCGGCAAGGGCAAGCTCAACAGCGCCTTCTACTACGGCACGCTCAACGGCGGTGGCGACACCGGCGGTGCGAAGATGCTCATCAAGACGATCGAGAACCTGAGCGGCCTGCAGATCGACCACTACGTCCGCGTCTCGCTGCTCGGCTTCTACCAGGTCGTCAAGGAACTCGGCCCGGTGCAGGTCTGCCTCAACCAGGCGACCAGCGACCCGTACTCCGGCGTCGACCTGCCGGCGGGCAAGTCCTCGCTCAACGCGAAGGAGGCGCTGTCCTTCGTGCGACAGCGCCACGGCCTGCCGAACGGCGACCTCGACCGCAACGTCCGCCAGCAGTACTTCCTGTCGCAGGAGGCCCGGAAGGTCACGTCGGCGGGGACGCTGCTCAACCCGGTGAAGATGGGGAACATCCTCAAGGCCGTCGGCGGATCGATCCAGACCGACACCGACCTCATCGACCTGGCGTCACAGATGCGCAACCTGCGGCCCGGCAACATCCAGTCCGCCACCATCCCGACGCTCGGCACGCCGACCATCTACGTGAACGGCTCCGCCCTGTCGATCGTCGAGGTCGACACCGTCGGCCTGCCCGCGTTCGTGCAGGGCCTGGTCGGCGAACCCGAGGCGTACACGAAGGCCGGCCGCGCACAGCCGGCGAACACCTCGGTCACGGTGCTGAACGGCAGCGGGGTCGAGGGTGCCGCGACGGCTGCGGGGCAGGTCTTGACCGCCCGCGGCTTCCAGGTCGCTCCGGCCGGTTCGTCCGCGACGACGAAGACCACCCAGGTGCAGTACCCCGCCGGTCAGGAGTCGCAGGCGAAGGCCATCGCGTCCGTGGTGCCCGGTGCCGTCGCCGTCCGCACCAGTGCGGTCACCGGTGTCACGCTCGTGCTCGGCACCGACGGCAAGACCGCGAAGCCGATCGCGACCGAGCCGAGCGCCGGGGCCTCGACGCCGTCGACCGGCGGTTCGAGCACCGGCTCGAAGCCGACGAAGAAGCCCGCGAAGGAGCCGACGGCCAAGTCGACCGACGTGCACAACTACGGCACCGAGGGCACCTGCATCAACTGATGGGAACCCGCCGGGCAACCGATCGGTAGGTTCACGGTGTGACCAGCGCCACACGCCCGATCGTCCTGATGACCTACAACATCAAGAACCCGGACCCCGCGCACGACTGGCCGGCCCGCCTGCCGGTCGTGCTCGACCTGATCCGCCGGCACGACCCCGACCTGCTGTGCGTGCAGGAGGCCTTCGCGCGCCAGATGGACGACCTGCGTGCCGGCCTGCCGGACCACGCCGACGTCGGACAGGGGCGCGAGGGCGGTGACGCCGGCGAACACGCGTCCGTCTTCTACCGCCGCGACCGGTTCCGGCCGTCCGACGAGGGGTCGTTCTGGCTGTCGGACACCCCGGACGAGCCCGTCTCGAACACCTGGGGCAGCCTGTACCCGCGGATCGCGAACCACGCCCGGTTCCTCGACGCCGAGGGACCCGCGTTCACCCTGCTCACCACGCACCTGGACCACGAGCCCGGTGCGCACGGTGACGAAGTCCGCGGCCGGAGTGCCGCGCTCATCGCCGAACGACTGGCGGGCACCACCGGCCCGGTCGTGTTCGCGGGGGACTGCAACGAACCCGCGGGCAGCGGGACGGCCTCGCGGGTGTTCGCCGAGGCCGGGTTCGCCGACACCTGGCTCGCCGCGGGCGACCCCGCCGACCGCACCGCCACGTTCAACGACTGGCAGCCGCCGGTCGACTCGGGCGAGCGGATCGACTGGGTGCTCACCCGCGACGTGAGCGCCGTGGACCGCATCGTCATCGACCACGACGGCCCCGAGACCTGGTTCGCCAGCGACCACTTCCCGGTCATCGCGACACTGCGGGTCTGAGTCGCTTCAGCAGCTACGCTGCGCGTGGACGGGCATCGGTGAACCGAGCACCGTGACGGTCGTCTCGTTCGTCAGGGCGGAGACCCCGTTGGTGCCGGCGTCGTCGGAGTGCTCACTCGACTCGTCGTCGTCGTCGTGCCGGTCGGCCCAGCCCTCGCGGAGCAGGAGCTGCCAGGCGCGCGAGTCGTCCGAGCCGTAGGACACCCGCTCCGAGCGGGGAGCGTCGGCGATCTCGTCCGCGATGTCGTCGCCCACCCGGACACCGCCCGGGCCGGTCAGCTCGATCTGCCGGCCGAGCACGCTGCGGACTGAGTCGCGCAGCACCCGGATCTCGACGGCGTTGCCGGCCGCCGCGTCAGTCGTCAGGGCTGCGACGCGGATGGCGCCGCCCCAGGTGTAGGTGGTGCCGGCAGGGAAGCATGCCCCGCCGTCACCCTCGGCCGTCTGCGTGCGGGACGGTGTGCCGAGCAGACGGTTCAGGACGCTCACGGTCAGCCCGGAGTCGCGCATCGAGGACTCCACCACGGTGTCGTCGCCGTCCCGGAGCACGAGAGCCTCGGCGTCGAGCTCGATCGAGTCGACCCGTCGGAGTTCCGCCTTCGTCACGTGCACCGGAGCGGCGTCGTGCGAGGTCTCGGCGGCCACGGCCACGTCTGCCCCGAGCCCGGCGGTGCCGTCGAACGCGAGCGCACCGGCCGAGAAGGCCAGCACGGCGGCGCCGAGCGCCAGCAGGGTCCGAGGAGTCACCGTTCGACGGTAGGGCCTCGATTGGAACAGAACGACAGGTGTTACCGAATCGGAGCCTGCCCGTCACCGGACCGTGACAAACGAGGATCACGCACCTGCGGCCCTGGAGCGGTGCGGTCGACGGGCGCAGGCCGCTCCGCGCAACGGGGGACAGCCTCCTGGACGGCCCGCAGCGACCCCCTGCGTACCGTCGGCGGCATGACGGACCAGCAGAACGACCAGACCGGGCCTGACCAGTACGTGATGCAGGACCCCACGAAGATGTACGCCGACAAGAAGCCCGACGAGCAGTACCTCGAGGGTGCCGGCACCGACGCGGAGATGGCGCAGAACGTCCCCGCCGACCACGGTGAGGACACCTACCGCGGCTCGGGTCGTCTGACCGGCCGCAAGGCGCTCGTCACCGGTGGCGACTCCGGCATCGGTGCCGCCGTCGCCATCGCCTACGCCCGCGAGGGTGCGGACGTCGCGATCTCGTACCTGCCCGAGGAGCAGGAGGACGCCGACCGCATCGTCGGGCTCATCGAGGCCGCCGGACGCAAGGCCGTCGCGCTGCCGGGCGACATCACCTCGCTCGAGGTCTGCGAGCAGCTCGTGGCCGACGCGGTCGAGCAGCTCGGTGGCCTCGACATCCTGGTGAACAACGCCGGCAAGCAGCAGAACGTCGACGACATCACGAAGATCTCCGACGAGGAGTTCGACGAGACCTTCAAGACGAACGCCTACGCGACGTTCCGGATCACGAAGGCCGCCGTGCCGCACCTGCAGCCCGGCTCCACGATCATCAACACGACGTCGATCCAGGCGTACGCCCCGTCGCCGCACCTGGTGCACTACGCGGCCACGAAGGCGACCGTGAACAACATGGCGAAGGGCCTGGCCGCGCAGCTCGCGCCGAAGGGGATCCGCGTCAACGCGGTCGCTCCGGGCCCGATCTGGACGCCGCTGCAGCCGGCCGGCGGTCAGCCGCCGGAGGCGCTGCCGAGCGCGGGCGAGCAGACCTACCTGGGCCGCTGGGGCCAGCCGGCCGAGCTCGCGCCGGCCTACGTGTTCCTCGCGAGCGGTGAGTCGTCGTACGTCGTGGGCGAGACGCTGCACGTCGACGGTGGGATGCCGACGCCGTAGGGCGCTGTTCCTGACGGGGCTCTGACGGGAGGCGCGGTGCCGGTGGGTACCGCGCCTCCCGTCGTCCGTGTGGCCGGGCCTACGGCGCCTGGTCGCGTCAGCAGCTGACGGAGCGCGCCATCCGCTCGAGGAGCTCGCGCGCCGACATCGCGGCGGCCAGCTCGACCTCGACGGGGTTGATGCCGATCGCCTGCTCGAACGCGCGACGGCGGGCCTGGTCGGCGATCGGCACCTCGGGGCGCTGGGGCAGCACGGCGATGGCTCGAGCCGCCGCCTCGAACGCGCCGGCGGGCCGTCCGAGCTGCTCCCACATGGCCCGGACGTCGTGCGCCACCTGCTCGGGATCGCCGCCGAACTCGAAGCCGGTCGAGGCCATGGTCGCGAGTCCCTGGGCAGTGGGGTCGTTCGGGGTCATGCCCGCATGGTCGCACGGACGGCCGCGAACCGGCTCGACGTCGGGGTCTGTCCCCCCTTGTGCCGACACCCGTACCGGGGATTCTGGTGTCCCCCGTTCTGCGTTTGGATGGAGGTACCCCGGATCCGGGGTGACACGGACAGGACGTCCGGGGACGACGGAGGGCACGATGCTCGAACACACCAGCGCCGACACGCAGGCCGCGGCGGCCGCGGCGGCCACGCTGCACCTGCGGATCACGATCGTGGGTGCCACCGTCGACCTGCTCCGGGACGTCCCCTTCCACGAAGCCCGGCCCCTGCAGGTCGCCGAGCGGATGGGCATCAGCGTCGCCGAGCTGGAGCAGCACTTCCCGTCGTGGGACGGCCTGGTCCTCGCCGCACTGGACCGCTGGAACGGTGCCCGGATGGACGAGGTCACGCACGAGGTCGGTGACGGCTCGACCGTGGACCTGCTCCGCGCCATCGTCGCCTCGAACGCCGAGGACCCGGCCCTGATGCGCCTGCTCGTCGCCCTGCTGTCCGTCGCGGGCAACCCGGCGCACCCGATGGCGACCTACCTGCGGTCGCGGTACCAGCTCTTCTTCGCGCAGATCAAGCGCGGCCTGGAGCACGACGTCGCCATCGGCCGTGCCCCGCACACGATGGACCCCCGCCGCGGCGCCGAGCAGCTCATCGCCCTGTACGAGGGGCTGCAGCTGCAGGCCCTGCTGCGCTCTGAGCTCGACCTGGTGGCGGCGTTCGACCGCGCGGTCGCCCGGCTCGAGCGCGGCTGGATGGAGCGGTACGAGCCGCAGGCCGCCCGCCGTCTGGCGATGTGGGACGACGACGAATCGGGCAGCTGGGAGATCTGACCGGCGGTTCGTCCGCGGAGCGCGTTCCCCGCGCCGTCGTGCAGCGCGCCGCGGGTACTCCGGGAGGCGCAACCTGACGGAAGGAACCGACATGGCAGCACCGAACCCCATCCAGGTCCAGAAGTACCTGAGCGGCATCGACTACCCGGCGTCCAAGGACGACGTGGTCTCGACGGCCGAGCAGGAGGGCGCTCCGGACGACGTCCTCGAGGCGCTCCGTGCGATCCCGGACGGCGAGTACGACGCCCCGACCGCGGTGTCGAGCGCGGTGTCCGACGCCGGCTGAGCGCGGCCGGCCCACTCGGTGAGCAGAAGAGGTCGGGTGCGTGCGTCGCACTCGACCTCTTCTGCTCACGAAGCGCCTGACGGAGCGGTGCCGGCCGAGCCGCTCACGAAGCGCCGCCCGAGCGCGACCCGCGCGGCACCGAACCGTCGCCGGGGTCGTACCCGGTGTCACGGATGACACGCAGCGCCGTGGTGTCGTTGTGGACCGAGTGCACGACGACCCGACGCGTCCGGCGGAGCGCTCGACGGGCACCGGGCGTCGCGAAGAGCCCACCGAGCACCAGGCCCGCGCCGATCCCGAGTGCCACGGACACCGCTGCCACGAAGTCGAGCGCGGCGCTCGACGACCCGGACATGAAGTTCAGCAGGGCGTTCGACACGGCGACACCGGGCAGCAGCGCCCCGCAGAACGCCGGCACCGCGATCGCCGCCACGGCCGTGCGCATCCGGACGGCCGCGTAGGTGGAGAGCACCCCGAGCAGCACCGCCGCCAGGAACGTCGCCCCGAGGAGCGGCAGCCCGGCCTGCCGCAGCGCCCACAGCGCGGCACCGGCGGCGACCGAGAACACCACGGCGACCGGGATCACGCGGGCGCTGGCCTGCTGCACGAAGCAGTTCGCGCCCGCCGACACCACGGTCAGCGACAGCGACGCCCAGAGCGGCAGGGTCTGCGTCACGATGCCGGACGGGTCGACCTCGATCCGCAGCCAGTGCGTCATCGCGATCCCGGCCGGCACCCCGACCACGATCGCGGCGATGACCAGCCCGATGTAGAACGCCCGGGCCACGGCCATCGCCCGGAACCCGGAGATGGCGTCCTGCGCCCAGGTCACCAGGGACGGGTGCGGCAGCAGGAGCACCACGAGCGCCGCCACCATCGTCGCCGCACCGTTCGCGTTCAGCACCCCGGCCCAGATGGCCAGCGTGCCGATCGCCGACGCCACCGCGCCCTGCGCCCCGGACACGAAGAACTGCGGGTACCCGCGGTCGGTCAGCCAGCGTCCGGAGACGATGATCCCGAGCATCAGCACGAACGCCCCGAGTCCCGCGCGCCACCCGCCTCCGGCCTGCACGGCGATCGAGATGCCGAGGATCGACAGGCCGACGTCGGACAGCCACATCGGCCACCGCGGCGGGAGTCGCAGGACGGCGACCAGGGCGCTCACCGCCGAGGTCATGTCGCGGTCGTCGTGGATGAGGTCGTCGACGATCTGGTTCGCCCGCGCGAGCTTGTCGAGGTCGGAGCCGTCCGACCGCACGGTGCGGACCTTGACGAGCGGCGGGACGTCGGCTGGGGCGTACTGGATGGTCACCGAGCTGCCGGAGAAGTCGAGGTCGAGCGGCGCGAGGTTCCACTTCGTCGAGACCGCGACGACGGCCGTCTCGACGCTGCGGGTGTCGGCACCGGAGGCGAGCATGACCTCGGCCAGGTCGAGGCAGAAGTCGACGATCTGGGTCGCCGTGTACTGGTCGCGCCCCTTGGCGTCGGGCTCGACGTGCTCGTAGATCGTCCCGCGCAGGCGGGCTCGTGCGTCGCGCAGGTCGTGCTGCGCGAGGCTGCGGCGTCGTGGCCGGGGTGGGCGGCCCGGCTTGTGCGGGCCCGGGGGGTGCTGCTCGGCCATCACGCCATGGTGCCAGTCGACGGCGGCCGAGTCCGGACGTCCGCTGGACGCCTTCGGATCAGCCCCGGCGGCGCGTGCTCAGACGACCGAGGGCGAACGCCGCGACGACCGCGCCCACCAGCACGAGGACCGGTCCGGCGGTCAGCTGCCACGGTCGGCCATTGGCGACGAACGCGTAGTCGGACAGCGGGGCGTACGCGAACCACCCGAAGGACGACGGCGGAGTCGTCAGCACGAACACGATCCCGACGACGACGGCCAGCAGGCCGAGCCAGAGGGCGACGAGGGTCGGGGTGGCGAGGAAGCGGGGCACGGCACCCAGCGTAGGTGGACGACGGACGGGAGGCCCGTGGCGGGGTCGCCACGGGCCTCCCGTCCGTCAGGTGGTGACGCTCCTGCGTCCCGCGCCTACTGCTCGAAGGTCGCGTGCAGCGTGATCTCGACGCCGGTCAGCGCCTTGCTGACGGGGCAGGTCGCCTTGGCGTCCTCGGCGGCCTTGAGGAAGGCGGCCTCGTCGATGCCGGAGACCTCGCCGCTGACGGTCAGGACGATGCCGGTGAGACGGAAGCCGCCGGCCGGGTCCGGACCGAGCGAGACGTCGGCCTTGACGTCGAGGGCCTCGACCGTGCCGCCGGCCTCGCCGAGGACCGCGGAGAACTGCATGGCGTAGCAGGCCGAGTGGGCGGCGGCGATGAGCTCCTCGGGGCTCGTGGTGCCGCCGGCGTCCTCGGCGGTGCGCTTCGGGAACGAGACGTCGTACGTGCCGACCTTCGAGCTCGAGAGTTCGACCTGGCCGGAACCGTCCTCGAGGCCGCCGTTCCAGGCGGTGCGTGCGGTGCGAGTGGGCATGCCCGCTCCTTTCGTGTGGGGGAGCGGCCCCGAACGGGACCACCGCTCCTGAGTCAATCGGAGAACGAGCGTTCTCGCAACGGGCTCACGGCGAAGACGCAGGTCTGCCCTACGATCTGGCACATGGGGGACAGCGACATGAGAGGTTTCCGCGAGTCCGTGCTCGAGCAGGGTCCGGCCGACGTGACGAACCCGGTGGTCGCCTGGCTCCGGTTCGGGACGCAGGGGTGGCGGTTCCACGGGCGGGCGAGTCGCTCGGAGTTCTGGTGGGTGATCGCGCTCGAGCTCGCGCTGGTCGGGGTCGCGCTCTGGGTCGTCGGCGTGCACGGGACCGGAGGGCGGTGGGAGATGTACGTCGACCCGTTCGGGGTCGTCCCGTCACCGCGGGTCTCGTTCCACCTGATCGACCGCGGGCAGGGGGCGTGGTTCGGCTGGGGCGGCGGCGAGCGGGACGTCTGGCCGGACGCGTGGGACCTGGCGATCCTCGTTCCGACGATCCTGACCATCGTGCCCCGGTGGTCGCTGCTCGTGCGGCGACTGCACGACCGGGACCACGCTGGGCTGTGGATCCTGCTCCTCGTGTTCACCGGGCCGCTCGGTGCGGTCGTGCTGGGTGTCATGGTGGCGCGGTCGTCGCGTCCCGGTGGGGCACGGTTCGACCGCGGACTGTTCGCGGGAGGGCGTGGTCCCGAGGCAACTGGGCGACACATGTCGTCCTCGACGACAGGTGTAGCGTGAAGGGCGATCAAAGGAGAACCCCATGCGCGCCGTCGTGTTCGAGCAGTACCAGACCTTCCCGTCCCTGACCGAGGTCCCGAAGCCCGCACCCGGGCCGGGTGAAGTCCTGCTCAAGGTCGCCGGCGCTGGTGCCTGCCACTCGGACGTCGCCGTGTACCGCGAGTTCCAGCAGGGGCAGCCGGGAGCCCAGGCGCCCGCGTTCGTGCTCGGCCACGAGAACTCCGGTTGGGTCGAGGCCGTCGGTGACGGGGTCACCGGCTTCGCCGAGGGCGACGCCTACCTGGTCTACGGGCCGGTCGGCTGCGGGCACTGCTCGTACTGCTCGAAGGGACAGGACACCTACTGCGAGAACGCCGCGACGAACCCGTACATGGGGATCGGCCTCGGGCGCGACGGCGGCATGGCGGAGTACGTGAGCGTCCCGGCGCGGAACCTCGTGCCGCTCGGCGACGCCGACCCGGTCGCCGCCGCACCGCTCAGCGACGCCGCGCTCACGCCGTACCACGCGATCAAGAACTCCCTGCCGAACCTGGCTGGTGGCGGTCGCTTCGCGCTCGTCGTCGGGCTGGGCGGCCTCGGGCAGATCGCCGTGCAGATCCTCACGGCGCTCACCGGTGCCACGGTCATCGCGACCGACATGAAGCAGGACGCGATGGACCGCGCCGCCGCCCGTGGCGCGATCACCGTCCCCGGCGGCCCGGACCAGGCCGAGCGCATCCGCGAGATCACCGGCGGACGCGGCGTCGACGCGGCCTTCGACTTCGTCGGTGCCACCCCCACGATCAAGGTCGCGCAGGCCTCGATGGCGGTCGGCGGGCGGTTCACCGTCGTCGGGATCGCCGGCGGCACCACCGAGTGGAACTTCTTCGCGACGCCGTACGAGTCGACGATCACGAACACCTACTGGGGCACCATCGAGGACCTGCACGAGGTCGTCGCGATGTACCGCGCGGGGCAGATCGTCCCCGACGTCGAGCGCTACGCGCTGTCCGACGCACTCGAGGCGTACCGGAAGCTCGAGGCCGGCGAGCTCTCGGGTCGCGCGGTGGTCGTCCCGACGCTCTGAACCGGGCGTGCCCGGTCGAATCGGGCGTACCTGGTCGAATCGGGCGTACCTGGTCGAATCGGGCGTACCTGGTCGATTCGGGCGTACCTGGTCGGAAGTTCTGACCAGGTACGCCCGATTCCACTTTCCAGTGCGGGTGTTCTGGGAAGGAACGGGCGCCGGTCAGCGTCCCGCCGCGTAGCCCTGCGCGCCGCGGGGGTTCGCGGCAGCGCCGAGGATCCCGGTGTCCGGGTCACGGGTGACGCACGACAGCCGGCCCAGGCTCCAGTCACCGCCGCGGGTCACGACGTGTCCGCGGGCCTTGAGTGCCCCGATGACCTCGTCCCCCAGGCGGTCCTCGACGACCAGGCCCGCGGGCTCCCACGTACGTGGCCAGAACGACCCCGGGAAGGACGTGGTGTGCAGCGCCGGCGCGTCGATGGCCTGCTGTGGTGAGTACCCGCCGACGATCCAGCGCAGCAGGAACAGCAGCTGCCACTGGTCCTGCTGGTCACCGCCGGGGGAACCGAGCGCGGCGACCGGCTGCCCGTCGCGGAGCACCAGGGTCGGGGTCAGCGTCGTGCGGGGGCGCTCGCCGGGCCGCAGGGTCGAGGCCGTGCCCGGTTCGAGCCACGTCATCTGCAGTCGGGTGCCGAGGCAGAACCCGAGCTCGGGGATCGTCGGCGACGACTGCAGCCAGCCGCCGGACGGGGTCGCGCTGACGATGTTGCCCCAGCGGTCCACGACGTCGATGTGGCACGTGTCGCCGCGGGTCTCGCCGTCGGGGGTGACGAACGGTTCGCCGCGGTCCTCGAGCGGAGCGGCGGGCGGGACCTCGGTGTCGGCTTCTGCCTCGCGGGCGACCTGCACGGTCGGTTCGCCCACCCCGACCGACCCGGCGGAGTCGTACGAGGTGCGGATCGGCGGCAGCGCGTGCTCGGCCCCGGCGATCGTGCCGGGTCGGAGCTCGGCCGAAGCACGCTCGCCGATCAACGTACGACGTTCGTCGGCGTAGGCGTCGGAGAGCAGGACGTCCATCGGGACCTCGCCGTCGCCGTAGAACGCCTCGCGGTCGGCGAGGGCGAGCTTCTGCGCCTCGACGATCGTGTGCGCGCCGAGCTCGGTCGACGGGTCGAGCAGGGCGTCGTCGAGCGGTTCGAGCAGCCGCAGTGTCTGGAGCAGCGCCGGACCCTGGCCCCACGGTCCGGTCTTGGCGATCGTGCAGCCGCGGAACTCGGCGGTCGTCGCGGGCTCGTACGACGCCCGGAACGCCGCCAGGTCCGACGCCCGGATGACCCCCGCGTGGTCGGTGCCCGACGCGTGCCGGTGCGGTTCGCGGACGAACCGGTCGATCGCCTCGGCGACGGACCCCTCCGCCCACTCGGACCGGGCCGCATCGATGCGGCCGGTCCGGCTGCCGGCACCGGCGCCGGCCTCGACCAGCCGGTCGAGCACTGCAGCGAGTGCCTCGTTGCGCACCAGGTCCCCGGGGACCGGCACCGCGCCTCCCGGCAGCCACTGCGAGGCGGAGGTGGGCCAGTGCTGCTCGAACAGGCCGCGCACGGCGGTGATCGTCCGGACCACCGCAGGTGCGACCGGGTGTCCGTCGCGGGCGTACCCGATCGCGGGGGCGAGGACGTCGGCCAGCTCCCACGTGCCGTGGTCGCGGAGCAGGAGCAGCCAGGCGTCGACCGCGCCGGGGACGGTCGCGGCCAGCGCGCCGGAGCCGGGGACCAGGTCGAGGCCCTCGGCGCGGTAGTGCTCCGGGCTCGCGCCCTCGGGGGCGGGGCCCTGACCGACCAGCACCGTCGGCACGGGGTTGACTGCCGTCGCGAAGACCGCCGTCAGGTCGCCCCCGGGGCCGTTCAGGTGGGGCTCCACGACCTGCAGGACGAAGGCCCCGGCGACGGCGGCGTCGAAGGCGTTGCCGCCGCGCTCGAGCACCGACTGGGCGGTCGCCGTCGCGATCCAGTGCGTCGAGGCCGCCATCCCGAACGTGCCCCGCAGGTCCGGACGGGTGGTCTGCGCAGCGGGCGGGACGAAGGCGGGGCTCGGCATCGACATGGTCCCATCCTGTCCCGCGGCGAATACTCCCGTGCTGTACACCCCCCGTCCAAGGGGTTGTGCACCCCGCGCAGAAAAGCGAACATCGTTCGGCGACTCGTGCAGGGCGAGCGCCGAACGACCGCGCGCTCGCACGGTCGGTTCCAGGGCAGGGGATCCATGACCACCACTCCGTCGACCGTCGCACGTGCGCGCCGACTCCCACGCATCGCCGGCGCCGTGACGGCACTGGCCCTGGCGGCGGGGGCGCTCGTGGCGACAGCCGAACCGGCAGCGGCCTCTGCGGTCTGGGTCGGCTCGGCCCCGGCCGGCACCAAGATCCTGCCCGGCGACCAGGTCACGTCGCCGAACGGCCAGTTCAAGCTCATCATGCAGGGCGACGGCAACCTGGTCGAGTACGGCATCGGCAACCGTGTGCTGTGGGCGTCGAACACCGCCGGCAACTCCGGCGCGATCGCCGTGGTCGGCAAGAACCGCGCCCTCGACATCACGAAGAACGGCAAGCGTGTGGCCCGCTGGGCCTCGGCCGGCACCGTGAACTCGACCGCGCTGAAGGTGCGCGCCGACGGCACGATGGCGCTGCTCGCCGGCAAGACCGTGGTCGTGAGCTGGAACGGCTACCAGGACCGCGTCCCGTCGGGGAACACCATCCTGGGCGGCACCGTGCTGCGATCCGACACCTCGAACACGCGCATCCTCAACATGCGCACCGACGGCAACCTGGTGCAGAAGGTCAGCGGCCGCGTGGTCTGGCAGTCGCGCACCGGCGGGCACCCGGGCGCCTGGGCCGAGCTGCAGGCCAAGGGCAACTTCGTCATCTGGACCCGTGACGCGTCGCGCAAGAAGGTCGCGCTCTGGAGCTCACGCACCAGCACCGCCGGGTCCGGCAACCTGCTCGTCCAGGTCGACGGCAACGTCGTGCTCTACGGCGCGAAGGACACCCGGGTCTGGTCGAGCCGACCGGTCACCGGCCTGGCCTGGCCCGTCAACGGCACGAAGATCACCGGCCGGTACGGCGACGACCGCGGCGCCGGGCACGTGCCGCGCTACCACCAGGGCGCCGACGCCCCGGTGCCGGTGGGGACGGCCGTGTACGGCTCCGGGACCGGGACGGTCACCAAGACCATCGCGAACGACGCGGCCTACGGCAACTACATCGTCGTCACGTACGGCATGACGGCGGTGCTGACGGCGCACCTCAGCAAGATCGAGGTGAAGCAGGGGCAGATCGTGAAGCTCGGCACCGAGATCGCGAAGTCCGGCAACACCGGGCAGTCGACGGGGCCGCACGTGCACGTCGAGACGCGGCGGAACGGCACCCTCGTCGACCCGCTGAAGAACATGCACTTCCGCTGAGGCGGGGCGGGGCCGCGGGCGCGGGCGGGGCGCGGGTTTCGGGCACGTCGCGTGTGTCGCGCGCGACCCCGCCCCGCGCATCGGGTGAGCAGAAAAGGTCGGGTGGCTTGAGGCCACTCGACCTTTTCTGCTCACTCGTTGGCCGCCCCGCACCGTGCGAGGGCGGCGTCATCATCCCGCTTCGTCTCTGTCGCTTGCGTTGAGGAATCAAGGGCAGTAGACAGTGCAACACCGGGATCGTCGTCGGGTCGACTCGGAGCACCGTCGGACGGCACTCCGAGATCGCCGACGGCACCGCTCGGGCGTTCTTCAAGCAGTTCGAGCAGAACGACCAGTTCCCCGGCGCGATCTCGCAGGTCCGTCGGCTCGACCTCGCTGCCGATGCCCAGCGTGAAGCGATCGCCTTCGTCGCCGAGGTCGATCAGGACGACGTCACCGTGGTCATCCGTGCCTAGCTCGAACCAGCCCTGGCGCGCTCGCTCGAAGAGGCCACCGCGCTGCGCGCCGAGGCCGAGGTGAAGGAGGCCCGCGCGCTCTCGCTCCGCAGGGCGATCGCTGTCTCGCTGAAGGACGACGGCCTCACCCTGCGGGACATCGCGGTCGTCCTCGGTGTCTCGTACCAGCGGGTGCACCAGCTCGTGCACGAGGGTGAGCCGGCGGCGCTCGCTGCGTCGTAGCCCGCGGCGCGGATAGCCTGGGCGGGATGAGGAAGCGCGGCGGAACGGTGCTCGTGTTGGTGGCGATCGGGGTCCTGGCGGGCGTGCTGTCCGGTCTGTTCGGCGTCGGCGGTGGGGTCATCGTGGTGCCGGCACTCATGGCCTTCGCGCAGATGGACCAGCGTCGGGCCTCGGCCACCTCGCTCGTGGCGATCGCCCCCGCAGCCGTCGTCGGCGCGGTCACCTACGCCGTGCAGGGCGAGGTGCACTGGCTCGCGGCCCTGACCCTGGCGGTCGGGAGCGTCATCGGCGCCCCGATCGGTGCCCGGCTCCTCCGTGCCCTGCCGCTCCGCGCGCTGCCGTGGATCTTCGTCGGGTTCATCGCCGTCGTGCTCGTGTCGCTGTTCACCACGGTGCCGACCCGCGGTGGCGAGGTGCACTTCGGCGTCGTCGAGGCGATCGTCCTGCTGCTGCTCGGGCTGCTGTCGGGGGTGCTGTCCGGGCTCGTCGGCGTCGGCGGCGGGGTCGTCATCGTGCCGGGGCTCGAGGTCGTGCTCGGTGCCGGCGACCTGCTGGCGAAGGGCACGTCGCTGCTCACGATGGTGCCGACGTCGGTGTCCGGGACGGTCGCGAACCTCCGGCGTCGCGCGGTCGACCTGCGGGTCGGGCTGACGGTCGGCGTCACCGCCGCCGTGTGCTCGCCGGGCGGTGCCGTGCTGGCGCGCCTGGTGGATCCGCAGGTGGGCACCTGGATGTTCGCGGCGTTCCTGGTGGTCGTCGCGGTCATCGTGCTCAGCCGCGGGCGTCGGAGGGCACCACAGAACGACGCGAGCGACGGGGAGGTCGCGTGACGGGCCTCCAGGCAGGGCGCGACGCGGAAGCCGTGCTGGCGGCGTTCGCCCGCACCACCGGCGATGTCGCCGCGGCCCGCCGGGTCGCGCGGCAGTTCCACGACCTCGACGAGGGGGAGCGCTCGGCGCTGCTCTGGAGCGAGGACGACGGCGCGAAGCTCGTCGCCGTCCTGCTGCTCGTGCAGGCGATGCGGGCGCAGCCGGACCCGGAGCTCACCGACGAGTACCTGTCCGCGGCGAAGGCCGAGCGGCTCGAAGACCCGGTGCTCGTCGACCTGGCCGCCGAGGAACTCGTCGGCGCCCCGTTGGTGGGCGCCTCGACCGGTCCGCTGTTCGCGCTGGCGAAGTCCGACGTCGCGATGGTCCGTCGGATCGCGGTCGTGGCGACCCTGGCGTTCGTGAAACAGGGCGACGCCGAGGTGCCACTCGGGATCGCCGGCCGCCTGGTGCGGGAGCGCAGCGAGACGGTGCAGTCGGCGCTCGGGTTGGTCTTGCGCGAGACGGGGAAGCGGGCGTCCGAGGCGGCGCTCGTGGCGTTCCTCGAGCAGAGCGGCCGGTTCCTCAGCCCGGCTGCCCGCCGGACGGCGACCGAGCACCTGCCGCCAGGGGAGCGTGACCGGCTGCGGGGCTGACCGAGCGGCGCTGTGCTGTGCTGTGAACCGACTGTGCAGTCTGCCCAACCGACCAAATGGTCGGTTACGGTCGACCGATGACCACGACCAGCACCACCCCGACCCACCGCGCCTCCGTCCGTGAGTGGGCGTCCCTCGGCGTCCTCACCCTGGCCGTGGTGCTCCTGGCGATCGACGGCACCGTGCTGGCCCTGGCGGTGCCGTCCCTGACCGCCGACCTCGACCCGACCGCGACCCAGGTGCTCTGGATCGGCGACGTCTACTCGTTCGCACTCGCCGGGTTGCTCGTCACGATGGGCAACGTCGCCGATCGGATCGGTCGGAAGCGCCTGCTGCTCCTCGGCTCCGTCGCGTTCGGACTGGCATCGGCCGCTGCGGCCTTCGCCTCGAGCCCGGAGCTGCTCATCGCCGCACGGGCACTCCTCGGCGTCGCCGGCGCCACCCTGATGCCCTCGACGCTGTCGCTGGTGCGCACGATCTTCCGCGACCCGCGGCAGCGCACCACCGCCATCGCGGTGTGGTCCGCGGGCGCGACCGGTGGTGCCGCGGCCGGACCACTCGTCGGCGGGGCGCTGCTGGAACACTTCTGGTGGGGATCGGTGTTCCTCATCAACATCCCCGTCATCGCGGTGATCGTCGTCGCCGGGGCGTTCCTGCTGCCGGAGTCCCGCGGCGGCGCCCGGACCCCGATCGACCTGCTCTCCGCGGTGCTCTCGGTGCTCGCGATCGTGCCGATGGTCTACGCCGTGAAGCACGTCGCCGGGCACGGGTTCGACTGGACGGTGCCGGCGACCGCGTTGCTCGGGCTCGCGTCGGGCTGGTGGTTCGTCCGGCGGCAGAAACGCCTGACCACGCCGCTCATCGACCTGCAGCTGTTCCGGATCCCGGCGTTCTCCGGTGCGGTGGTCGCGAACTCGCTGTCCGTCTTCGCGCTGAGCGGTCTGCTGTTCTTCTTCTCGCAGTACCTGCAGCTGGTGCGCGGGTTCACCCCGCTGCTCGCCGGAGCCGCGGAGCTGCCGGCCACCCTGGCGTCCATCGCGGTCATCGCCGTGATCGGCCTGCTCTCCCGTCGCGTCGGCCCCGGTCGCTCCATCGGCCTCGGGCTGGCGGTCGCCGCGGTCGGCATGGCCGGACTCGCCTTCGCCGAGGGGCTGCCGACGTACTGGGGGATCGCCATCGCGCTCGCCGTGGTCGGCCTCGGCGTCGGGGTGTCGATGACGCTGGCGACGGACGCGGTCGTCGCCGCGGCTCCGCGGGAGCGTGCGGGCGCCGCCTCGGCGATCTCGGAGACCGGGTACGAGCTCGGCGTCGCGCTCGGCATCGCGGTGCTCGGGTCGCTGCAGACCGCGTTCTACCGGTCGAACCTCGACCTCACGGGCGACAGCCTGGGGGCGGGGGTCGCGGACCGGGTCCGGGAGTCGCTGGCGTCGGCGAGCCAGGTACTGCAACCGGGGTCGCCGGTGCTCGAGCACGCCCGTGAGGCGTTCACCGGTGGCATGCAACTCGCCTCCGTCTGCGCCGCGGTGCTGCTCGCGGTCGCCGCCGTGGTCGCGCTCCGGGTCATCCCGAACCGGCAGGATGGACCGCATGACCACTGACCGCAGCACGGGCCCCGGCACCGGCACCGACGGCTCCCGCGACCGCGAGCGCACGCGGCAGGCCGTGCTCGAGTCCGCACGCCGATTGCTCGCCGAGCGCGGTACGCGGGTGAGCGTCGCCGAGATCGCGACCGAAGCCGGCGTCTCGAAGAGCGGGCTGCTGCACCACTTCCCGTCGAAGGACGAACTCCTGCTCGCGGTCGTCGAGCACGGGTTGGCCGCGTTCACGGACGAGGTCATGCAGCACGTGGACCTCGCCGAGAACCGACCGGGCAAGGTCCTGCGCGCCTACGTCCGGACGCTCTGCGGCGGCAGCGAGCAGGCGATGGACCTGTTCGCACCGTCGTCGCACTGGCCCGGTCTGATGGCCGTCCCGGGGATCGCCGCGGCCGTCGCCGCCGACGCCGAGCACTGGCGGACGCTGTTCGCACGCGACGGCCTGCCCGAGGACCGCGCACTGGTGGTCCGGCACGCGGCCGAGGGCCTCGCGGCCGCGGTCGGCATGCCGCCCTACCTGGACGAGCGGGAGCTCGCGGTCGCGCGCGACGCCTTGCTCGCCCTGGCAGAACCCGCCTGAGGCGACGGCCGGGAGGCCCGGTGCGAGTCCGCCCCGCCGCTGGCCGCCCGCGCGCACCGGCCCCACCGCTGGCCCGGTCCGACGCCTAGGCTGCGGGCATGCACACCGAGGTGCCCCGGATCGACGCCGGACTCGTCGAACGACTCGTCGCGGAGCAGTTCCCCGACTGGGCCGACCTGCCCGTGCGCGAGGTCGACCACCAGGGCTGGGACAACCGCACCTACCGGCTCGGGGACGCCCTGTCGGTGCGACTGCCGAGCGCGGCCGGCTACGTGCCCGCGGTCGAGAAGGAGCAGGACGTCCTGCCGTACCTCGCCCGGCGGCTGGACGTCGCCGTCCCGGAGCCCGTGGCGCTCGGGGAACCGGGCCAGGGGTACCCGTTCCCGTGGTCGGTGCGGCGGTGGCTCGACGGGGTGCCCGCCGTGCAGGTCGACGACCTCGACCACGAGCGCTTCGCTGCCGAGGTCGGTGCCGTGCTCCGGCAGCTCCGGAGCGTCCCGGCGACGGGCGGCCCCACCGCCGGCGCGCACTCGTTCTACCGCGGCGAGCACCCGTCCGTGTACGACGCCGAGGTGCGGACGGCGCTCGACACGCTCGGCGGCGGCGGCGGCGGCGGCGGCAGCGGCAGGACCGGCGGCACCGTCGTCGACCGCGGCGCGTGCGAAGCGGTCTGGGCCGAGGCCCTCGCCAGCCGGTGGGAGGCGCCGGCCGTCTGGTTCCACGGCGACGTCGCCCCGGGCAACCTGCTCGTCGACGACACCGGGCGGCTGTGCGCGGTGATCGACTTCGGCACGTGCGGCGTGGGGGACCCGGCGTGCGACCTCGTGCTCGCGTGGACGATGCTGGACGGCCCGGCGCGACGGGTGTTCCGGCGGGCCGTCGACCTGGACGACGACACGTGGGCGCGTGCACGGGGATGGGCGCTGTGGAAGGCGCTCATCATGCTCGCCGGCAGCGCCGGACCGGGCGGTCGCGACGAGCACGAGCGGGTCCTCGCAGCCGTCCTCGCCTGAGGTCGCGGCCACGGCTGCCCACCCGTGCCGACGTGCGCGAGGGGGACGCGGGGCTGGGAGCGTCCACGGGGCGGGCGCGTACCGAGGAGGGGAACGCGAGTCGTGCCTCCAGGCAGGCTCGAAGCGACCACGAGAGGAACGCAACGTGCGCGCACTGACCTACCAGGGCACCGAGAAGGTGTCCGTCGAGACCGTCCCCGACCCGACCATCCAGGAGCCGACCGACGCGATCGTGCGGATCACCTCCACGGCGATCTGCGGCTCCGACCTGCACCTGTACCGCGTGCTCGGCCCGTACATCGACCGCGGCGACGTCCTCGGCCACGAGCCGATGGGCATCGTGGAAGAGGTCGGATCCGGCGTCACGAACCTGAAGGTCGGCGACCGGGTCGTCATCCCCTTCAACATCTCCTGCGGCCACTGCTGGATGTGCCAGCACGGCCTGCAGTCGCAGTGCGAGACCACCCAGGTGACCGAGTACGGCACCGGGGCCTCGCTGTTCGGCTACACGAAGATGTACGGCCAGGTCCCGGGTGGCCAGGCCGAGTACCTGCGCGTGCCGCACGCCGACTACGGCCCCATCGTCGTGCCGGACGACGGCACCCCCGACGACCGCTGGCTGTTCCTGAGCGACATCCTGCCGACCGCGTGGCAGGCCGTGCAGTACGCCCAGGTGCCCGAGGGTGGCACGCTCGCCGTGCTCGGCCTCGGCCCGGTCGGCCAGTTCGCCGCCCGCATCGGCAAGCACCTCGGCTACCGCGTGCTCGCCGTCGACCCCGAGCAGGTCCGCCGTGACCTCGGGGCGAAGCACGGTGCCGAGGTGTTCGACCTGACGAAGGACCTGGTGCCCGAGCTCGTCGACCTGACCGACGGCCGCGGCCCCGACGGGGTCGTCGACGCCGTCGGCATGGAGGCCCACGGCAACCCGATGGCGGGCTTCGCCCAGCGCGCCGCCGGCCTGCTGCCCGACAAGCTCGCGCAGAAGGCGATCGAGACCGCCGGTGTCGACCGCCTGGCGGCCGTGCACGCGGCCATCGACCTGGTCCGCCGCGGCGGCACCGTCTCGCTGAGCGGTGTCTACGGCGGCATGGCCGACCCGATGCCGATGATGACGCTGTTCGACAAGCAGATCACCATCCGCGAGGGCCAGTGCAACGTGAAGCGCTGGATCGATGACATCATGCCGCTCGTCTCCGACCCGTCGGACCCGCTCGGCACGCTCGACCTGACCACCCACCGCGTCTCGCTCGAGGATGCCCCGCACATGTACGAGGTCTTCCAGAAGAAGCAGGACGACTGCGTCAAGGTCGTGCTCGACCCCGCGATGGCCGCAGCCTGATGCGCATCGTCGTCGTCGGTGCGACCGGTAACGTGGGGACGGCGGTGCTCCGTCGGCTCGCGGCCGTGCGCGCCGACGGCGACGGTGACACCGGCGGTGACACCGGCCGTCACGCCGCCGGTGACGCCGCCGGTGACGGCGTCGGCGTCCAGATCGTCGGTGTCGCCCGGCGCCTGCCGGACCTGCGCGCGGAGCCGTATGCTGCTGCCGTCTGGCACGCCGTCGACGTCGGTGCCGCGGACGCCGTGGACCAGCTCACGGCCGTGTTCCAGGGCGCCGATGCCGTCATCCACCTGGCGTGGGCGCTCCAGCCGACGCACGACATCCCCGCGCAGCACCGCACGAACGTGACCGGGACGGCGAACGTCCTGGCGGCCGTCGCGCGCGCCGAGGTACCCCAGGTCGTCGTCGCGTCGTCGGTCGGTGCCTACCGCGGAGTGGACGTCGACGGCAAGCGCACCCCCGTGGACGAGAGCTGGCCCGCCGACGGCATCCCGACGGCGACGTACTCGATCCACAAGGCCGCGAACGAAGCGGCGATGGACGCGTTCGAGGCCGACCACCCTTCCGTGACCGTCACCCGCCTCCGCCCGGGGCTGATCTTCCAGCGGGACGCCGCCGCCGAGATCCGGGGGCTGTTCCTCGGACACCTCGTGCCGATGTCGATCGTGCGGTGGATCCGCTGGCTCGTGTTGCCGCTGCCGTACCCGTTCGTGTTCCAGGCCGTGCACGCCGACGACGTCGCCGACGCCTACTGGCGCGCGGTCGACCGACGGGCAGCGGGGGCGTTCAACATCGCCGCGTCGCCCGTGCTCAACCCGCCGCGACTGGCTCGGGCCTTCGGCATGCTCGGTGCCGTCCGGATCCCGCTGCGGCTGCTGCGCGGGATCGTGACGGTGACGTGGCGGCTGCGGTTGCAGCCGACGGACGCCGGGTGGATCGACATCGCGGCCGGCGTGCCGATCATGCGGACCGACCGTGCCCGGTCGGTGCTCGGATGGGAGGCCCGACACACCTCCGAAGAAGCGTTGCGTGCACTCGTGGCCGGGTTCGCGGACGGTGCGAACGTTCCGGGGTCGGGGCCGCTGCGCGGCTGAGCGGGCTGGGGGTGGCCGGGGGTGCGTGGCGCGCTGGGTGGGGCTCGCGCTGCCTGGGGTCGCGTTGCCTGGTCGAATCGGGCGTACCGGGTGATTTCGGGCGTACCGGGTCGAAAGTTCCGACCAGGTACGCCCGTTTCCACATTCCATCGCGGGCGTTCTGGGAAGGAACGCCCGCTCGTGTTCGCCGTCTCGCGCTACGCTTCGCTCGTCGTTGTGAGAAGGGGGAGCGCGATGGTGCTCAGTTGGTCCGCGTTCAGTGAGCTCGAGGGTCCGGGGGAGTCGGGGATGCCCGACCTGTTCGACGGCTGGTTCGGCATCGCGTTCGGGGTCGTCGCCGCGTTGGCGATCCTCACGACCCTGACGATCGTCATCCTGGCGCTCTACCGGGGCAAGCGGATGGCCGACCGTGGTCAGAACCCGCTCACCATGCAGGAGGACATCGCGTACCAGGCGATGCAGAGCCGCACGTTCGCACCGGACAAGCCGCTCGAACAGCGGCTCGCCGAACTCGACGACCTGCACGCCCGCGGCGTGATCTCCGACGAGGAGCACCGCAGCGCCCGAGCCGAAGCGCTGCGCGGACGATGATGGCCTCCGAAGAAGTGCAGAACCCCTTGATCCCGCCGGTCTACGACCTCGTCTGGACCCTGCTGATGGCACTCATCGTCATCGCGGTCATCGTCGCCGTGTGCATCGCGGTCGTCCGCAGTCGGCGCCCGCACGGTGCCCGTCGGAGCTCACCGGAACAGCGGCTCCTCGAACTCGACGAGCTGCACGCCCGCGGGGTCATCACCGACGACGAGCGCCGAGCCGCGCGGGCCGAGGCCCTGCGCGGTTAGCCTGGTCGGGTGCTGCTGCCGACGGACCTGCTCGGGGTGTGGGACCTGCACCGCACCGTGCACGACCACCGTGCCGGGGCCACGGGGACCGTCACCGGGACCACCACCCTGACCCGGGTCGACGACGAGGTGCGCTGGGACGAGTCGGGCGTGATGACCTTCGACGGCCGGACGACCCCGGTGTCTCGGACCCTCGTCCTGCGGCGGACGAGTACCGGCGGGGCGCACCGCGCCGACGGCGGCTGGACCGTGCACTTCTCCGACGGTCGGGTGTTCCACGACTGGGTCTGGGGCACGAGCGTCGCCCACGCCTGCACCCCGGACGACTACACGGGTGCCTTCGACGGCGACGAAGACCGCTGGACGGTGCGGTGGGAAGCGCGCGGCCCGGCGAAGGACTACCGGCTGGACAGCGTCCTCACCCGACCCCGGTCGTGACCCTGGGTCGGCGGTCACCGCCAGACTGGGGGCATGGCACGCTCCTCCGGCACCGACGCCCCGCGCATCACCCTGACCGAACCCACGAACCTCGAGGACTGGGTGCCAGCACCCGGTGACGTCCTGACGGGTGACCGCATCGAGGGCAAGCGCATCGACGTCCTCGACCTGGCCGGCGAGCGACTGCCCGACCTGGAGATCGAGGAGTGCGTCATCGACACGTTCCGGGGCGACGACGCGGACTTCCGTGGGCTCCGGGTCCGTGACTCGATCATCGACTCGCTCGACGCCCCGATCCTGCGGGCGTCGAGCAGCTCGTGGCGCGAGGTCCGGGTCTCCGGCGGGCGCGTCGGCTCGGCGGAGCTGTACGACTCCGGGCTGAACGGCGTCGAGTTCGTCGGCATGAAGTTCGGGTTCGTGAACCTGCGCGGCTCGACGATCACCGACGTGGTGTTCCGCGACTGCGTCATCGACGAGCTCGACATCGCCGACGCGAAGCTGCTGCGGGTGTCGTTCGACGGCAGCAGCATCCGCGCCGCCGAGGGGTCGAACACCCGCATCGACCACGTGGACCTGCGCGGAGCGGACCTCGATCGGGTCGAGCGGCTCGAGGGGTTCCGCGGGGCCACGATCGGGGCCGACCAGTTGTACACGCTCGCGCCGCTGCTGGCCGCGCAGGCCGGCTACCGCGTCGACTGAGCGAGCCCGGGTTTCGCGCTCACCGACATCGCACGCCTGCCCGGCCCCGCGACCTGTCGCTCAGCCCGAAACATCGGCTGCAGGGACGCCCGCACCGACGCCCGCGCCCGCGCCGACCCCGGCCAGCGCCGCCGCCAGGTCGGCCTGCACCAGGTCGCCGTGCACCGCCGCACCCGTCTGGGTGCCGGCAGCCGCCGACGCGATGACCGTCGCCATCGGGGCCGTCACGTTGCCGGCTGCGTAGACCCCGCGCACGGCGGTCTGCCCGGCGGCGTCCACGGTCAGCGCGGTCGCGAACCGGTGGTCACCCATGAACTGGTCGGTGGCGTCGAGGCCGAGCCCGGACAGGAACGCCACCCGCGCCTCGGGCCGGCTCGCCGTGGCCAGGGCATCGAGCTCGACGAACGACCCGTCGCCGAGCCGGACCCCGGTCAACCGGTCACCATCGGAGACCACGGCGGCGACCGGTGCCTGAGCCACCGAGATGCCACGGGCCGCCAAACCGGCCAGGGCGGTGTCGTCCATCAGCGCCGGATCGGTCAGGAACACGATCACCCGATCGCTCAGCGCCCGGAACATGAGCGCGTGGTGTGCGCCGTTCGGCGTCGTGACGAGGACCCCGATCCGCTGGTCGCGGATCTCCCACCCGTGGCAGAACGGGCAGTGCACGACCCCGCGCCCCCACTGCTCGGCCAGGCCCGGGACCTCCGGCAGGACGTCCACGGCGCCGGAGGCGACGACCAGTCTGCGCGCCGTGACGACCTCGCCCGAGTCCAGCGTGACCGAGAAGCCGACCGGGTCGTGACCGTCACCGGTCGTGGCGGACGTGGCCACGATCCTCCCGGCGGTGACCTGGACACCGTAGGCGGCGACCTCGTCGCGACCGATGCGGAGCAGCTCGGCGGGCGCGACGCCCTCGTGGCCGAGGTAGTTGTGCGCGCCGGCCGCCGGGGCGTTGCGGGGCTCGCCGGAGTCGACGACGAGCACCGAGCGCCGCGAACGGCCGAGGATGAGGGCGGTGGAGAGGCCGGCGGCGGAGCCGCCGATGACGATGACGTCGAAGTGTGCAGGCATGCGCTGATCATGCGGCGGGTCGAGCGTGAACAGCAACGAAGTTTGCCGGTGTGGCAACATGGCCGCCATGGGACACGGCAACCAGGACGCGACCACACCGCGCACGACGGCCGAGGTCGTCGACGGGGTCGGCCCCCGCCTGCGCGCGCTGCGTGCCCACCGCGACGTCACGCTCGCCGCCCTGTCCGAGCAGACGGGGGTCTCGGTGAGCACGCTGTCGCGGCTCGAGTCTGGGCAACGGAAGCCGACGCTCGAACTGCTGCTACCCCTCGCGCGGGCGTACCAGGTGCCCCTCGACGACCTGGTCGGCGCACCGCAGACCGGAGACCCGCGCGTGCACATGAAGCCCGAGGTGCACGGCGGCCGCGTCGTCGTGCCGCTGACGAAGCGGACCGGCGGGGTGCGCTCGTTCAAGCAGCTGTTCCCGCCGAACACCCCGGGTGGGGAGCCGTCGCTCAAGACGCACGAGGGCTACGAGTGGCTCTACGTGCTGTCCGGACGGCTCCGACTGGTGCTGGGGGAGCACGACCTCGACCTCGGACCCGGTGAGGTCGCCGAGTTCGACACCCACACCCCGCACTGGATGGGCAACGTGACCGACTCCGTCACCGAGGTGCTGTGCCTGTACGGGCCGCAGGGTGAGCGGGCGCACGTGCGGTCTCGACCCGCCCGCTGACCCGATGCGTCAGTCCGTGAAGACGTTCGCCACGACGTCGTCGAGCAGATCGGTCGTCTCGATGTTCGACTGCTGGATGTGGATGCCGAGGTCACCCCGCGTGAAGTACGTGTCGCCGTCCGTGACCGGGTACTGCGAGTTCTTCGAGACCTTCTGGCACAGGGACCCGTCGGACTCGTCGCCGCAGTCGTAGCCCTTCGCGCTGAGCTGCTCGAGCGCGTCGCGGGCTGCGGTCGGGTCGACGGCGTCGACCGCGATGGACAGGTACGAGATGTCGGCCTGCGGCTCCCGCCACACGCAGTACAGGCGCTTGCCGTCGCCCTGCAGCGCCGGGGTGAACGAGCTCTTCGGGATCGCGATCGGGTCCCCGACGACCGACGGGTCGTTGAGCGGTGCCGATGCGAACGCCTTGTCCCACTTGCCAGGGGTGATCAGGTCGGTGCAGCTGGCCGGGACGGCGGCGGTCTCGTCGCTCGGGGCCCCGGTGTCGGTGGGGCTCGGAGCGGTCGTGGTGTCGGTCGGGCTCGGTGCCGTCGTCGGGTCGGCTGCGGTGGTCGCGGTGTCGCTCGAGGGTCCGGCCGGTCCGGCCTGGGCGCAGCCGGTCAGGGCGAGGCCCGCCGCCAGCAGGGCAGCGAGCGTGATCGTGTGGCGCATGGTTCCCCTTCGTCCGGTCGCGTCAGGTCGTGACCGTCGCTCACGAACGTACCGACCGAGGGCCGCGGTGGCTGGGACCGTCACCGATTCGTTGTCGCCCGACCCCGTCGGTCAGCGGCTGCGCCACCACCGCCGCGACCGCGACTGCGATCGCAGCCGTCGCGCCCACCGGCGCACCGGGTTCGCCCGCCGGCCGTTCACGCGGAACGTGTGGAAGGCGCGTCGCGTCCGCACCCAGACGGACGGGAGGCCCGCCAACGGTCGCGCGGACACCTGCACGGTGAGCACGGGGTCGGCAACCACCCGCCAGGCCGGGTCGAGCTGCATGCTCAGGTCGACGTCGTCGTGCACCTCGGCGTCGTCGCGGTGCGCTCGCCCACCGACCGCGGCCCAGGTCGACCGGCGCATCGCCATGGCGGACCCGAACAGCGGCGGGTGCCCGAGCGCGCTCCACATCAGGACGAAGTACGGGCCCATGTACACGGCGTTCCACAGTCGGCGCACCACGGCGCCACCGTTCCGCGGCCGGCCCGGACCGGTGACCGCGACGACCTCGGGGTCGGCGAGCAGCCGGACCGCGTCGGCGATCCACGTCGGCGGTGGGACGGAGTCGGCGTCGAGCCGCACGACGACGTCGCCGGACGCACGGTCGTAGCCGCGCGCCGAGGCCCGGGCGATCCCGCGCACCGGCTCCGTGAGCACGACCGCACCGGCGTCCCGGGCGACCGCCGCGCTGTCGTCGGAGCTGCCGTTGTCGACCACGACGACCTCGTCGGCCGGCCGGGTCTGGGCCGCGAGGGCGGCGAGGCACCGGCGCAGGTGCACGGCGTCGTCCCGCACGGGGATCACGACCGAGACTCGGGGCACCCGTCGATCCAACCGGCTTCCACCTGTGCGGATTGCCGGACCGCGTTTCCCGGTGATCCTGGGACCGGACCAAGAGGGCACGGCGCAAGTTCGTTGCGAAACGCCCCCGGTGCACGCCGGGGACGACGACAACCGGAAGGCCGACCATGACCACGAACCCACCCGGGAACGACTCCGGGACGCCCATCCACGACCGCACCGCAGCCTCCGAGGGCCACGAGGTCGCCCCCGGCGTGACCGTGCCGTCGTACGCCAGCGGAACCCCCGCCGCGCGACCCACCGACCCCGGTGCGCCCCAGACCTACGACCCGTACGGCGACAGCGCCGCCGAGGTGCCGTTCGACGCACCCCTCGACGCCGTCCCGGCCGACGAGCAGCTCCCCGCCGTCCCGTCCGCGGCATCCGCCGGCAGCGTTGGTGGCTCCGGCAGCACCGGCAGCCGCTCCGGCTCCGGCAGTGACTCGGGCAGCGGCTCCGGCAAGGCCGACGCGGCCAAGGGTGCCGCGCAGGACGTCGCCGGCGACGCCAAGGAGAAGGCCGCGAACGTCGCGGGCACCGCCAAGGAGCAGGCGTCGAAGGTCGCCTCCGAGGCGACCGAGCACGCCAAGCAGCTCTACGGCCAGGCGTCCGAGAACCTCAAGCAGCAGGCCGGCGAGCAGCAGCAGCGCGCTGCCGGCGGACTCCGCTCCCTCGGCGAGCAGCTCGGTCGCATGGCCGAGAACGACGACGAGCAGGGCGTCGCCTCGAAGGTCGTCCGCGACCTGTCGGGCCGCGCGACCTCGGCCGCCGGGTTCCTCGAGAACCGCGACCCGGGCTCGCTGCTCGACGAGGTGAAGAACTTCGCCGCGAAGCGCCCCGGCACCTTCATCGCGATCGCCGCGGGCGCTGGCCTGCTCGCGGGACGCCTGACCAAGGCGCTCGCGACCGAGGTCAAGCACGAGAAGGAGGCCGGCGACGGCACCACCGGATCGGGGAGTGGCGTATGAGCCAGTCCGTCCCCGGCGCGACACCCCTGGGTGAACCGACGCCCGAAGAGCGCGCTGCGACCACACCGCTCGGTGAGCTGCTGTCCGACGTGTCGCGTGACCTCTCCAGTCTGTTCCGGCAGGAGGTCGCCCTCGCGAAGGCCGAGCTGACCGACTCCGCGAAGAAGGCCGGCAAGGCGGGCGGGATGTTCGGCGGCGCCGGACTCACCGCTGTGTTCGCTCTGCTGTTCCTGTCGATCGCAGCGTGGTGGGGCCTCGGCTACCTGATCGGCAACGCCTGGTCCGCCCTGATCATCGCGGTCGTGTACGCGATCGTCGCCGCGATCCTGGCCGTCCGCGGGCGCAAGGAGATCAAGGAGATCAAGGGCGCCCCACAGACGGTCGAGACCGCCAAGGAAGTCCCCGAGACACTCAAGCCCAACACCGGGAGGAAGCCATGAGCACCCCAGACGAGATCCGCGCCGACATCGAGCGCACCCGCGGCGAACTCGGCTCCGACGTCGACGCCCTCGCCGACAAGGTCAGCCCGTCGTCCATCGCCCACCGCCAGAGCGAGAAGGTGAAGGGCCGGTTCCAGGACGTCCGTGAGTCCGTGATGGGCGCGGCCCAGTCGGCCCGCTCGAGCGCCTCCGGTTCCGCCTCGGGCGCGACCGGCCAGGCGAAGGACGTCGCGCAGAAGGGCGTCGAGAAGGCGAAGGGCAACCCCCTGGCCGTCGGCCTCATCGCGTTCGGTGCCGGTTGGCTCGTGTCGTCGCTCCTGCCGACCACCGAGAAGGAAGAAGAGCTCGCCGGTGAGCTGAAGGACAAGGCTGCACCGCTCGTCGACGAGGTCAAGGAGCAGGCGAAGGACGTCGGCTCGCAGCTCGGCGACGTGGCGAAGGAGCACGCGCAGGACCTCAAGGGGACCGCGCAGGACGCCGCGCAGACGATCAAGGGCGAGGCGCAGGGGGCCGCGTCCGACGTCAAGGACAACGCGCAGGGTGCGGCGGACGACGTCCGCAGCAGCTGAGCGGAACCCCGTGACGGACAGGAGGCGCGGTGCCAGCGGGCACCGCGCCTCCTGTCCGTGAAGCGGTAGCGTTCCGGGCATGGACCCGATCGACGAGCTCGCTGCGGAGCTCCGACAGTCCATCGGCCGGGTCGTGCGTGCCGCACGACGCGAGGCGGACGCGCTGCCGGCCACGCACACCACCACCCTCGGGTTCCTGCACCGCGAGGGCCCGATGACGATCGCGGAACTCGCGCGCCGCCGCGGGGTGAAGCACCAGGGGCAGTCCCGCACGGTCGGCGAACTGGCCGAACTCGGGTACGTCGACCGGACGGCGTCGGCCACCGACCGCCGAGCCTCGGTGATCCGGATCACGGACGCCGGCCGGGCCGCCCTGCAGCGCGACATGGACGCCCGCACGGACTGGCTGGCCGACGCGATCCGCGAGGAGACCGACGCCGAGGAGCGTGCGCTGCTCCGCCGTCTGCCCGAGCTGTTCGAGCGGGTCGCGCGCCGGGCCGACTGAACGACTCCTCACCTCCTGGGCGATCGCAGAAGTACAACACGGCTGTACAGTTGTGCGCATGGAGTTGACGAAGTACAACCACGCCACCGTCGTCCTCGAGCAGGACGGCGTCACCCTCGTCATCGACCCCGGGGTGTTCACTCCCGAGGCCGTCGACCTCGTCCGCGGCGCCGCGGGTGTCCTCGTCACGCACGACCACCCCGACCACTTCGACATCGACGCCCTGCGCGCGGGGCTCGCCGCGAACCCGGACCTCGTCGTCCGCGGTCCGGAGACCGTCGTCGAGCAGCTCGGCGAACACCACGGCCGGGTCGCAGCGGTGCACGCCGGCGACACGATCACCGTCGGACCGTTCTCCGTCCGGGTCTTCGGCGAGCAGCACGCGGTCATCCACCCCGACATCCCCTCCACTGCGAACGTCGGCTACCTGGTGGACGACGCGGTGTTCCACCCGGGCGACGCGTACCTCGAGCCCGGCGTCCCGGTGCCGACCCTGCTGCTGCCGACGAGCGGCCCGTGGACGAACACCGCCCAGGCCGTCGACTACGTGCGCGCCGTGGCGCCGGAGCGGGCCGTGCAGATCCACGAGGCGATGCTGAGCGAGCTCGGCCAGCAGTCCGCCGCGCGCTTCCTCGGCCCGGACGGTCTCGGGCCGGTGCCCGTCCTGATCCTGCCGGCGGGGGAGACGATCACCGTCTGACGGACGCGGGCGGCCCCTGGGAGGCGATCCGGGCCTCCCGAGCAGCATGGTGGGATGGCCGACGCACCCACGACAGCAGTCCTCTTCGACATCGACGGCACCCTCGCCGACTCGAACTACGCGCACATCGACGCGTGGTGGCGGGCGTTCCTGGCGGCGGGGGAGTCCGTCGACGCCTGGCGGATCCACCGCGCGATCGGGATGGACTCGGCGAAGCTGCTCGAGACGCTGCTGCCGGACGCGTCCCAGGAGACCCGCGACACCGCGAAGCAGTTCCACACCGCCTACTACGCCGAGCAGATGCCGCGGCTCCGGCTGCTGCCGGGTGCACGCGAACTCCTGCAGGCCGTCGCCGAGGCCGGGCACGCCGTGGTCCTGGCGACCAGCGCGCCCGAGCACGAACTCGCCCGCCTGCGCGACCTGCTCGACGCGGGCGAGTGGGTCACCGCCGAGACCAGCTCCGAGGACGTCGAGCAGGCGAAGCCGGACCCCGGCATCATCCGGGTCGCGCTCGACAAGGCCGGGGTCTCCGCCGACGACGCCGTGATGGTCGGGGATGCCATGTGGGACGTCGAGTCCGCCGGCAAGGTGGGGGTACCGTGCGTCGGCGTCATGACCGGCGGCATCGGCGGCGACGAGCTCCGCGGTGCCGGGGCGGCAGAGGTGTACGACGACGCGGCGGCCGTGCTCGCGGCGTTCCGCGCCGGCGAGGGCCCGATCGCGGCACTCGGCCAGCGCGCCTGACGGGCGGCGCCGGTCGCGCCGGACGGGCGGCGCCGGTCGCGCCCGACGGTCGCCTCGGTTTCCGCGTCGTCGGTCGCCCGTGCCAGGATCGACGTTCGTGATCACGATCGAACGCGTGTCCTGGGACGACCCCCGCAGCGTGGTGCTCCGCGCCCGCATGGACGACGAGATGCACGAGCGCTACGGGTCGGCGAACGCCGGCGAGGACCCGGCGGTCACCGCCGAGCGGGGTCGTGCGCTGAGCGTCGACCCGTCGACCGTCGTCACGTCGATCCTGGCCGTCGACGAGTCCGGCGAACCGGTCGGGCACATCGCCGTCCGGCGCCTGGGTGACGAGGTCGAACTGAAGCGCCTCATCGTGCTGGCCTCCGCGCGTGGCAAGGGTGCGGCCACCGCACTGCTCGACGAGTGCGAGCGCGTCGGCCGTGCACTCGGCGCCCCGCGGCTCATCCTGCAGACCGGCGACAAGCAGCCCGACGCCGTAGCGCTCTACCGCAAGACCGGCTGGGACCAGATCGACGTCTACGAGCCCTACGCTGCGACGATGCCGTGGTCGTTCTGCTTCGAGAAGACGCTCTAAGTCGACCCGATCCAGATTGCACTTTCAACACGAGAGTGCAATTCTTGCTCGGTGAGCACCACCGAACGCACCCGCGCGCTGCGCCGACGCATGATCGTCGAGGCACGTCGGGCGACGGTCGAACACGGGCTGCACGGCTTCACGATCGAGCAGCTCTGCGAGACCGTCGGGGTGTCGCGCCGCACGTTCTTCAACCACTTCGGGTCGAAGGACGACGCCGTGCTCGGCATCGAGCTCAACGCCGACGTCGAGGCGATCGACGCCTACGCCGCGGGCGGGATCGTCCCCGGCGAACTGGACCCCCTCGGGTCGATCGTCGCGCTGGCGATCGACCAGTTCCACCGGGTCGGCATCGCCCGCGCCGACGAGGCCCTGGTCCGCCGCGTCTTCGAGCGGGAGCCGGCACTCGTCGCACGGTTCCTGTCGGCGACCGACGTGCAGCTCGCCCGGATCACCGTGGCCCTGCGGCGACGGTTCGGGTGGGACGACCCCGCCGACCGCCGACCGCGCCTGGTCACCGAGGCCGCGGCCGCCTTGATGAAGGCCACCGCGACCGAGTACTTCGACGACGCGTTCGACGAGGCCACCGGGCCGACGTTCGACGAACTGCTCACCGAGAACCTCCGCCTGCTCAGGGCGGTCACCACGACCGAACGGGAACACACCACATGAGCGCCACCGCGCCGGGCACCACCAAGCGTGCCCGCCCAGGCTCCGACGGCCCGCTGCTCCTGACGCAGCGTCGCATCTGGATCATCTTCTCCGCCCTGATCGCGGGGATGCTGCTCTCCAGCCTCGACCAGACCATCGTCTCCACCGCGATGCCGACGATCGTCGGCGAGCTCGGCGGCGTCGCGCACCAGGCATGGCTGACGACCGGGTACCTGCTCGCCTCCACCATCGTGATGCCCGTCTACGGCAAGTTCGGCGACGTCCTCGGCCGACGCAACCTGTTCCTCATCGCCATCGCGCTGTTCACCATCGCGTCGGCCGGGTGCGCGTTCGCCACGGACTTCACGCAGCTCGTGGCGTTCCGCGCCATGCAGGGGCTCGGCGGCGGTGGCCTGATGATCCTGTCGCAGGCGATCATCGCGGACATCGTCCCGGCCTCGCAGCGCGGCAAGTACCTCGGCCCGCTCGGTGCGATCTTCGGCCTGTCCGCCATCGGTGGCCCGCTGCTCGGTGGCTTCTTCGTGGACCACCTCACCTGGAACTGGGCGTTCTACATCAACATCCCGGTCGGCATCGCGGCGTTCTTCGTGGCGTGGTTCGCGCTGACCCTGCCGAACAAGAAGGCGACGAAGCGCATCGACGTCCTCGGCGTGCTGTTCATGTCCGCCGCGACCACGTGCCTGGTGTTCTTCTCGGAGTTCGGCGGCAGCAAGGACCACGGCTGGGACGCCCCCGAGACCTGGGCCTGGTTCGCCGGTCTCGTCGTCTCGGCAGCGCTCCTGGTGTTCGTCGAGTCCCGTGCGCAGGACCCGGTGCTCCCGCTGTCGTTCTTCCGCAACCGCACCTTCCTGCTGGCCACCGGCATCGGCCTCGTGCTCGGCATCGGCATGTTCGCCGCGATCGGCTTCGTCCCGACGTTCCTGCAGATGGCCTCCGGCACCTCGGCTGCGGTCTCCGGCCTGCTGATGCTGCCGATGATGGCCGGTCTGATCGGCACCTCGATCGCCTCGGGTGTCCTGATCACCAAGACCGGGCGCTACCGGATGTTCCCGATCGTCGGCACGGTCCTGGTGGCCATCGCGATGCTCGCGATGACCCAGCTGGCGGCGGACACCCCGATCTGGCTCATCTGCGCGTACCTGTTCGTCTTCGGTGCGGGGCTCGGCCTGATCATGCAGGTGGTCGTCCTCGTCGCGCAGAACGCCGTCCCCGCCGAGCAGGTCGGTACCGCCACGTCGACGAACAACTACTTCCGCGAAGTCGGCGCCTCCCTCGGCACGGCCGTCTTCGGCGCGCTCTTCACCGCGCGGCTCACGACGTCGCTGACCGACGTGTTCCGCGGTGCCGGCGGTTCGGCGACCGATGCGGCGTCCTCGGCGGGGAGCATCGACCCGTCGACCGTCGCGGGCTTGCCTCCTGCGGTGCAGGACGGTGTCGTGAACGCGTACGCCGACTCGCTCGCACCGGTGTTCTGGTACCTGCTGCCGTTCATCGCGGTGGCGTTCCTGCTCGCGCTCTTCCTGCCGCAGATCACGCTCTCCGACACGGCCGGCATGGTCGCCCGTGGCGAGGCCGTCGGCGGCGAGGAGGCCGACGAGCTCGAGCGCGCGCAGCGTGCTGCGCGCGCGGAGCACGCGGCGGCGGAGCCGACGGACCGCACGCAGCAGTAGCCCGCCTCGCGAAAGCGACAGATCTGCGCGGAACGTCCGCGGACATCTGTCGCTTTCGCGGTCCTGCCGGTCGGTGGGCGGCGAGATCTGTCGCCATGGCGGGGTGGTCGCGCCCGTCGCTCCCTGGAGGCGCGGTGCGGGCTGGCACCGGGCCTCCCGTCCGGCGCGTCCGCGCCCACGGCGCGTGGCCAGCCCGCCTCCTTCGCGAAAGCGACAGTTCTCCGCGGAACATCCGCGTCGAACTGTCGCTTTCGCGGACCTGCCGCCTCGGACGTGCGACATCTGTCGCTTTCGCGGGCCCCGGCTCGGGCGCCGGCGCGGCGCGCTACGCGCCGGTGCTCGCGCGCGGCACGAGCCGCGTCGGCAGGGCCGCGGGCTCGGCGGCCGTGCCGTCGAGCGTCGCGAGGAGCCGCAGCGCCGCAGCCCGACCGAGGTCGGCGCCGGGCAGCGCCACGCTCGTCAGGGCCGGCGCGGTGACCGACGAGGACGGCAGGTCGTCGAAGCCCGCGACCGCGAGTGCGCCGGGGACGGCGATGCCGAGCGCACCGGCGACCCGCAGGACTCCGTAGGCCAGGGTGTCCGCGGCCGCGACGACGGCGGTGACGTCGTCGTCCTGCCAGGCCTCGATGACGTGCTCGGTGGCCGAGGCCGCGGCCTCCACGGTCAGGTCGGCGCGCGCGGTGACCTCGGAGACCGTGATGCCGGCGTCCGCGCAGGCCTGCTCGAACAGTTCGCGGCGCACGCCGAACGTCGCCGCCCGCGAGGTGCCGTCGAGGTAGCCCACGTGCCGGTGCCCCTGGTCGTGCAGGTGGGCGACGAGGTCGTGCACGCCGGTGGAGAGGTCGTAGTTGACCGCCTCGGGCCCACCGGGGGCGTCGAGCAGCACCACGGGGACGCTCGCCGACATCGGCTCGTCAGCGGCGGGGGCGTCGACCAGGATGCCGGCCGGGCGGAGCCGTTCGAAGCGCCGGACGTCGGCCGCGACCGGCTGTGCACCCCGCTCGGTGACGGAGAGCACGAGCTGGAACCGGTCGCCCAGGGTGTCGCGGACGCCACGGATGACCTCGGCGAAGAACGGGTTCGACAGGTCGGGGGCGATGAACACGACGAGGTCGCCGCTGCCCCGAGCCAACGAGCTGGCGGCGTGGTCGACGACGTAGCCGAGGTCGTCCACGGCGTCGCGGACCCGTGCGGCGATGGGGGCGGAGACCCGCCCGCGGTCCTTGCCGTTCACGACGAGGGAGACCGTGGCGATGCTCGTGCCCGCACGCTCGGCCACCATCGCAGCGGTCACTCGACGGCTCGGAACGGCGGGGGAGGGCACCCGTCGATGCTAGCGAGCGTGGTGGTCGAACTTGACGTCAAGCGTTTGACGTGTTTCGATGTCAAACGCTTGACGCGCCGCGTCGCCAGCGCTCTGCCGGCCCGTGGATCCCCACCACGTCGAGCACTCACCTCGATTCCCCGAAGAAGTGGAGCGCCCAGCGTGCCCGATGCGACCCAGCCCGCCGCGAAGATCATCCTCGACTGCGACCCCGGCCACGACGACGCCGTGGCGCTCCTGCTCGCCCACGGCAGCCCGGCGATCGACCTGCTCGCCGTGACCACCGTCGTCGGCAACCAGACCCTGCCGAAGGTCACCCGCAACGCCCTGGCGGTCGCCCGCATCGCCGGCATCACGGGTGTGCCGTTCGCTGCCGGAGCCGCCCGCCCGCTGCTGCGTCAGATCGAGGTCGCACCGGACATCCACGGCGAGAGCGGCCTGGACGGCCCGATGCTCCCCGAGCCGTCGTTCGACCTCGATGAGCGCCACGCCGTCGACCTGATCATCGACACCGTGATGGCCCACGAGCCCGGCACGGTCACCCTCGTGCCGACCGGGGGTCTGACGAACATCGCCCTCGCGGCCCGCAAGGAGCCCCGCATCGTCGAGCGCGTCAAGCAGGTCGTGCTCATGGGCGGCGGCGTGCACGTCGGCAACTGGAGCCCGGTCGCCGAGTTCAACATCGTCATCGACCCCGAGGCCGCGGCCATCGTGTTCGAGGCCGGCTGGGACGTCGTGATGGTCGGCCTCGACCTGACGCACCAGGCCCTCGCCACCCCCGAGGTCGCCGCACGCATCGCCGGCGTCGGCACCGCCCCCGCCGGGTTCGTCGGTGAGCTGCTCGACTTCTTCGGCCAGACCTACAAGGACGCCCAGGGCTTCGACGCCCCGCCGGTCCACGACCCCTGCGCCGTCGCCTACGTGATCGACCCCACCATCGTCCGCGCCGTGAAGGTCCCGATCCACGTCGAGACCCAGGGCGCGCTGACCCTCGGCATGACCGTCGCCGACTTCCGCGCCCCCGCACCCGAGGACTGCCGCACGAGCGCCGCGATGGAGCTCGACCACGGCCGGTTCTGGGACCTCGTCGTCGACGCCCTCGAGCGCATCGGCGAGACGGCCGACACCGGCTGGACCCCACGTGCCGCCGCCGACGCCGTCGAAGCCGGCATCACCACGACCCCGGAGCACTGAACCCCATGACCACCACCTCGACGAAGAAGTCGATCGGCGCCCTCACCGCCGCGCTCCTCGCCGCGTGCATCGCGTTCCAGCTGAACGCGAGCATGCTCAGCCCCGCCCTCGTCACGATGGCGCGCGAGCTCAACACCGACGACGCCACGATCGGGCTGTCGCAGACCCTGTACTTCACGCTCGCGGCGCTGTTCTCGCTGTTCCTGCCGCGGCTGTCCGACATCGTCGGTCGCAAGCGCGTGCTGATCGGCATGCTCGCCGTGATGCTCGTCGGCAGCATCGTCGCCGCGCTCGCGGTGAACGTGCCGATGCTGTTCGCCGGTCGCATCATCCAGGGCGTCACCGGTCCGGTCGTCCCGATCTGCCTGCTCGTCCTGCGCAACGAGATCAGCGACCCGAAGCGCTACGGCGCCGCGCTCGGCCTGCTCACCGCGGTGAACGGCGGCATCGCGGGTGTCGACGCCCTGGCCGGCGGCTGGATCGCGACGAACTTCGGGTTCCGCGGGATCTTCTGGGTCATCGCCGTCGTCACCGTCCTCGCCCTGTTCCTGGTCGCCGTCTGGGGTGTCGAGTCGAAGCCCTCGGCCGGCACCCGGATGGACTGGATTGGCGTCGTCCCCCTCGTGGTG
Source organism: Curtobacterium sp. MCLR17_040 (assembly GCF_003234735.1). Taxonomy (NCBI): domain Bacteria; kingdom Bacillati; phylum Actinomycetota; class Actinomycetes; order Micrococcales; family Microbacteriaceae; genus Curtobacterium; species Curtobacterium sp. MCLR17_040. Next base: position 351,944 of record NZ_QKTE01000001.1, on the reverse strand, counting down.
AGCGTCGGTGCGCTGCTCACGGCGTTCAACGAGGCCGGCAAGCTCGGCGCGGCGAACCCCGTGCTCGTGGTGGGTGGCGTCGTCGTCGCGCTCGTCGCCTTCGCGGTGTTCTGGGCCGTCGAGTCGCGGGTGCGGGAGCCCCTGGTCGAGACCCGGTTCCTGAAGCGCCGCGCGACCTGGGCGCTCCTCGCCACGACATTCCTCACCATGACCGGCGTCTTCGCCGTCGTCAACGGTCTGGTCACGTCGCTCGCGCAGAACGGGGACGCCGGCTTCGGGATGGAGGCCGACCTTGCCTCGCTCGTGTTCCTCACCCCGTACGCGCTGGTCGGCTGGATCGTCGGACCCTTCGCCGGGCGCCTCGCCCCCACCATCGGGTACCGCGCGGTCCTGCGCTTCGGACTCATCGGCAGCATCGTCTCGACGGTCCTGATGGCGCTCGTCGGCGTGCACTCCCTGCCGGTCCTGGTCACCGCGACGGTGCTGATCGGCATCACCTACGCCGGCATCGCGAACATCATCCTGAACGGCCTGGGCATCGTGCTGTCGCCGGAGTCGAACCCCGGGTTCCTGCCCGGGCTGAACGCCGGTGCGTTCAACCTCGGCGCCGGGGTCAGCTTCGCGGTCCTGCCCGCGCTGCAGATCGCGCTCGGCGTCGGCGGTTCCGCGGGCACCGCCGGGTACTCCGGTGGCATGCTGCTCGGGGCCGCGATCACGACCGTCGCGCTCGCGATCTCGTTCCTCATCCCCCGCCCGGAAGGCGCCGAGACCACGTCCGTCGCCCCGCAGAAGGAGACCGTCCGTTGACCGAGAGCATCGTCGTCGTCGGGTCGCTCAACGCGGACCTGGTGGTCCGCACCACGCGCTTCCCCCAGCCCGGTGAGACCCTGCAGGGCTCCGACCTCGCGATCCTGCCCGGGGGCAAGTCCGCCAACCAGGCGGTGGCTGCCGGGAGGCTCGGGGGCACGGTGCGCATGATCGGTGCGGTCGGCGACGACGGGAACGGTGCGCTGCTCCGCGACTCCGTCGCGGCTGCGGGTGTCGACACGACGCACGTCGCCGTCCGGGAGGGCGTCGCGACCGGCACCGCCGTCATCACGGTCGACGCCGCAGGCGAGAACACCATCGTGATCTCCGCCGGGGCGAACGGCACGCTGACGCCGGACGATGTGCCGACCGACGCCTTCGCCGACGCCGCGGTGCTGGGGCTCTGCCTCGAGGTGTCGATCGACGTCGTCCTCGCCGCCGCCCGGGCCGCGCACGCCGCCGGGGTCACGGTGCTCACGAACCTGTCGCCGTTCGGCGCCGTGCCGGCCGAGCTCCTCGAGCTGACCGACGTCCTGCTGGTGAACGAGCACGAGGCCGCGGCGCTCGGGGACCACGGCGTCGCGCGGTCGATCGTCACCCGCGGTGGTGCCGGCTGCGTCGTGCACGAGGGGGACGCCGAGCCGGTGCCGATCGACGCCGTGCGGGTCGAGCCGGTGGACACCACGGGCTGCGGTGACGCCTTCATGGGTGCGGTGGCGCTGCGTCTGGCGGCGGGCGACACTCTCGTCGACGCCGCTCGGTTCGCGGTGGGGGTCGGGGCGTACGCCGCGACCAAGCCGGGCGCACAGGCCTCGTACCCGACCACCGCCGAGCTGGAGGCGTTCCTGCGGGCGGAGGACGGGCCTCCAGGCCGTTAGCGTTGTCCCCATGCGCGTGGGAGTCCTCGACATCGGGTCCAACACCGGCCACCTGCTCGTGGTGGACGCCCACGGCGGCGCCGCGCCGCTGCCGGCGTCCTCGTTCAAGCAGCCGCTGCGGCTGGCCGAGCACCTCGACGACTCGGGCGCGGTGACCCAGCAGGGCATCGACGCCCTGACCGCCTTCGTCGCCGACGCCGTCCGCGTCGCCGAAGAACGCGGCTGCGAGGACATGCTCGCGTTCGCGACCTCGGCGGTGCGCGATGCCGGCAACTCCGAGGCCGTGCTCGCCCACGTCGAGGCCTCCACCGGGGTCGAACTGGCCGTCCTGTCCGGCTCCGACGAGGCCCGGTTGACGTTCCTGGCCGTGCGCCGCTGGTTCGGCTGGTCCGCCGGTCGCCTGGCGGTCTTCGACATCGGCGGTGGCTCGCTCGAGATCGCCGGCGGTGCCGACGAGGCGCCGGACGTCGCGTGGTCGATGCCGATCGGCGCCGCACGCCTGGCGCGCTCCTACTTCGCGGCCGGCACCCCGACCGAGGACGACGTCCGCCGCATCCGGCACGAGATCCGTGTGGAGATCGCCCGGGACGCCGGACGGCTGCTCCGCTCGGGGCGTCCGGACCGGGCCGTGGCGACATCGAAGACGTTCCGGTCGATCGCCCGCATCTGCGGTGCCGCCCCGTCGGCCGCCGGGCCCCTGGTGCCGCGCGCGCTCGACGGAGCGGTGCTGCGGCAGCGGCTGCCGGAACTGCTCACGATGTCGGTCGACGAGCTCGCGGCGCTGCCCGGTGTCTCACCGAGCCGGGCGCACCAGGTGGTGCCCGGCGCGCTCGTCGCCGAGGCGTGCCTGGACATCTTCGACCTGCCGGCCCTCGAGATCTGCCCGTGGGCGCTCCGCGAGGGCGTGATCCTCGAGCGGCTCGACCAGCTGTCGGTGCTCGGGACCCCGTAGCGCCCCGTCGGTCTAGCCGTTTGGCTGCGGGTCCGGCTGCCGTCGCTGCCTCGGCGGAGCGAGCAGCCACGGACGGATCAGCTTCGTCACGAACGGCAGCACCCAGAACGTCATGATCGGCGTGAGCACGACGGTCGTGATGAGCACCCGGGGCAGGATCGCGACGTGCGCGAACGCGGGGACGAGCCAGGCCGTCAGGTACGTGAACGCGAGGTTGACCGGGAAGAAGCCGAGCCAGATGCTCACGGACTGCTTCCACCGCGGGGGAGCGCTCGAGGCCGGGGCGTCCTGCGGCACGTCGAACCACCCCTCGATGCCGGTGCGCTTCTCGACGCGGGACTCCACCACCAGGTCACGGCCGAGGTCGAGCCAGCGCAGCCGGTCGTCGGAGTTCTCCCACGTGGCCAGGGAGTCGTGGTCGGCGAACCGGTAGAGCATGTGCCACTCGCGGGACTGCGCGGTGGAACGCACCCACCCCGAGCCGAGGAAGCCGGGGTAGCGGTTCGCCAGGTTCACCCCGGACTGCACCCAGCGGGTGACCTCGGGGATGCGGTCGGGTTCGACCAGGCGGGTGACGGAGACGGTGACGGGCGGGCCTGCGGTCTCGGATGACGACTGCAGGCTCCCAGGCTCTTGTGGAGTCATCCGACCAGTGTCGCGGACCCGTGTTTCCGGCTCGTGACACGTGCCTCGCGCGCCGGCTGAACGGATCCGCGTCGTCCTTCGACCACCGTCCCAGGTGGGTGCAAGACGATCATCTGGCGAACGCGCCACCGAGAGGACCCCGATGCCCCACCCCGAGCCCAGCACCACCCTCGTCGCCACCGTCGACGGGCCCGACGGCGGCACGTACGAGGTGCGGCGGCTGACGCTCCCAGTGGGTGCGTCGACCGGCTGGCACCAGCACGACGCACGCCAGACGGGTCTCGTGGTGCGCGGGGCGCTGACGCACGTCACCGAAGAGGCCACTCGGGTCGTCGGGCCGGGGCAGGCCCTGGTCGAGGAGCCGCGCATCGTGCACGACGGCCGCAGCACCGGCACGGAGGACGCCGAGCTGCTCTACGTCGCCCACCTGCCGGCAGGTGCAGCGGCGTCGACCCCGGGCGAGTCGCCAGCCAGCGAGGGGCCGGTCCGCAGCGCGCTCGTGACGGTCCCGCTGGGGCGGCCGCAGTTCGTCCACGCCCTGCGCTACACCGCGATGTACGCACCGAAGCCCTTCGCCGAGGCCCTGCTCGTCTACCGGGACAACGGCACGTACACGATCCTGTCCCCGGGTGAGGACCACCACGGCTGCTACGTCTCGGCGACCGATCCCGCCGAGGGGATGCGGCACGTCGCGTTCATGTCGTGGCCGTCCGCGGACTGGGGCCGGAACATCGCATCGCACACCCTGACCTTCGAGGCCGCGAGCGGCGCGTTCACCCAGGAGCTCCGGTTGCCGGGTGACCCGGTCCCGCGGGCGCAGTACGGGTACGCGGTGCCCGTCGAGGAACCGGATTCGATCGACACCGGCGCCGGGTGGGCGGCGCTCCGCCAGCAGTACGCCGGGGTGTTCACCACGCTCGAGCACCTGGCGGGCGGCGGGTCGACCGCGGTCTGACCCACGGACGGTCAGCTCGCCTGCTTCTTGGCGGCGGGCTTCTTGGCCGGGGCCTTCTTCGCCGGTGCCTTCTTCGGCGCCGACTTCGCGGGGGCCTTCTCCGTCGTGCTCTCGGCAGCCTTCTTGGCCGGTGCCTTCTTCGCCGGCGCCTTCCTGCCGGAGCCGGACGTGCCGGAGCCGGACGTGCCGGAGCCGGACGTGCCCGAGCCGGAACCGGACGACGACCGTGACGTCGACGACGAACGCGACCCCGAGCCTCCCGTCCGCTTCTTGTCGACGGACGCACGCAGGGCGGCCATCAGGTCGAGCACGTCTCCGCCCTCGTCGTCGTCCTCGTCGTCCTGGGCGCCGAAGGTCTTCTCGGTGTCGATGTCGTCGCCCGCCGCGAGCTTGGCGTCGATCAGCTGCTGCAGTTCCTCCTGGTAGGAGTCGGTGTAGCGGTCGGGGTCGAAGTCGGTGGACATGCTCTCGACGAGCGAGGACGACATCTTCAGCTCGTTGGCGCTGACCTTCACCGTCGTGTCGAGCGTCTTGAAGTCCGCGGCGCGGACCTCGTCGCCCCAGAGCAGCCCCTGCAGCAGGATGACCTCGTCGTGCACCCGGAGCACCCCGAGCCGCGTCTTCTGCCGCAGGGTGAACTGCACGATCGCCAGACGGTCGGTCTTCGCCAGGGTCTCGCGCAGCAGCACGTACGCCTTCGGCGAGCGCGAGTCGGGCTCCAGGTAGTAGGTCTTCTCGAACATCATCGGGTCGACCTGCTCGACGGGGACGAACTCGAGCACCTCGACCTCGTGCGACTGCTCCTCGGGAAGCTGCTTGAAGTCGTCCGCGGTGAGCACCACGGTCTTGTCACCGTCGTCGTAGGCGCGCTGGATGTCCGCGTACTCGACCTCGTGGCCGAACTCGCACACCCGCTTGTACCGGATGCGGCCCTTGTCGTCGTCGTGGACCTGGTGCAGGGACACGTCGTGCGTCTCGGTGGCCGCGTAGACCTTGATGGGCACGTTGACGAGCCCGAACGCGATGGAGCCCTTCCAGATCGACCTCATGCGCACATGATGCCCGCCCGCACGCGTGCGTGCCCGGAGCCGTCGGTTCCTCCACAGGTCCGCCGTCCGGGGGATCGTTCCACGGATGTCCGGTTCGCTGGACCGCCGCGAGGCCGGCGCGAGCACGATGGGCCCATGAGCCAGCTCGACAAGCAGGACCCGCGCGACCAGTTCCCCCGTCCGCCGTTCCCCGCGCAGACCCAGCAGGGGTCCGGGCTGGCGAGTGCGATGGACCCCGCCCCCGACCACGGCGAGACGAGCTACCTGGGCACCGGGCGGATGCGCGGGTACCGGGTGCTCGTCACGGGCGCGGACTCCGGCATCGGGCGCGCCGCGGCGATCGCGATGGCGAAGGAAGGGGCCGACGTCGCCCTGAACGCCCTGCCCGAGGAGCGCGAGGACCTCGAACAGGTCCGCGACGTCATCGGTGACCTCGGGCGCAAGGCCGTGCTGCTGCCCGGCGACCTGACGGACGAGGCATTCTGCGACGTCCTGGTGCAGGACGCCGTCAGCGAGCTCGGCGGCCTGGACGCGCTCGTGCTGGTCGCGGGCCACCAGCAGGTGCACGAGGACGTCACCGTGCAGAGCACCGAGGACTTCGACCGCACGATGAAGGTCAACCTGTACTCGCTGTTCTGGCTCGTCCGTGCTGCCGTCCCGCACATGGCGCCGGGCAGCTCGATCGTCACGACCAGCTCGGTGTCCGCGTACCAGCCCCAGGACCGCATGATCGACTACGCCGCGACGAAGGCCGCGATCATCACCTACACGAACGGGCTCGCGCGGCAGCTCGCCAGCAAGGGCATCCGCGCCAACACGGTGGTGCCCGGGCCGGTGTGGACGCCCCTGCAACCGATCAGCTACCCGGGCGACGAGATCGCGGCGTACGGCCAGGACACCCCGTTCGGCCGTCCCGCCCAACCCGTCGAGCTCGGCGGCGCCTACGTCTACCTGGCGGGGCCCGAGTCGTCGTACACGTCCGGCACGACCCTGACGGTGGCGGGAGCGACCGGGGTGGCGCTGTGAGTCCCGCCTCGCGCAAGACCGTGGTCCTGGTCGGGGACCGGCGGCTCGCGCTCACGAACACCGACAAGGTGCTCTACCCCGAGACCGGCACCACGAAGGGTCGGGTGATCGAGTACTACGAGCGGGTGGCGCCGTGGATGATCCCGCACGTCAAGGACCGCCCGGTGACCCGGAAGCGCTGGGCCAACGGTGTCGAGGGCAAGGTCTTCTTCGAGAAGAACCTGCCCGACTCGGCCCCCGACTGGGTGCGGCACCACACCATCCACCACTCGGAGCACGACAACGAGTACCCGATCGTCGACGACCTGCCGACCCTGGTGTGGATGGCGCAGCAGGCCGCGCTCGAACTGCACGTCCCGCAGTGGCGGTTCGGCCCACGCGGCGCGCAGCAGAATCCGGACCGGCTCGTCCTCGACCTCGACCCGGGTGACGGCGTCGGGCTGCCCGAGTGCGTCGAGGTCGCCGTGGCCGCGCGCGAGATCCTGCACGGCATGGGGCTCGACCCGTACCCGGTGACGTCCGGCTCCAAGGGCATCCACCTGTACGCGGCCCTCGACGGGAAGGCGACGACGGCGCAGGTCTCCGACGTCGCCCACGAGCTGGCCAAGGCCCTCGAGACGGACCTGCCGGACCTGGTGCTGTCGTCGATGAGCCGTGCCGAGCGGAAGGGCAAGGTCTTCGTCGACTGGTCGCAGAACAACGGCAACAAGACGACCATCGCCCCGTACTCGCTGCGCGGCCGCGAGCGGCCGACGGTCGCGGCGCCCCGCACCTGGAAGGAACTCGAGGAACGCGGGCTCGCGCAGCTCACGTTGGACGAGGTCCTCGAACGCCTGGAGGCCCGTGGGGACTTCCTGCACCCGGTCGCCTCCGCCTCGCTGGCCGTCGGGCGCGACGACCACGGTCACTGGGACAGCGACCGGACCGAGCGCGCGAACGACGCCGAGCAGCCCGCACGTGACCGGCTCGCCGCCTACCGGGCGAAGCGGGACGCCTCGAAGACGCCGGAGCCCGTGCCCGAGGGAGCGCCCACCGTGCGGAAGGACGGCACACCGACCTTCGTCATCCAGGAGCACCACGCCACCCGCGACCACTACGACTTCCGGCTCGAGCACGACGGGGTGCTGGTGAGCTGGGCCCTGCCGAAGGGCGAGCCGACCGACCCGGGCAAGAACCACCTGGCCGTGCAGACCGAGGACCACCCGCTCGAGTACGGGTCGTTCGAGGGCACGATCCCGAAGGACGAGTACGGCGGCGGCACGGTCACGATCTGGGACGACGGCACCTACGAGCTCGAGAAGTGGCGCGAGGGGCAGGAGGTCATCGTCACGCTGCACGGTCGGGCCGGTGGCGCTCGCCGTCTCGCGCTGTTGCACACCCGCGGCCGTGGCGGCGGGGACGAGAAGAACTGGCTGATCCACCGCACGAAGGAGCAACCCGAACGGCTGGCGGACGGCGGCGGCTCTGCCGGGCCGGCGGTGGCGCGACGGGCGGACCGGCAGCGGGACGGGCACGGCGATGCGCACCGCGCCGGGCAGCGACGGATCAGCGGGGCCGCGGACGCTGAGACCCCACCGTCGGAGCGCCGGACGATGCAGGCGACCCTGGCCAAGGGGGAGTCCCGGCTGGACCCGGCCGACTGGGCCTTCGAGATGAAGTGGGACGGGGTGCGCGCGCTGGCGACGGTCCGTGACGGGTCGGTGACCCTGCGCAGCCGCAACGACAACGACCTGACGGCCCAGTACCCCGAGCTGCAGGAACTGGGCGAGCGGGCCGGTGTGGACGGCGTGTTCGACGGTGAGATCGTGGCCGTCGACGATCGTGGCCGACCATCGTTCCAGCTGCTCCAGAACCGCATGGGCCTGACGAAGGCGCGCGAGGTCCGGAGCGCGCAGGAGACGACGCCCGTGCGGTTCCTGCTGTTCGACGTGCTCGAGGCGGACGGGCACGAGCTGACGCGGCTCGGCTACGACGCCCGGCGGCAGGCACTCGAGACGGTCGTGGACCCCGGCGGCGCGATCGACGTGCCGCCGGCGGTGCAGGGCGACCTCGACGCGGTGCTTGCGGCATCGCGCGAGCAGGGACTCGAGGGCGTGGTCGCGAAGAAGCGGTCGTCGAAGTACGCCGAGGGTCGGCGGTCCGAGGCCTGGCTGAAGCTCAAGCACCACGCCACGCAGGAAGTCGTCGTCGGCGGTTGGAAACCGGGCAGCGGTCGGCGTGCCGGCGGGATCGGGTCGCTGTTGCTCGGGGTGCCCGGCCCCGACGGGCTGGAGTACGTCGGCAAGGTCGGCACCGGGTTCCGTGACCGTGACCTCGACGAGATCGCCGGGGTCCTCGCACCGCTGGAACGGAAGACCCCGCCGTTCGTCGACGTCCCACGACCTGACGCTCGGGATGCGCACTGGGTCACGCCGAAGCGCGTCGGCGAGGTCGAGTTCGCCGAGTGGACCGGCGACGGACGGCTCCGGCAGCCGTCGTGGCGTGGGTGGCGCGTGGACAAGGACCCGGACGACGTCGTGCGGGAGACCTGACCCGCGCTCCGGCTTCGGCTCCACATGCGTGCGCATGGGGTCCGCCGCTGGCGAACATCCGTCCCCCGTACCGAGTCTGCGCGGGGGACAGTGTCGGCACCGCTGGCCACGATCGGCCATCGGCTGTTACGTTCGCCGGGACGAAGGGGGCTTCGAAGATGAACTCGAGCAAGTACCTGCCGCCCTACACGGCCGCAGAACGCGTCGCGATCACGGGGGACGACCTGTCACAGCGGACCGTCGAACCGGGCAGCGGCGCCACGGAGACCGAGGTCCGGTACGCGGACTTCCTCGCTGACGAGGACGACGACTGACCGGGGCGGTCTGAGCGGCTGACCGCCCGGCGGGCGGGACAGACCCGACGGCCCGCACGCTGGATCAGGGAGCGCACGGACCGTCGCCGGGGCACGTGACCAGCCGGTTCAGGGAGACCGACCACGAGGCCCCGCACCGGGCTCGCCGAAGCGCGACCGGTGGGTCCACTGGTGAGACGTGCCGAGTGACGGGATCGTCACACGAGCGGCAAGAAGAATCGCCGGGCGACCTCGATGGTCGCCCGGCGATCTCGTCTGTCCGGGGGGATCCTGTCGGATCAGGACGGGGTCAGGCCGCGGGTGCAGGGCCGTCGGAGGGCGCCGCGTGGTCGGCCACGGGCGCGTCTTCCTCGATGAGCTCGTCCTCTTCCGGCTCGACCACCTCGGCCGCGGCGGCCTTGGCCTCGTCGATGGACTCCTGGGAACGGCGGAGCAGGTCGTCGTCGTGTGCTGCCTGATCAGTCATGCCCAGCAACCTACGCGGGCGTCCCTGTGTCGGCGTCCCGACGGCGGGCTCCGTGCGTCGGGTCGTGCCGGCCGGTGTGCGGTGGCTCGAAGTCCACCGCGGACGTCGGTGCGGGCGTCGAGGGCATCGCCGGGGCGGCCGGGGAGCCGAACGCGTCGGCGGCGTCGAGCACCGCACGGGTGGCGGCCACGGCCGTCCGGAGTGCATCGCGGACGGGCATCGCCCGGTGCGCGGGGGTCCGGACCTCGACGCCCCACGGCTCGTCGAACCCGAGTTCGCGCACGGTCCGGACGAAGCCGGGCAGGTCCCACGCCCCGGCACCGGGCAGGTACCGTGCCGTCCGGGACTCCTCGGCGAGGGTCATCCCGCTCGGGGTGTGCAGCAGTCCGTCGCTCAGCTCGACGGCTGCGAGGACCCCGGGTGCGACGCCCTGCCGGATCGACGCGAGGGTGGAACCGCCGCGGAGTGCGTGCATGGCGTCGATGAGCAGGCCGCCGTTGGGGTGGCCGGCAGCGGCGACGAAACGGGAGGCCCGTTCGATCGTGGGCAGGTTCGACCACGGTTCCGGTTCGAGCACGAGCTGCGCTCCGACCGCCTCGGCCTGGTCGGCGAGCACGACCCAGTCGTCGGCCATCGTCGCGGGGGAGGCTCCGGGCAACGAGGTGTCGGCGCGCGCCACCACCTGCCAGGCGCTCAGCGTCGCCGCGGCCTCGAGCACGACCCCGCGGTCGGCGTCCTCGTCCTGGGTGCGGCTCGTGCACGTCCACCACCGGTCGAGTGGTCCGAGCTGGACCCAGACGATGCCGGCGGCGTCGAGCATGCGGCGCAGTTCGGCGAAGCCCGTCGTCGCGCGGACCTCGTGCAGGTCGTCGAGGGACAGCGACAGGCCGGCGAACCCGGCGGCGCCGACGGCGTGCACGCGGTAGCGGATGCTCTCGTCGCCCGCCCACGTCCAGGACGTGGCGAGCAGGTCGTGTTCCAGCACGGTGGTACCTCCGGCAGTCCCGAGGTGTCCGCGTCGCCCCGTCGCGATGCGCCGCCCCGTGTCCGCCGCGGGCCCCACCCGCGACGATGCCCAAGACTTACCCGTGCTGCCTGCGAACGCTCCCAGCCCGTCGACACATCGCCGACACGTGCTTCAGACGATCCGGGTCCGGACCTCGCCGACGCCGGCGATCGTGCCGACGAGCACGGCGCCGCGTTCGAGCACGCCGACACCGTCCGGAGTGCCGGTCATCACGAGGTCGCCGGGCGCGAGCGCCACGGACCGTGACAGCGCCGCGATCGTCTCGGCGACCGACCAGATCTGGTCGGTCAGGTCGCCCGACTGCCGGAGTTCCCCGTCCACCGTCAGCTCGATCGCGCCGCTGGTCGGGTCGACCTCGGCCGCCGGGGTGATCGCCCCGATCGGTGCCGAGGCGTCGAAGCCCTTGGCCGTGTCCCACGGCCGCCCGAGTCGTTTCGCCTCGGCCTGCAGGTCGCGACGGGTGAGGTCGATCCCGACGGCGTAGCCCCAGACGTGTGCGAGGGCGTCGGCGACGGCGATGTCCGTGCCGCCGGTGCCGATCGCGACGACGAGCTCGACCTCGTGCTCCAGTTGCTGCGTCAGCGGCGGGTACGGGGTGTCGGCCCCGTCGACCACGACCGCGTCTGCCGGCTTGGTGAAGAAGAACGGCGGCTCGCGGTCCGGGTCGTGGCCCATCTCGCGGGCGTGCGCGGCGTAGTTCCGGCCGACGCAGAACACACGGCGGACGGGGAAACGCGCGCCCGTCGTCGTGGGCACGGTCGGGAGGCTCGGGGCCGGGATGACGAGTTCGGTCACGGTCCCAGCGTGGCAGGCTCGCAGGGCATCGGTTCAGCTCTCACCGAAGGACGCCTCATACTTGAGCTTCCGCGCCCGTGCGCGCTCCTGGCGTTCGCGCCATTCGATGCGCATCTGCGCGAGTTCCGCCTCGGCGCCCTTCGCGCGCATGAGCGGACCGTAGTGGGGGCTCGCGAGGAGCCGTGGTGTCGTCATCTCTCGGTTGTCGAGCCACCGCTTGAACTCGTCATCAGTCAGCGTCGAGATCATCTGCGAGCACTCCTTCCTGTTGTCCCCGGGCTTTCGCTCGCGCTGCCTCGGAGTCAGCGAGCGCCGAGGACGTCCACGTGTCGTCGTCGGTCGTCCAACTGCGGGTCACCAGCGCAGCCGACATCACACCGGCGGCCGCGCGCTGTCCTTCGTCGTCCGAGGTCGCCCGGTCGGCGACCCACGACCAACGCTGCCACCACAGGTCGCGGTGCACCGAGAACTCTGCATTTCGCCGTCCTGCGCGCCCGTCGAGCACCGAGGCGACGAGCGCACCCAGCGCGACGGTCGCGCTCGTGACCGACACGAGCGCGCTGATCCAGCCGATGTCCATGCCGGAACCCTGACAGCACGGAACCGGCCACGCGGCGGGCGTGACCGGTCCTGTGGACGGCGCTCCGGGCCTCCAGGCCTGTGGAGGAGTGCGTCAGTTGCCGGGCGCGGCCGCCTCGGTCTCGCCCGCACCCGGGTCGCCGCCGGTCCCGCCGCTGGCGGGCTCGTCCTGCGGCCAGCCCGCGAACTCCCAGCCCGCGAGGGACGGGTGGTCCTCACCCTTCGTGTACGCGAACGTCCGCGCGGCGTCACGCGCCTCGGACAGCTTCGTGAGCAGGTCGGCGTGCGCCTCGGCGTCCACCCGCGTCAGGGCGTCGTGGGCCAGGGCGAAGCGGTCCATCTCGTTGCGCATGAGCATGTCGAACGGCGAGGTCGTCGTGCCCTGCTCGAGGAACCCGTGCACGTGCAGGTCGTCGTGCCCGTTCCGGCGGTACGTCAGCTGGTGCACGAGGGTCGGGTACCCGTGGAACGCGAAGACCGTGGGCGTGCCGGGCAGGAAGAGCGCGTCGTACTGCTCGTCCGGGATCGGGTGCTCGTGCTTGCGCGGGTCGCCGAGCGCCAGCAGGTCGACGACGTTGAGCACGCGGACCCCGACGCCGGGAGCGTGCTTCCGGATGATGTCGGTGGCGGCGATCGCCTCGACCGTGGGGACGTCACCGGCGCAGGCGAGCACGACGTCGACCTTCCCGACGGCCTGCTCCGTGCCGGCGAAGTCCCACACGCCGAGTCCGGCCTGCGCGTGCGCGACCGCGTCGTCGAGGGACAGGAAGACCGGCTCCGGGTGCTTGCCCGCGACGATCACCTCGATGCGGTCCGTGGTCTCCATCGCGTGCGCGGCGACGGCGAGCAGCGTGTTGGCGTCGGCCGGCAGCTTGATCCGGACGAGGTCCTGCTGCTTCGACGCGACGACGTCGAGGAACCCGGGGTCCTGGTGGGAGAACCCGTTGTGGTCCTGTCGCCAGACGTGCGACGAGAGCAGGAGCGACAGGTTGGACACCGGCACGCGCCAGTCGATGTCGGTCGAGGACTCCAGCCACTTGGCGTACTGCCCGACCATCGAGTCGATGATGTGGGCGAACGCCTCGTAGGTGTTGAGCATTCCGTGCCGACCGGACAGCACGTAGCCCTCGAGCATCCCCTCCAGCAGGTGCTCGGACAGGACCTCGGTGACCCGCCCGCGTGCGGCGAGGTGCTCGTCGCCGGCGGCGCGCTGGGCCCGCCAGACGCGCGAGGTCACTTCGAAGACCGCGTCGAGCTTGTTCGAGATCGTCTCGTCCGGGCCGAACAGCCGGAAGGTCGAGGCGTTCTTCTCGATGAGTGCGGCGAGCCAGGGGCCGAGCGTGCCCGTGGCGGATGCCGTGGAACCGGCCTCGACCGCGTACGGCTCGAGCGGCGGCCGGTCGAGCGCGGTCCGCAGCCGTCCGCCGTTGCCGTGCGGAGTGGCACTCATCCGCTCGTCACCGGTCGGACGGATCGTGGTCATGATGCCGACCGGGTGGCCGTCCTCGTCGAAGAGCTCCTCGGGGCGGTACGAGCGCATCCACTCCTCGAGCTGCGCACGGTGGCCGTCGTCCTCGCGCACCGCGGGCAGCGGCACCTGGTGCGCGCGGAAGGTCCCCTCGACCTGCTCGCCGTCGACCTCCTTCGGGCCGGTCCAGCCCTTCGGGGTGCGCAGCACGATCATCGGCCAGCGCGGACGCAGGTCCGCGGCACCGGCGGGCTGCCCCGCGGCGGCACGGGCGGCCTGTGCCCGGGCAGCGGCCTGGATGTCGTCGATGCCGGCGAGGGCACGTCGCAGGGCACCGTCGAACAGGGCGTGCACCGCGTACGGGTCGTCGTCGACGCGGCGGGAGTCGACCACGATCGGGTCGTAGCCGAGCCCGCGGAAGTACGCGGTGAGGTCCTCGTCGGGGATGCGGGCCAGGACGGTCGGGTTCGCGATCTTCCAGCCGTTGAGGTTGAGGATCGGCAGCACGGCGCCGTCGGAGACCGGGTCGAGGAACGTGTGCGCCTGCCACGAACCGGCGAGCGGACCGGTCTCGGCCTCACCGTCACCGACCACGCACGCGACGACGAGGTCCGGGTTGTCGAGCGCCGCACCGTAGGCGTGCGACAGCGAGTAGCCGAGTTCACCGCCCTCGTTGATGGAGCCGGGGGTCTCCGGGGCGGCGTGCGAGGGGATGCCGCCGGGGAACGAGAACTGGCGGAAGAACCGCTGCAGGTCGACGTCCTGGTACAGCTCGTTCCACGTGCCGTCCAGCCAGGCGTTCGCGTTCATCGCCGGACCGCCGTGCCCCGGGCCGCAGATGTACAGGAACTCGCGACCGGTCTCCGTGATCAGCGCGTTGCAGTGCGCGTACACGAGGTTCAGTGCGGGGGAGGTGCCCCAGTGGCCGAGCAGCCGCGGCTTGACGTCGTCGGGCTCGATCGGCCGGCTGAGCAGCGGGTTGTCCAGCAGGTAGATCTGCCCGACCGTCAGGTAGTTGGCGGCGCGCCACCAGGCGTCGACCGCCCGGAGCCGGTCGGTGGTGGAGATGTGTGCTGGAGCCATGGGTACACGGTACGAAACACCGGGTTGCGGCACCTCAGGAAACTCGTCCCAAACCGTTCGGGCGGGGGCGCCGAATGACTTGCACAGGGCAAAGCCCAGGGCGCTCTCCGGTCACAGTTGGCCGGTACTCAGTGTGTGCACAGTGCACATTCGGCCACCGGCCGGAGCGCCTCCAGAGCAAAGGACTGATCACGATGCGTAAGAGCCTCAAGACCTCCATCACCCTCGCCACGACCGGCGCCCTCGTCCTCGGCGGTGCCGCGTTCGGGATCTCCTCCGCCCAGGCCGCGACCCCGAACGTGCACACGGTGTCGTCGTCGTCGTCGTCGAAGATCCCCGCACCCGTCGCCTCGGTCCCCGAGGTCCTCGGTGGTTCCACCGCCGTGAAGCTCGACTCCGGCTTCACCGACGCCCTCACCGCCCTGAAGCTCACCCCCGGCGTCTCCGGTGACGCGACCCTGGCTGACGGGTCGGTGTCGTTCCCGATCACCGCCGGGTCGGTCACCTACTGGTCGCCGGATGGCAACTACCGCCCGTACGTGCAGGGCCTGCTGAACCACGACGACTCGGGGCTGACCCTGAAGGCCGGCGACACCACCGTCACGCTGGAGAACTTCGTCGTGAACCCGGGCTCGTCCAAGCTCTACGGCGATGTCCTCGTCAACGGCAAGGTCGCTGCGGCCAACGCGTTCCTGTTCGAGCTGCACGGCGGCTCCCTCAAGCCCCTCCAGCTCGAGGGCGACAACGCCATCCTCACCGGCACCACCGTCCACATCTCCGAAGACGCCGCTGGCCTGCTGAACAAGACCTTCGGCACCGACGCCGTCAAGCGCGGCCTCCTCGTCGGCACCGCCACCATCACCGCACAGATCAAGTAACACCCCGCACCACCACAGCCGGCCCGGACCACGCAGCAGCGCGGTCCGGGCCGACGTGCGTTGCGCGTCGCCGAGCAGAACCGGGTGTACCAGGCGGAAACGGGCGTACCTGGCGGTACCGGGCGTACCTGGTGGAATCGGGCGTACCTGGTCGGTTCTTTCGACCAGGTACGCCCGTTCTTGCGAACCAACGCGCGCGCGATGGGAAAGAACGGGCGCACACGACGGACGGGAGGCCCAGTGCCAGCTGGCACGGGCCTCCCGTCCGTCATGTGGGTACGCCGGGCCGGCGGCCTCCGTCGTCACGGGCTGGGCGACACCTCACGTGCTCACGTCCGCGTGGTCTGTCGCTCAGCGCGAAATCGCGCCCGGACCGGACCGCCCGCCCCCGCGCCGCACCGCGCCACCGCTCAGCGGCGCCGCCACCACCGCCGCGGCTTCGCCTCGAGCCGTGCCTGCTCCGCAGCCCGCGCGGCCGAAGCCATGCGCACCTCGCGGCGCTCCCGCCAGGCGAGCACCTCGGCCTCGACGTCGCGCATCGGCGTCACCACCGGCGGCCCGCCGAGCAGCTGCCGCCGTGCCTCTTTCACCCGCGCGTTGAAGTCCACCAGGACGTCCCGCACGTCGGACTCCAGCGACAGCGCGTCGAGTGCGTCGTCGAGTTCGGCGTCCTCGGTCCGCAGCGCCAGGGCCGGCGGAGCGATGCCCCGGATGTCCTCACGCTCGATCTTCGACTTGATCCACCAGTCCGGGTCGTGCTGCCCGTCGAGTCCCGGCAGTGGCTTCCCGTGGTACGGGTTGCCCTCGAAGACCCCGCGGCGCTCGGCCTCCGCGATCTGGGCCCGGGCGTGCGCGGCGACGTCGGCGGCCTTGAGCAGCCGACGTTCCTCACGTTCCGATCGCACCTCGTCGGGGTCGAGCGACCCCCGCTCGATCTCCTGGTCGACGAGCTGCTGGTAGCGGTAGCGCGCGGCTCTGCGGAGCCGGTCCATCCGTGCATCGACGTCGTTCATCGTCAGACCATGATGCCCCGCGCCCCCGACGGTTCGTCCAGCCCGGTCAGGACTTCTCTGAGACTTCTTCGATGGTCAGCGCGGCCTGGATGAGGGCCAGGTGCGACAGACCCTGGGGGATGTTGCCCATGAAGTCCCCGTCGACGGCACTGAGCATCTCGCTGAACAGGCCGACGTCGTTCGCCTGCGCGACCATGTCGTCCATCAGCTGCTTCGCGTCGTCGACCCGTCCGACGCAGGCCAGGGCCGCAGCGAGCCAGAACGAGCACGCCACGAACGGCGATTCCTCGTCCTGGATGCCGGAGTACCGGTACACGAGCGGGCCGTGCTGCAGCTGCTCCTCGATCGCCCGGATCGTGGACTCCATGCGCGGTCCGCGGTCGAACGCCGACATCGCGTGCAGCAGGATCGAGCAGTCGAGCGCGTCGGTGCCCGGGTACATGACGTAGTGGCCGAGTTCCTCGTTCCACCCGTTCTCGGCGACCCAGTCCTCGATGAGCTCGCGGTTCTCGATCCACTTCTCGCGCGGGCCGTCGATCATCCCCGCGTCGTGCAGCTCGACTGCGGCGTCGAGCGCCTGCCAGCAGCCGATCTTGCTCGTCGTGTAGTGCTGCGCCTCCTGCAGCTCCCACATGCCCGAGTCGGCTTCCGGCCAACGGTGGCACGCGTCGTCGGCCAGGTCCTGCAGCACCGAGGCCGTCTTGCGGTCGAGCACGTTGCCGGCCCGGACGTACTGGCGCATGATCTCGAACACGTCGCCCCAGACCCCGAGCTGCAGCTGGTCACCCGCGCGGTTGCCGATCGTGACCGGCCCGATGCCGTTCCAGCCCGGGACGTCGCGCTCCTCGACGGTGTCGCTCTTCGACCCGTCGAGTCCGTAGAAGATCGGCATCGTCTCGTCGTGCTCGGCGATCGTGCGCATCACCCACGACACGGCGGCGTGCGTCTCCTCGCGCAGACCGAAGCGGGTGAGCGCGTGCACCGTGTACGCCAGGTCGCGCACCCAGGCGAACCGGTAGTCCCAGTTCTTCCCGCCGGTGCGGTCCTCGGGCAGGCTCGTCGTCGGGGCAGCGGCGATGGCGCCGGTGGGGGCGAAGATCAGGAGCTTCAGGGCGAGGGCGCTGCGCTGGACGGCGTCCGACCAGGGGCCGTCGTAGCTGAACTCCTTCGACCAGGTCGACCAGTTCTCGATCGTGCGGTCGACCCCCTCGAGCGTGCGCTCCGGCTCGGGCAGGAAGATCGGCTCGTCGTACGTGCCGACGATGGTCAGGATCGACTTCGACCCCTCGGTGGTCGAGAACCGCCCGGAGAACCGGGGGCCGTCGTCGTGCACCGGTTCGAAGCCCTGCTCGACGATCGCGATGGTCACGCCGTCGATGCCGATCACCGTGCCGTTCGCGGTGTCGAGTCGGCGCGGTTCCGCCGTGTTCAGGATCGTGCCGGGCACGACCGCCCACTCCATCTCGACCGACCCTTCGACCCCCTGCACGCAGCGGCCGATCTCGGCCCACGGCAGGCGTCCGGCCACACCGGTGACCATGGCGTCGGTCACGGTGGCGGTGCCGGACGGGGTCGTCCACGTCGTCACGAGCACGTTCGTCCCCGGCAGGTAGGCGCGGGACACCTGCGCCCGGTCGTCCACGGGCCGCAGGGCGACGTGTCCGCCGTGCTCGGCGTCGACGATGCTCGCGAACACCGGCGGCGAGTCCATCGACGGGATCGGCAGCCAGTCGATCCGACCGTCGAGCGCGATGAGGGCGACCGTCCGCCCGTCGCCGATCGCGCCGTACGAACGGAGCGGGACGTACCCGTTCGTCCGTTCCTCGTTCTCGGTCGCGTCGGGGGTGTCTCGCGTGCGCTCGGTCATGCGTCCAGCCTGCCCCGGCCCCGGTGGCGACCATCAGGCGGACGTACCCCTCGTGGAGAACGCACGCCGGGCCTCCCGCCTGTAGAGAACCACCGGCGAACCGCCGGAGCACCCCAGGACAGCCGCCGGCCAACCCCCGGCGCCCAGCCGACACGCCCACGTGACTTGCGCATCCCGGGCGTGTCGCACTAGCGTCGTCCTCCTGCCGATCGGCAGACCGCCCGCCCCGGGCACACCGGAAGGACCGCGCATGCGCGCCGTGCAGCACAACGAGGAACGCGTCGAGCTCCAGCTCGCCGCGGCCGCCGTGCTGCCCGAGCAGCAGTGGTCCCTCCGCTATCCCGCGTAGGCACGCGACGTCCAACGACGCCCCGTGCCCACCCGGCCCGGGGCGTTCGTCAGCACCGCTTCCTTCCGTCCGCCACGTCCGGCGACGACCAGGAGGCCCGGCGTACGACCGTCTCGGACCGTCACCTCGACCGTCACGAAAGCGAGACGACTCCATGAAGAAGATCAACGACCGATTGCTCAGCTGGGCCTCGATGCTCGAGGACAACACCGAGCAGCAGGCCCGCACGACCGCGCGCATGCCGTTCGTGTTCCCGCACCTGGCCCTCATGCCCGACGCACACCTCGGCCTCGGGGCCACCGTCGGGTCCGTCATCCCGACCCTCGGCGCGATCATGCCGGCGGCCGTCGGCGTCGACATCGGCTGCGGCATGATCGCGGTCCGCACGCAGTTCACCGCCACCGACCTGCCCGCCGACCTGCAGGGGCTGCGCGAGCAGATCGAGCGCGCGATCCCGCTGTCGGCCGGTGCGTCGAACCGGAAGATCGTGGCGACCGCCGCTCCCCGGATCGCCGAGCTCGAGGCGATGGCCGAGACCGCCGGGTTCGACCCCGACGGCGTGCACGGCGGGTGGCGGAACCAGCTCGGCACGCTCGGGTCCGGCAACCACTTCATCGAGGTCTCCCTCGACGAGCAGGACCGGGTCTGGCTCTTCCTGCACTCCGGGTCGCGGGGCGTCGGCAACAAGATCGCGCAGCGGCACATCAAGGTCGCCAAGAAGGCCATGGAGCGCTGGTGGATCCAGCTGGCGGACCCCGACCTGGCCTACCTGGTCGAGGGCACGCCGGAGTTCGACCGGTACATCGCCGAGCTCCGGTGGGCCCAGCACTTCGCGCTGCTCAACCGCGAGGAGATGATGGACCGCGTCGTGCGGCAGCTGTCCGAGGCCGTCGGCACGCCCGTCGACGAGCGCGAGCGGATCAACTGCCACCACAACTTCACGCAGCGTGAGACGCACTGGGGCAAGTCCGTGTGGGTCTCACGCAAGGGTGCGATCCAGGCGAAGGCCGGTCAGCCCGGCCTGATCCCCGGGTCGATGGGCACCGCGTCGTACGTGGTCGAGGGACTCGGCAACAAGCCCTCGCTCGAGTCGTCCCCGCACGGTGCCGGCCGGCTGTTCTCGCGGAGCGCTGCCCGGCGGACCTTCACCCACGAGCAGCTGCGCGAGGCGATGGCCGGCATCGAGTACCGCGACACCGACGCGTTCCTCGACGAGATCCCGGCCGCCTACAAGCCGATCGACCAGGTCATGGCGGACGCCGAGGACCTCGTGTCGATCCGGCACACCCTGCGGCAGGTCGTCAACGTGAAGGGCGACTGAGACGCGCCCACCGACGGACGGGAGGCCCGTGGCGGCACCGCCACGGGCCTCCCGTCCGCCACGTGGCGGACCGCACGGCCCGGCGCGCCCCGGACAGGACGGCACGCGTCGGGCACGCTGGGCCGTGATGAGCGACACGGCGGAACACGCAGCGAAGGAAACCGGACGACAGGTCCGGCGGGCGGCCGACAGCCGCTGGTTCGAGGTCACGGCACGCGCCGGGTTCGTCGGCAGCGGCATCGTCCACCTGCTGATCGGGTACCTGGCGATCCTGCTCGGGATCGGCAACGCGTCCTCGGGCGGCGAGACGGACCAGTCCGGTGCGCTGCAGCAGATCGCCGCGGTCCCCGGCGGGGTGTTCCTGCTCTGGCTGATCGCCGTCGGCACGGCCGCACTCACCGTGCGCCTGGTCGTCGAGGCGATCGTCGGCGGCCGTTCCGACACCACCCGGGGCTGGCTCGCCCGGCTGAAGGACGTCGCGAAGGCCGTGGTCTACGGCGTGATCGCGTACTCGGCGGCCTCGTACGCGCTCGGCGCCGGCTCGAGCTCGAGCAGTTCGTCGCAGAGTGCCGCGGCGAAGACCCTGGCGACACCGGGCGGGGTGTTCGTGCTGGTCCTGGCCGGGGCGATCGCGGTCGCGGTCGGCATCGGGCTCGTGGTGATCGGCTGCCGCCGGTCGTTCCGGAAGCAGATCACGCGACCGTCGGGTCAGCTCGACCGCGTGGTCACCGTGCTCGGCGTCGTCGGGTACGTCGGCAAGGGCGTCGCCGTGGTCATCGTGGGCGTGCTCATCGCCGTCGCGGGGCTGCAGAGCGACCCCGACCAGGCCACCGGCCTCGACGCCGCGTTCGACGCGGTGCGGAGCATGCCCGGTGGGGTGTTCGTCCTCGTCGCGATCGGCATCGGGTTCCTGGCCTTCGGCGTCTACAGCTTCTTCCGCGCGCGGTTCGCCCGCCTCTGACCCGCCGGCGCCGCCGCGCTACCCACCGACGCGCGCACGCCTGAACGGGCACGGACCACCCCCGCGGTAGACGGGGTCGATGAGCACCAACGTCACGACCGGCCCCGCGACCGTCTTCGCCGACGCCCGAGCGGTCCTCGCCGAGAGCATCGTGTGGGACCCGTCCGCACAGCTGCTCCGGTGGGCCGACATCACCCTCGGCACCCTCAACACCGCCGAGGCCGACGGCACCGTGGGCTCGATCGTGCCGCTGCCGCCCCCGTTGGCGAGCTTCCAGCCCCGGGCCGCCGGCGGGTTCGTCGCGGCCCTTGGCGACACCGTCGTGGTGATGGACGAGCAGGGCGCCGTGGAGCGCGAGATCGCCCGCGTCACCCACAGCACCTCGGGCAACCGGTTCAACGAGGGCAAGTGCGACCCGTTCGGCCGGTTCCTGGTCGGCAGCATGAACGTGACGACCGGCGAGCCCGACGCAGCGCTCTACTCGATCGAGGCCGACGGCACGACCCGGGTGCTCCGCGGCGGCTTCGGCGTGACGAACGGCATGGAGTGGTCGGAGGACGGCAGCACGATGTACGTCACCGACACCAGCGCCTCGACCGTCTTCCGGGGGTCGTACGGCCCGGACGGCGAGCTCGGCGAACTCGAGCCGTTCATCGTCGGTCAGGCGCACGACGGCCTGGTCCGCGACGACGAGGGCTGCTTCTGGAGCGCGATCTACGGCGGGTCCCGCGTCGAGCGCTACGGGCCGGACGGCTCGCACCTGGAGACGGTGGAGCTCCCCGTCGCCAACCCGACGTCGGTGGCGTTCGGCGGCCCGGACATGTCGACGCTCTTCGTCGGGACGGCCCGCGAGAACCTCACCGAGCAGGACCTGGAGCAGGCGCCCCGGTCCGGCGCGGTCTTCGCGGTGCGGACGACGGTCCACGGGTTCCCCGCGAACACCTTCAGCGGCTGAGCACGTCGTCGCCGCCCGCGCGGACGGCGGCCGGGTATCCTGGGCGACCGCCCGACCGGAGGAGACCCACGTGGACGACGAACGCCAGGCACCGCGGCCGGACCCGGCCGGCGAGCTCGCCCAGGCCGAGGACGCTGACGTCACGGTGCAGGTGGACCGGGTCGCGGTCGACGGCACCTACGTCCGGGTGAGCTCGATCGGTGAGCCGGGCGAGCGGGCCTTCCTGCTCGTCGCGGGGCTCGGCATCGCCTCGACCTACTACGAGCGGCTCGCCCCGCACCTCAACGAGAACGGGCCGGTGCACGCGCTCGACCTGCCGGGCTTCGCCGGAGTCCCGCGGTTCCGCGGCAAGGTCTCGATCGAGCGCTACGCCGACGCGGTCGAGCGGGTCATCGACGACCTCGGGCTCCAGGACCCGGTCCTGGTCGGGCACTCGATGGGCACCCAGGTCGTCACCGAGGTCGCCGCCCGCCGTCCGGGGATCTCCGACCTCGTGCTCATCAGCCCGGTGGTCGACTCGTCGGCACGGACGGTGCGGCAGTCGGCGTTCCGGTTCCTGCGGTCGACGCTGCACGAGCCCGCCGCGGTCCGCTGGCACGGCATCACGGCGTACGCACTGTGCGGCTGGCACTGGTTCCGGAAGGTCCTGCCGCGGATGATCGCGTTCCCGATCGAGGAGCGCGCCGCCCACGTGCAGGCCCGCACCCTGATCGTCCGCGGTGAACACGACGCGATGGTGCCGCGGGACTGGGTCCGTCGGCTGGCGCGGGTGTTCCCGTACGCGGTCCTCCGCGAGGTCGTCGACGGCGCACACTCGGTCATGCACGCACAGGCCGACGCGGTCGCACGGCTCGCGGTGGCGCACGTCGACCACCGGATCCCCGACCGGGGCGTGTCGTCGCTGCAGCGGGTGCGCGACGACTCGACGTCGTCGGACCTGGCGCGGCTCAGCCCGGGGGACGCCTGGTTGCTGGTCAAGTCGCGGTTCATCGAGCTGTTCGGGATGGCCCGGAACGACGACGAGACGCTCGAGGCGGCCAAGTCCGCACACGCCGTCGCGATGGCGGACGGCGACGACCTGCCGGTCGACCCGGCGGATCGCCGGGCGGTCGTCGACGAGGTCGCGCCGGAGTCGAAGTAGCCAGCACCGTCGAAGCAGCGGGCGTCGCGATCTGCGGGCGACCGCCTGGAGGCCCGGTGCCGGTACGACGGACGGGCACCGGGCCTCCAGGCAGTCGCGACCACCGCGACGGGCGAGCGGTCAGGGCGTGATGCGGCCCGGCAGCATGTCGGGCGTCAGCGCGTTCGCCTCGGCGAGGACCTTGCGGGCCTCGTCGGTCTTGTCCCACACGTTCCAGAGCAGCACGCCCCGGACCGTGTCGTCGTCGTCCAGGTAGTAGACGACGCCGGTGACGGTGGGGTCCTGCCAGTCCTCGACCGTGCGGAGCTTCGAGCTGACCTGTCCGACGGCCTCGTACCCCATGTCGAAGACGTCGGAGTAGAACATCGGCGTGTGGTCGTAGGTCTCGTCGGCGTCCGCGAGGTTGCGGCCTGCCTGACGACCCTGCTGCTGGGCGTTGTCGACGTGCTCCACCCGGCGGGTGCCGAGGATCCGGTCCGGGTACTCGGCGACGTCACCGGCGGCGAACACCGAGTCGTCGTCGGTGAGCAGCGTCGAGGTCACCACGATGCCGTCGCGGACGGTGAGTCCGGCGTCGGCGGCGAGCTGCGTGGCGGGTTCGATGCCGAGTCCGGCGACGACCGCGTCGGCCTCGACCACGGACCCGTCGTCGAGCGTCAGTCGCACGCCGTCGGCCGTCTCGGTGCCCTCGGACACCCGACGACCGGTGCGGAGCTCGACGCCGTGGTCGACGAAGCGCTGCTGGAACGCCCGAGCCAGGTCGTCCGGGAACATCCGTCCGCCGACGACCTCGTCCGGGTCGACCAGCGTGACGCGTGCACCGTTCTGCACGATCCCCGCCGTGATCTCCTGGCCGATGTACCCGCCGCCCACGACGGCGACGTGCGCTCCGGCGTCCGCGAGTTCGCGCAGCCGGCGGTAGTCCGACGCGCTGCGGTAGTCGAGCACGCGTGCCGACGGGGACAGCCCCGGCAGCCCCCGGGGCTTCCCGCCGGTCGCGAGCAGGAGCCGCTCGTAGCCGTGCGTCGCGCCGTCGGCCGTCGTGACGGTCTTCGCGGCACGGTCGATCGCGGTGACCGCGGTGCCCAGGACGAACTGCGCCCCGGTCTCCTCGGTGTGCAGGTCGACCTTGTCGTCCCAGCTGAAGTCCGGGTCGGTCCAGAGCTTCTTCGAGAGCGCGGGCCGGGCGTAGGGCCGGTCGACGTCCTCGCTGAGGATGCCGATCGACCCGTCGGTGTCGAGCTCGCGGATGCCACGGGCAGCAGCGTCGGCGACCATCCCGCCGCCGACGATGAGGTAGCGGAAGTCGGTCATGACGCCTCCTGGCGGTGCTGTGGTGCCACGATCAGATCGTGGCGACCGAGCCGGAGTCGACCCGGTAGTTGGCGCCGTTCACGAAGCTGGCCAGGTCCGAGCACAGGAAGGCCACCACGTTCGCGACCTCTTCCGGCTCGCCGCGGCGCTTGAGCTCCATGTACGGCCGCTCCTCTTCGAGGAAGCTGCCGATGGCCTCGTCGAACGAGGTCCCGCGCTGCTTGGCCCGCTTGTCCATCATCGCGTCCGTCATCGGCGTGTGGATGAACGCGGGGGAGACCGTGTTCACCAGCAGCCCCTCGGAGGCGTAGGAGCGCGACAGGCCCTTGGCGAACGAGAGCACCCCGGCCTTGGCGGCGCAGTAGGGCAGCTCGTCGTCGTACGGCTGCGAGGCGTCCTCGGACACCAGGTAGACGATGCGTCCCCAGCCGCCCTGGCGCAGGTCGCCGATGAACTCGCGGGTGATCCGCACCGGCCCCATCAGGTCGATGTCGATCGTCTCCACCCAGCCGGCCTCGTCGATCTCGTGGAACATGCCCTGGGCGCCGGTGACGCCCGAGGACTGCACCAGGATGTCGATCTCGCCGACCGCTTCACGCACCTTGTCGTGCAGGGAGGCGAGGCTCTCGGCGCTCCGGACGTCGGCGGCGAAGGCGTGCAGCTTGCCGAGCGGCGCCTCGAGCTGGTCCGCACTGGTGTCCAGACGGCTCTGGTCGATGTCGGTGACGACCACGGTCGCACCCTCTGCCAGGAGGATGCGCGCCGTGTTCCAGCCGATGCCGGAGTCGCCGCCGAAGACGAGTGCGGTCTTGCCCTGGATACCGAGGTCCACCCGGGCCCCTACGCGTGTGCCGACGCGTCGGCGACGGCAGGCGTGGTCGCGGAGGCCAGCGGGGTGCTGGGCGCGCGGTTCTCGGCGGAGACCATCCACGCGAGCTGCTCGAGGCGCTCGATGAAGCCGTGGAGCAGGTCCGCGGTCGTCGGGTCCTCGTCGTCGACCTCGTCGTGGACATCGCGCATGGTGCCGGTCGCCTGGTACAGCCGGAGCGTGACCTGGTCGATGGCGTCGTGCGTGGTGATCTCGCCCGAGGGGAACGCGTCGAGGTGGCTGCCCGCGGAGACGGTCGCCGAGCGGCCGTCCGGCACGAGGTACAGCGCACGCATGCGCTCGGCGGTGTCGTCGGCGAACTCACGAGCTGCGTCGACGATCTCGTCGAGCTGCAGGTGGAGGTCGCGGAAGTTGGTGCCCAGGATGTTCCAGTGGGCCTGCTTGCCCTGCAGGTGCAGGTCGATGAGGTCCACGAGGACCGCCTGGAGGTTCTTGGCCATCTTGTCCGAAGCGTGCATGGTTGTGGCTCCTTTCGCGTCGGTGTGACCGTTCCGGTCTACGCGGTGCCGCAGTGCGCGCTCTCAGTGCGCTCGGAGGCAGCGTCCCCCGAGGTCGTTCGGTGCAGTGTCGCTCAGTGCGACGGCGCGGGGTCGACCTGGTCGACGGCGTCGCGCATCTGCTCCAGGAACCCGGCGACGATCCGCGCCTCGGACGCGGGGAGCCCCTCGGCGATCGACATCATCCGGCGGTGCATCACGCCGAGCGTGGCGCGGACCTCGTCGTCGGTCTCGGTCGTCGGCGTGATGACGAGGGCCCGGCGGTCGGTGGGGTGCGGATCGCGGCGGACGTGGTTCGACTTGACCAGGCGGTCGATGAGGATCGTCGTCGAGGCCGACGAGATCTTGAGGTACGCGGCGAGGTCCTTCGGGCTCACGGTGGTGCCGGAGCGCTGCGCCTGCAGCAGGAAGCGCACGGCGAGCAGGTCGGTCTCGCCCATGCCCATCGAGTCACGGGTCCGGCGGCGCATGGCCGTCTCGGCGGATCGATACCGGCGCAGGGCGTTCAGCACCGCGACCCCGCGTTGGGTCGCGTCGTCGTCCGGGAACCAGTACCCGGACGCCTCGGTGATCTCCTGCGTCGACATGGCGTTCAGGGTAACCCGTCTCGTATCTCGGTCGTCTAGCGGACTCCCGGGTTCCGCCACGACCGGTGCGTCCGCACCGGACGGACAGGAGGCCCGTGGCGGGGTCGCCACGGGCCTCCTGTCCGGTGGTTCGTCGCGTTACGCGGCTGCCTGCTCGTCCGTGCCGGCTGCGGCCTCGGCGAGCGCGGTGAGCGCGCCCTGCACGAGCGTCGTGACCTCGGCGTCCTCACGCGGGTGGGTCTCCGCGAAGCGGACGACCGACTGCGGAATGGCGACCTTGACGTCCTCCAGGACCTTCGCGCCGGCGATGCCGGCGGCCTTGCGGGCGTCGTCGTGGGCCCAGACGCCGCCGTACTGGCCGAACGCCGAGCCGATCACGGCGAGGGGCTTGCCGGACAGCGGCGAGGCACCGAACGGACGCGAACCCCAGTCGAGCGCGTTCTTCAGGACGGCGGGGATGGTGCCGTTGTACTCGGGGGTGATCAGCAGGACGGCGTCCGCGGTGGCGACGGCGTCGCGGAAGGCGACGGCAGCGGCGGGCGGGGTGTCGCCGTCGATGTCCTCGTTGTAGAACGGCAGGTCGACGATGCCGTCGAAGGTGTGCAGCTCGATGCCCTCCGGCGCGTGGTGCGCGGCGGCCTCGGCGAGCTTGCGGTTGATGGAGTCGGCGCGCAGGCTGCCGACGAGGACGAGGACGTTCGTCATGGAGCTCCTTCTGTTGCGGGATGCTGTTGCTGGACGGAAAGGTGTCAGCGACAACCAATGCGATCGTAGGGGGCGCTATTCCCAGCACCCTGGGTACGGTGGCGACGTGACCACGCTTCGGACCCCGGCCAGCACGCCACGAACCACCGACCCGACCTGGTGGCGCGATGCCGTCGTCTACCAGGTCTACCCGCGCAGCTTCGCCGACACGGACGGCGACGGGCTCGGTGACGTCGCGGGCATCACGAGCCGGGTGCCGTACCTGGCATCGCTGGGCGTCGATGCCCTGTGGCTCTCCCCGTTCTTCCCGTCGCCGCTCGCCGACGGTGGTTACGACGTCGCCGACTACCGCGCCGTCGACCCGAAGCTCGGGTCCCTCGACGACCTGGACGCCCTGGTCCGGGCCGCCCACGAGCACGACCTCAAGGTCATCGTCGACATCGTGCCGAATCACACCTCGGACCAGCACGAGTGGTTCCGGGCTGCGCTGGCGTCCGCGCCGGGGTCGGCCGAGCGTGCGCGGTACGTGTTCCGTGAGGGCTCCGGCGCCTCCGGGGAACTGCCGCCGAGCGACTGGGTGTCGAACTTCGGCGGCAGCGCGTGGACCCGAGTGCCCGACGGGCAGTGGTACCTGCACCTGTTCGCCCCCGAGCAGCCCGACCTGGACTGGTCGAACCCCGAGGTCCGCGCCGACTTCGAGGACACGCTCCGCTTCTGGTCGGACCGCGGTGTCGACGGGTTCCGCGTGGACGTCGCGCACGGGCTGGCGAAGGACCTGTCGACCCCGTACCGGCCGTCGAACGAGCAGGACCTGCCGCTCGACGGCTCCGACCCGCTGTACGACCGCGACGAGGTGCACGAGATCTTCGCCACCTGGCGCCGGGTGCTCGACGAGTACGACCCGCCCCGTGCCGCGGTCGCCGAGGCATGGGCCCCGGCACCCCGCCGTGTCCTGTACGCCCGGCCGACGGAGCTCGGGCAGGCCTTCAACTTCGACCTGCTCGAGGCCCCGTTCGAGCCCGATGCGTTCCGTCGGATCATCGAGCGGAACCTGGCCGCATCGGAGCAGTCCGGTGCCTCGAGCACCTGGGTGCTCTCGAACCACGACGTCGTGCGGCACCCCACCCGCTACGGCCTGCCGGACGGCACCGACACCGACGCCTGGCTCATGACGGACGGCACGACGCCGGAGCTCGACCGTGCACGGGGGCTCCGTCGGGCCCGAGCGGCGACGATGCTGATGCTGGCGCTGCCCGGGTCGTCGTACGTCTACCAGGGCGAGGAGCTCGGGTTGCACGAGGCCGCCGCGATCCCGCGCGACCTGCTGCAGGACCCGAAGTGGCTCCGCACCGGGCACACCGTGAAGGGCCGGGACGGCTGTCGGGT
The DNA here is from genome assembly GCF_003234735.1 of Curtobacterium sp. MCLR17_040. Lineage (NCBI taxonomy): Bacteria > Bacillati > Actinomycetota > Actinomycetes > Micrococcales > Microbacteriaceae > Curtobacterium > Curtobacterium sp. MCLR17_040. The sequence continues at coordinate 323,506 of NZ_QKTE01000001.1, read as the reverse complement.
GCCGATCCCGTGGACGCGCTCCGGGCCGTCGTTCGGCTTCGGGGACGTCGCACCGCACCTGCCGCAGCCGCAGGACTTCGGAGAGTCCTCGGTCGAGGCCGAGGACGGCGATCCCGAGTCGACCCTGTCGCTGTACCGCCGGGCGCTGGCCGCCCGGCGTCGGCTGCAGCAGGGGGAGGCGCTGACGTGGCTGGAGTCCGGCTCCGAGGTCGTGGCGTTCGCGCGGCACGACGGCTGGCGGTCGGTCACGAACTTCGGCACCGCGCCGGTGCCCCTGCCGGCCGGGACCGTCGTCGTCGCGTCCGGGCCGCTCGACGGGGTCGCACCGGGGCTGCTGCCGGGTGAGACGACGGTGTGGCTGGCCTGAGCGGTCCGCTCGCGTCGTTCTTCCTCCACAGCCGGGAGGCCCGTGGGGGCGTTCCACAGATCGTCTCCCCGCCGTCCGGGGATGACGTCCCGGTCGCGAGCATCGGGGCATGACAGATCCCACTGCTCCAGCTCCAGCTCCTGCCCCAGCGCCTTCCCTCGACCGGCGGTCGTTCCGCTCGCGGGTCGTCCGCCGTCTCGCCGCGGCGTGCGCCACCCTGACCGCGATCGGCGTGCTCGCGGCGCCTGCGGTCCTGCCGTCCGGGTCGAGTGCGGCCGCCCTCGACTTCCCGTACGTCAACCAGTTCTCCAGTGCGTCCGGCGGTGCCCTGCACGGTGACGCCGCGGTGTCCGGCGGCCGACTGCGGCTCACCGACGACATCCGGAACCAGGCGGGGGCGTGGTCGACGAACGACACGTTCCCGTCGGACACCGGGCTCGAGATCGAGTTCACGTACGCGATGCACACCGAGAAGGACGACCCCGGCGCCGACGGCCTGCTGCTGTACCTGGCCGACGGGGCCTCCGCGCAGGGCGTCGGGTCCTTCGGCGCCGGGCTCGGCTACGCCTGCCGGAAGGAAGCGACCGAGGGCGGCGGTCGCGAATGTGACCTGCCGGGCGTCCCCGGGGGCTTCGCGGCCGTCGCGATCGACCACTACGGCAACTTCTCGTCACGCATCAACGGGTCCGGTCCCGGAGCGCAGCCCGACCACGTGGTGGTCCGGGGCTCCGGCAACGGGACCGAGGGCTACCGGTACGTCGCCGGTGCCGCGGCACCTGGTGGCACCGTGACGGCCGGTTCCACGCCCCGGACGGTCCGGATCACCCTGCTGCCCGACGACGACGGCGGGCTCGCGGTCTCCGTCCGGCTGCAGGTCGGCTCGACCATGCGCACCGTGCTCGACTCGGTCCCGCTGCACGGCGACGGGCAGGCCTCGCTGCCGAGCACGCTGCGCCTCGGGTTCGCCGGGGCCACCGGCAGCCACGTCGACAAGCACGAGGTCGACGCGCTCCGGGTCTGGAAGCCGGCGGACCTGTCCGTCGAGCACGACCTGCCCGCGACCGCGACGGCGGGCGAACCGCTCCGCTACACCGTGACGGCGCGGAACCCCGGCCCGAACGCCGCCGACCCGAGCCCGCTGCAGGTCGACGTGCCCGACGGCGTCGAGGACGTCACCTGGACCTGCACGGCCGCGGACGGCTCCGCCTGCGCGACCGGGTCGGGCACCGGTGACGTCGCGACCGACCTGTCGTTGCCCCGAGGGGGTTCGGCCGTCGTCACGATCGAGGGCCGGGTGGCCGAGGGCAGGTCCGGAGCGCTGGAGAGCGTTGCGACCATCGCCCCGCCGACCTCGTTGTCCGACACGAACGAGGCCGACAACGCCTCGCGGGCGACCACCACCGTGACGGCACCGGTGATCGCCGCCGACGTCGAGACCGACAAGTCGGTGTCGCCGTCGACCGTGCGGCCCGGTGACGAGGTCGAGTACCTCGTGACGGCCCGGAACCGGGGGCCGTCCGTGGCGCAGCAGGTCGGGGCGGTCGACGACCTGCCCCAGGCCATGCGGTTCGTGGGCTCCGACGACGGGTGCACGGCCGAGGGGCAGCGGGTGACCTGCAGCTCCGACGTGTCGCTCGAGGTGGGTGAGACCCTGGACTTCCGCATCCGCGCCGAGCTCGACCCCGCGTACCAGGGGGACGGCTCCGACGTGGTGAACGTGGCGACGGCGGCCTCGCCGACCGACGCGGACGGCGGCGACCCGTCCACCGGCGTCGCGATCGTCGTGGGTCCGGACGACGAGGGGCCCGCGCCGAGCCCCGTGCCGACGAGCGGTCCCGTGCCGACGACCGGGCCGGCTCCGGACGACGGGGACGCCGGCGGTGACGGTTCCGGCGGTGACGACGGTGACGGCGCCGGTGTCGACGACGACGGCGGAGCCGGTGACCCCACAGCCGACCGTCGGGTGGCTGCCCCCGTCGGAGCCCTCGCCTACACCGGCGCCGAAGGGCTCGGCCTCGCCGCGGCGCTCGCCGCCCTGGCCGCCGCCGCCGGGTCCGTTTGCTGGTGGCTCGCCCGACGTCGTGCTCGCCGGAACGCGCCGTCCGACGACCCGCAGCAGCCCTGACACCGCCGGGACGGCACCGGACGGCGGTGTCGTCCCGGCGCACGGGTGTGGACGTCCACAGGGGCCGAGTCCGCTCCGGTCGGGCGTCCACCCCACCGGCGGTAGGATCGGATCCACGATCCGCATGCCCGAAAGAGGTCTCGTGTCCGACACCGTGGACGACGCCACCACCGTGGAAGACGCGACCCAGCGCGCGCGGTACTGGCCGATCCCGATCCTCCGGGCGGTCCCCGCAGCGGTCGTCGCGATGGTGATCACCTTCTCGACCAACCACGCCGCGGGCTACGGTCTCCTGCTGTTCGGCGGCTTCGCCCTGGTCGAGGGCCTCGTGCTCCTGTTCGCCGGGATCTCCCGACTGCCCCTCGACGGTCGTTCGCGTCGCACGACCCTGCTGCAGGCCGTCATCACCCTGCTCGCGGCCGTCGCCGCCTTCGCGTGCAACGGGTTCGGGCTGCCGGCCTTCATCACGGTCATCGTCGCGTTCGCGGTGCTGACCGGGGCCCTCGAGCTGTCGCAGGGGCTCCGTGCCCGGCGACGCTCGCCCTTCGCTCGCGACTGGACCACGATCGGCGGCCTCACGCTGCTGCTCGCGGTCGCCTTCCTCGTCACGCCGCCGGACTACTCCCAGCAGCTCGGTGGCGTGGAGCAGGTCACCGGCACCCTCGACGCCTCGATCGTGCTCGTCGGCCTGCTCGGCGCGTACCTCGCCATCACGGCCGTCTTCCACGTGATCGCCGGCCTCTCGCACAAGTGGGGCACGGCCACGCCGGCCGTCGCCCCGGACGGAGCACCACACGCATGACCACCCCCAGCCGTCGTGACCGTCTGCGCCCGGTCGAGCTCCTCGGGATCTCCGCGATCATCGCGGTGTTCACCGGGCTCGTCGTGCTGTTCTCGACGCGGGAACTGCAGCTGGCCGTGATCTTCCTCGGCGTCGCGTTCATCGTGGTCGTCGTCGTGCTCGCGATGCTGCAGCTCGCCTCGTCGAGCGAGCAGGACGACAACGACATGCTCGGCGGGCACAAGACGCCGGGCGAGGGCGACGGCGACGACTTCCACTGACGGCTGACGTCTGACAGCTGACAGCTGACGGCTGACGGCTCCGGGCGGACACGCCCGAGATCACGAATCCGCCACGGTCCTGTCAGGATCGCGGGTCCTGCCGACACCTCTGAGTGAAGGAGGTGGGATGTGGACGTGACGACCGGCACCGACACGGACGAAGGACTCGTCCGTGCGATGGCACAAGGGGACACCGGCGCGCTCGCCCGGGCGTTCGACCGGTACGCCGCCACCCTCACCCGCTACGCGTGGGCGCTCGTCGACGACCGGTCCGACGTCGAGGAGATCGTGCAGGACGCGTTCCTGACGCTCTGGCAGCGCGCCGCGACCCTCGAGCTGCCGGCGGACACGGTGCTGCCGTGGCTGCTCGTCGTGTGCCGCAACCACGCCTTCAACACCGGCCGCAAGCAGGCCCGGCGCCGCACGGACGAGCTCCCGGAGCACCTCGCCTCGCCCGCCGACCACGACGAGGCCCGCGAGACCCTGCGCTGGGTCCGTGCCGAGATCGCCGCGCTCCCGGACCTCGACCGCCGCATCTGCGAGCTCTGCCTGCTCGAGGGGCACTCGTACGCCGAGGCCGCCGAACTCCTCGGCCTCACGGTCGGCGCGGTCACCCAGCGGGTGTCCCGCAACCGTCGACGACTCAAGAAGGTGGTGATGCACGATGAACACTGAGCCTCCGCAGGGAGACGACCTGCAGCGCATGCTCGTCTCGATGAAGCAGAACGTCCTCGAACGTGCCACCCCGCTCCCGAAGCGTCGTCGGGGCCGGTCCGGGATCGTCATCGGTGTCGTCGCGCTGCTCGCCGTCGGCACTGCGACCGGTGCGGTCGCCCTGACCCTGTCGCAGCAGAACGCCGACCCGGTCGCCGCTCCCACCCAGACCCAGCAGCCCGAGCCCGCGCCGTCCTCCACGACGCCGAGCTCCGCCCCGATCACGGGTGCCCCGGTCCCGAAGCCCACCCCGACGTCGACACCGACCGCCGCCGCGGCGACGATCCCGGCGACGTGCCGCGACATGGTCCCGGCAGAGGACTACACCCGGCTCTTCGGGGAGACTCCGCTGACCGAGATCTCGAAGGCGAAGGACGGGACGGCCGGCGGCGATGGTGAGGACGTCACCTGGGCGAACGGCGAGTCGAAGATCATCTGCACGTGGGCCGATCCCCGAGCCGACGTCAGTGGGCTCACCATGACCGTCGGGACGGCCGGGCCCGGGGCCGCGGACGTGCTCGCCACCAGTCCGCTGGAGTGCGAGGACCGCGACGGCGGGCGGGTGTGCCAGTCGTCCGTCCCGGCCGAGGCTGCCCCGGTGGACCAGGTCTCCACCTTCTTCCTGCGCGACGACACCTTCATCGTGATCCGGCAGGCGAACTTCCCGACGAACGGGCTGCTGGACGCCGTGGTCGGGGAGATCTGGGGGGACTGACGGCCCGGAGGCACGTGGCGGACCCGACCCGTGCCTCCAGTCCGTCGGTGGCCAGATCGTGAGCAGGAACGGTCGCCTCGCGCACCGTGGCGCGACCATTCCTGCTCACGAAGCACAGCGAGCGCGCCCAGCGTCACCCCACCCGCGCCGCCACGATGTCGCGCGCCAGCGTCCGGACCGCGCGGCTCGGCTCCGGGGACGTCCGGACCGCCAGGCCGATGCGGAGCGGGTCGACCTCGTCCTCCAGGTCGAGCACCGCCCCGTCGTACCGCACCCCCGAGTCCGGCACGACCCCGACGCCGAGCCCGGCGGAGGCGAACCGGATCACTGCGGGCATGTCGTTCATCTCCGCGACGATGCGCCGACGGATCCCGAGCCGCTCGAGTGCCCCGTCGAGGATGATCCGGTTGCCGAACCCGTGCGCCGTGTCGACGAAGGGTTCATCGGCGAGTTCGGCGAGCGACACCGACGACCGACCGGCGAGCGGGTGGTCCGCCGCGGTGAACACCCGGAACGGCATCTCCCGCAACGGCTCCACGACGACGCCGGCGGGCACGGTGGGCAGGCCCGTGTAGGCGATGTCGAGCCGCCCGGCGACCAGGTCCTGCACGAGGCCGGTCGTCCCCGACGGCGAGGTCATCAGCTCCACGGCGACGAGCGGGTGCTGCCGCCGGAACCGCTGCAGCACGCCCGTCAGGTCGACGATGTCCATGCTCGTGAAGATGCCGAGCCGCACCCGGCCCCGCAGGTCGGCGTCGTCAGCGGTGGCCAGGTCGCGCATCCGGTCGAGGGACTCGAGCACTGCGCGGGCGTGGGGGAGCAGGTCCTCGCCGGCGGGGGTCAGCACGAGCTGTCGTCCGGTGCGGTCGAAGAGCCGCACCCCGAAGCTGCGCTCGAGCGAGGCGATGCCCGCGGACACCGTGGACTGCGCGGCCCAGAGCCGTTCCGCCGCCCGGGTGATGCTGCCCTCGGCGGCGACGGTGACGAACTGTTCGAGCAGTCGGGTCTCCATCGTCCGAGTATCGAGCAGATCGATCGTGCACATCAAGCGCATCCGTTGGACTCGATGCACCGCGAGCGCGATCATCGGAGCATGTCAACCGTCACCGACACCCCGACGGGCACCGTCCCCGCCACCACCGCCGCTCCCGCATCCGCGAGCGACCGTGTCGTCGCCCCGCGCGGACGCCGTGTCCACACCCGTCGGCGCCACGGTTTCGGCTTCTGGGTCGTCGCCTTCGCGTTCCTCGCGGTGATGGCCTTCGCGACCGTCCCCGCACCCCTCTACGTCATCTACCAGGCCCGCGACGGCTTCCCGACCTTCACCACGACGGTGATCTTCGCGGCGTACGGGGTCGGGGTCGTCGGGTCGCTGTACCTGGCGGGACACCTCAGCGACGTGCACGGGCGGCGCCCGCTCATCCTGGTGTCGATCGCCCTCGAACTCGTCGCCGCCGTGCTGTTCCTGCTCTGGAACGACGTCACCGGCCTCATCGTCGCCCGGCTCGTGACCGGCCTCGGCGTCGGGACGCTGACGGCGACCGCGACGGCACACCTCGGTGAGCTCCGGGTCCGTGCCACCGGGTCGAGCGACTCCGCGAAGGGCGCGAGCGTCGCCGCCGGAGCCGTGAACCTCGGGGGGCTGTCGCTCGGCGCCCTGGTCGGCGGAGCGCTCGCCGAGTTCGTCGGGCAGCCGCTCATTGTCCCCTACGTCGTGTTCGTGATCGCGCTGGCCGTCGCATTCGTGCTCGTGCTGGCCGCACCGGAGACGGTCGACCGTCCCGAGCAGCCCGTGGCCTACCGCCCGCAGCGCATGCAGGCGCCGGAGGGGCAGGGTGCGGCGTTCTGGGCAGCCGGCGCAGCAGCGTTCGCCGCGCTCGCCGTGCAGGGCCTCTTCACCTCGGTCGCGCCGAGTTTCCTCGGCACCACGTTCCACGTCACCGACCGCCTGGCCGCCGGTGCCACGACCTTCGGGGTCTTCGCCGCGAGTGCGCTGTCGCAGATCGTCTTCGCCCGACTGTCGCAGCGTGCGCAGATCCGGCTCGGCATGGTGCTCCTGGTCGTCGGACTGGTCGTCCTCGCCGTCGCCGCGGTCCTGCTGCAGGTCGCCGGGTTCATCGGCGGCGGGGTCGTCGCGGGAGCCGGCGTCGGCCTGCTGTTCCGCGCCGCGATCGGCAGCGCCGCAGCACTGGTCGGCCCGGAGCGCCGGGGCGGCGTGCTCGCCGCCACGTTCCTCATCGCGTACGCCGGGCTCACCGTGCCGGTCGTGGCCGTCGGGGCGGCGCTGCTGGTGATCCCGACGCTCCCCGTCCTGATCGGGTACGTGGTGCTCGTCGCCGTCCTGGCCGTCGTCGCCGGCACCCGGCTGGCCGCGCGCGCCTGACGCGTGGCGGGCCTCCCGTCCGCCCGGAACCAGGTTCCGGACACCGCACCACGCGATCGCGCGGTGCCGTGTCCGGAGCCTGGTTCCGTCGTGCGGTCGAACTCCCGGCATACTGGGCGCGTGCCCCGGAACCGCAACCGTCCCGTGATCACCGGCGTCGCGGCCGTGGTGGCCGCCGGTCTCCTCGCCGGCGGGTTGTTCCTGACGGCACGGCAGGGCGCGGACGACCCGACCATCGGTGCCGGCTCGGCCTCACGGACGCCGAGCGAAGCGCCGACGGCCGCCGGTGACGGCACCGTCACCATCACCCGCACCGGGCCGGACATGCCCGGCAGCACCGCGCTCGGCCGGTGCGACACCACGACCCAGGCGGCCGTCGCGCAGTACGAGACCGAGGCCCTGGGCCGCGTCACCCTCCAGTGCGGCACCGCTGCCCAGGGCTACGAGCACATCCGGGTGCGGCACACCGCCGACTGGCAGGACGTCGTCACCGGGCACGGCTCGCGCGACTGGGACGACGCCATGCTCACCGCGGTGCAGACGGCGCTCGAGGACCCGCGCCCCGGGTTCCCGCTCGACGCCGGCGACGGCAAGGTCTGCTACGCCGCACCCGTCCGGTTCGACGACGGTTCACGCCCCGACGACGAGCCCTGGGTGAAGGTGATCGTCTCGGCCACCACCGACCGGGTGATCACGGCCTACCCCACGCGCACCGACGACTGCTGACGCGGCACCCGCGGACACCCGTTCTGCGACAGACCACGCGTCGATCACCTGGTGGATCGTCGCGAAGCCGAAGCGACCCCGACCGACGCGCACACCCGAGCGCGGACCCTACGCGTGCACCTCGTACTCGTGCCGCCGGTGCGACACCGGCTCCAACTGGAACGTCGAGTGCTCCACCGGCACGTCGAAGTGCTCCGCCACGCAGCGCTGCAGCTCGTCGAGGATCGCCGGGGCGTGCGCCGTCGAGAAGCAGTGGTCGTCGACGACCACGTGCGCGGTCAGGTTCGGCACCCCGGTCGCCACGAGCGTGGCGTGCAGGTCGTGCACCGCGATGACGTGGTCGAGTTCGAGGATGTGACCACGCACGTCGTCGAGGTCGAGCCCCGGCGGCGTCGACTCGAGCAGCACGTTCGCGGTCTCGCGCAGCAGCCGGATCGCCCGCGGCAGGATGAGCAGGCCGATCAGGATCGCGGCGACGGAGTCCGCCCGCTCCCACCCGGTCAGCATGAGCACGATCGCGGCGATGATGACGGCGACCGAGCCGAGGGTGTCGTTGAGGACCTCGAGCCGGGCGGCGCGCGAGGTGAACCCCTCGCCCGAGGCCCGCAGCAGCACCGCGTAGGCCACCAGGTTGCCGACGAGTCCGACGATGCCGAAGACGAGCAGCGGCCCGGAGTGGATCTCCTCCGGCACGAACAGCCGTTGGACCGCCGAGATGATCACGTAGACCCCGACGGCGAGCAGGATCGCGGCCTGTGCGGTGGCCCCGAGGACCTCGGCCCGCTGGAAGCCCCAGGTGCGCTGCGCGGTCGGGGACCGGCGGGCGAGCCGCGTCGCGACGAGCCCGATGCCGAGTCCGCCGGTGTCGACGACCATGTGCCCGGCATCGACGAGCAGCGCGAGCGAACCCGTGACCACGGCGCCCACGACCTCGGCGAGCAGGATGCCCGCCGAGATGCAGAACGCGATGAGCAGGGCGCGCTCCGAGGCGTGCCCGACGCCGTGCCCGTGGTCGTGTCCCATGTGCGACATCGTAGGGATCCGCACTGACGACATGCCAGGATCGAACCGTGAGCCGGTCGCCCTACGAGCTGTCCACACCGCCGGACGTGCTGGCCCGGCTGCACCCGCGGCTCCGCACGTACTTCGGCGAGATCCGGCCCGGGCACGTCGGCCGCGGCGAGGGCGTCTTCGACGTCGTCGGCACCCCACGTCGGTGGCTCTGGCCGGTGCTCTCGGTGTTCGCCCACGACTCCGTCATGTTCCCGGTCTGGGAGCGGGACGTCCCGTTCACGGTCGAGAACCGGCCGGCTCGCGTCCGTCGTGGACCCGGCACCGGCCTGGAGGCCCGCCCCGCCGTCCGCGCGCACCGCACCTTCCGGTTCCGCTCGGGCGCCCGCACGATGGTGGACGCCATCACCGCCGAACCCGACGGCCTGGTCGACCACCTGGGTCGCCACGGGCGCGTCAGCGCCCGGCTCCGGGCGCAGGTCGACGCTGACGGCCCGGACGCGGGCGCCCTGCGCCTGGTCTCCACGCGCGTGACGTTCCGTGCGCTGGGACGCGATCTGCGCCTCCCGGCCGCCCTGAGCCCGCGTGTGACCCTGATGGAACGATTCGATGACGAAGCCGACCTGCAGCGCGTGTCCCTGGTGCTCACGGCGCCGGTGCTCGGCACGCTGTACCGATACGAGGGGGCGTTCCGGTACGAGATCGCGCCGGACACAGAACGGGGATGAGATGAGCGACCAGAAGGGCCGCGTCGTGATCGCGGGAGCGAGCGGCTTCGTGGGGCGGTACCTGCGGGACGCCTTCACGGAAGAGGGGTACCAGGTCGTCACCATCGGCCGGACCGGCGACGCCGTGTGGGGCAACACCATGCGCATCCGGGAACTCGTCGACGGCGCCGCCATGGTCGTGAACATGGCGGGCAAGAGCGTCAACTGCCGCTACGGCCGACGCAACCGCGCGGAGATCATGCGCTCGCGGGTGGACACCACGCTCGAGCTCGCCGAGGCCATCCGCACGTCCGAGCACCCGACACCGCTGTGGATGAACGCCTCGACCGCGACGATCTACCGGCACGCCGACGACCGACCACAGGACGAAGCGACGGGGGAGATCGGCGAGGGGTTCTCGGTCTCCGTCGCCCGCGCGTGGGAGGACGCCTTCTTCGGCGCCGACCTGCCCGGCACCCGTCGCGTGGCGCTCCGGATGGCGATCGTGTTCGGCGACGGCAGCGCCCTGCTGCCGCTCCTCCGGCTCGCGCAGGCCGGCCTCGGCGGGCCGCAGTACGACGGGCCGTGGGTGCCGACGCGCTCCCGGCTCCGCGCCGGCACGTACCACCACCACCGGCCCACGCACGGTCGGCAGCGCTTCAGCTGGGTACACATCGCCGACGTCCTCGGGTCGATCCGGTTCCTCCGCGACCACCCGGAGATCGAGGGGCCGGTGAACATCTCGAGCCCGAACCCGTCCGACAACCGCACCGTGATGGCGACCCTCCGCGACGCCGTCGGGCGCCGGTTCGGCGTGCCGACCTGGCGGTGGATGCTCGAGCTCGGGTCGTTCGCGATCCGCACCGAGACCGAACTCGTGCTGAAGAGCCGGTGGGTGGTGCCGACCCGGTTGACCCAGGCGGGCTACGAGTTCCGGTACCCGCACCTGCGCGGGGCGCTCGCCGGGATCATCGCGGAGCGTCGCCAGCACCGGGGCTGAGCGCCGGGTCGAGGTCGCGCGGACTGCCGCTCGCGAGCGGTCCGGGCGGCACGTCGTGCGACCTCGGCGACACGGCAGCGGCACGTCGTGCGCCCTCGTCGACGGGGGCCGGTCGTGGCCCGCGGTCGCGCGCCGGTCGCGACGACCACAGCACGGCGGCCACGACGACCGCGCCGGCGAGCACCTCGACCAGGTCGGGCACCTCGCCGAAGGCCACCCACGACGCGAGCACCCCGACCACGGGCACGAGCATCGAGAACGGCGCGACCGTGCTCGACGGGTAGGCCGCCAGCAGCCGTGACCAGATGCCGTAGCCCACCAGGGTGGCGACGACCACGATGTAGAGCAGGCCGAGGTCGGCGGGCAGCGCGGCCGCCGTGAACGCCGAACCGAGTGCGGTGCCGATGCGGTCCGGGCCCTCGACCACGAGCGACAGCACGACCATCGGGACCGGCGGCACGACGGACCACCACAGGGTCAGGTGCAGCGGGTTCGCGGCCCCCGCCCGCCGGGTCGCGACGTTGCCGATCGCCCACCCGAGCGCACCGCACAGCGCGAGCACGACGGGCAGCAGCGCGGCGGTCTGGGAACGGTGCAGGGCGATCGCGGCGAGGGCGGCCACGGCGACGGTGACCCCGACGACCTGCCGGCCGGTCAGCCGCTCGCGCAGGAACACCCCGGCCAGCACCACCGTGAACGGCGCGGAGGCCTGCAGCACGAGCGAGGCCAGCCCCGACGGCATGCCGGACGCCATGCTGAGGTACAGGAACGAGAACTGCAGCACGCCGAGCCCGAGACCGACGAGCAGCAGCCGCCCGAACGGGATCCGCGGCCGCGGCACGAACAGCAGCGTCGGGACCGCCAGGATCGTGAACCGCAGCGCTGCGAGCAGGAACGGTGGGAAGTGCTCGAGCGCGAGCGCCGTCGCGGGGAAGTTCAGTCCCCAGACCACGGCGACGACGACGGCGAGGAGGCGGTCTCGGGTGGTCATGCTCCTCATCGTCCCGGGAGCGACGTTGTAGGTCCATCGAAACCTTCGTGAACCACGATGTAGGGTCCCTGCATGGTCGACTTCGACGTGCAGCTGCTGGCGGTCCTGCGGGAGCTCGCCGAGCGTGGCAGCGTCACAGCCGTCGCGGAGGCCACTCACCGCACACCGAGCGCCGTCTCCCAGCAGCTGCAGACGCTGCAGCGGCAGGTCGGCGTCCCGCTGGTCGAACGCGTCGGGCGCGGAGTCCGGCTGACCCCGCACGGCGAAGTGCTCGCGGGCCTGGCGTCCGGGGTCGCGACCGCCATCGCGCGGGTGGACGCCGCCTGGCAGGAGCACCTCGGCGGCACGACCGGACCGGTGTCGCTGGCGATCTTCCCGTCGGCGGCGGAACTGCTGCTGCCCGGCGTGCTCACCCGGATGCAGGCGCACCCGGGCATCGCGCTGACCCTGGTCGACGTGGACGTCAGCGAGGGGGAGTTCGCACCGCTCGCGGGCGACCACGACGTGGTCGTCGGGCACCGGTCGGACGGCGTCCGCCCGGCGGACCAGGGATCGGTCGACACCGTGCCGCTGCTCCGCGAACCCCTCGACGTGGCCCTGCCGCCCGGGCACGCCCTGGCTGGCCGCGCACGCGTGGGCATCGACGAGGTCGTCGGGGAACGCTGGATCGGCGTGCCGGAGGGCTACCCGATCGACCGGGTGCTGCACGCGATGGCTGCGGCGACGGACACCCCGCCGAGTGTCGCGTTCCGGACGATCCACCTGCCGGTCATCGAGAACCTGGTGGCGGGCGGCCACGGCATCGCACTCGTCCCGCGGTACACGTCGGGCACGCGGGCCGCCGGGCGCTTCCACCTGGCGGAACTCGCCGACGTCCGTGCCGGACGCCGCATCGAGGCACTGGTCCGCCCCGACCGTGCCGTCCGTCCCGTGGTGCGCACCGTCCTGGAGGCGCTGGTCGCCGTCGCCCTGGACGTCACCACCTGAGACGGTGGCGCCCACTGCCGGGCGCACGCCGTGCCTCCAGGCCGCCTGTCAGCGCACCTGGAACGTCAGCGCACCTGGAACGTCAGCGCACCTGGAACGGCGTGCCGAGCGGCAGGCGCTCCGCCAGCGCCGTGATGTCGGCGTTGTGCATGCGGATGCAGCCGTGCGAGGCGGCGGTGCCGATGCTCGACGTGTCCTCCGTGCCGTGCAGCCCGATCTGGCCAGGGCCACCACCGAACGAGTTGAGCACGTCCGAGAACGCCGTCGTGCCGTACGCGTACGGGCCGTAGCCCTCGTTGGTCGGTGCGAGCAGCTCGGTCAGCGCGAACCGGCCGGTCGGCGACGGTGTACCGCCGGTGCCGGTGGCGACGGGGTAGCTGTCGACGACCTTGCCGTCCTTGTACAGGTCGAGCGTCTTCGTCGAGCGGGTGACGACGATCGCGTACGGGTCCTCGGTCAGGGTGACGGCGCTGGTCGGCACCCAACCGGTGCTGCCGTTCGGGCGCTGTGCGAGCTGCACCTCCGCCCAGCCGTCCTGCTGGTCGACGACCCGGAAGACGAGCGGGGCACCGGACGCCTGCGGGTTCTCGAGGGTCTGTGTCGCCGTGCCGCCCGCGCTCGCGCTGACCGGGACGGACGCGCCGGTCACGGCAGCGACCGTGGTGCTGGCCGGGGCGTCGAGCGCGTCGACGGGTGCTGCCGACCGGGTCGGCTCCGGTGTCGTCGTCGGGGTGGGCGTCGGCGCCGCGACGGACCGGGTCGGTGTCGGGGCGGGCGCGGCTGACAGGGGACCGAGCGCGACGAACGCGACGGCCCCCGCACAGACGACCGCCACGGCGGCGGCGATCACAGTCGCACGCCGCCGTGGCTCGGTCGGGAGGATCGGCAAGATCAGCCCGTGAAGTTCGCCGTTCCGGGCACCGGGACGGCGACCGGCGCCGTGCCCGGGTCACCGGCAGCGGCCGGGTCGGCCGTGACGGTGAGCGCGGCCTGCGCGGCCTGCGCCGACGAGGCGCCGACGAGACCGACGCTGTACGCGCCGGCGGTGTTCACGAAGTCGGCGGGCAGGACGATGGTGCCGGAGACGTTGCCGTCGGCGTCGGCGCGGAACGCGACCCCGGGGATGTCGGTGCCCTGGGCGCCGGTGCCGACTCCGGCGCCGACGAGCTCGTTCGGAGCGAAGCCCGAGCCCTGGATGCGGACACCGGTGGTGGTGGCCTCGGTCAGCGTGGCCGTCGGGGTGAGGAGCTCGGCGGCCGCGGTGGGCTGCGGCGTGAAGTACGTCGTGGTGTCGTCGATGCGGAGCGCGGAGATCGAACCGCTGGCGTCGGCGGCGAGCGACTGACCGTTCGCCTCGAGCGGGGCGGCGAGGCTCTTCAGCTCGCTGCTGGGCAGCGCGGTCGGTGCCGGGGTGCCGTCGACGGTCGGTGCCGGGGTGGGCTCGTCGGTCGGAGCGGGCGTCTCGGTCGGCTCGGGCGTCGGCGGGGCCGTGGTGTCGGCGGCGACGTCGATGCCGACGTAGACGACGTACCCGACGACCTGCGCGTCGGCGGCCTCGAGGTCGGCCGTGAGCTCCGTCGTCGACTCGACCTCGCCGGTCGCGGGGTCGATCCAGTTGCTGGTGCCGTCGGAGATGCCGACGCCGTCACCGGTCTCGGGCGCGTCCGTGGCGAAGACCACGGTCTGCGCGCTGGTGTCGCCGCCCTCCTGGACCGCGAGACCGAAGCTCGTCGCGCCGGTGGTCGTCATGCTGATGCCGGCGGCGAGGGCGGGGACGCTGCTCGGGGGGACGGGCTTGTTCAGGCCTCGGACCAGGCCGACGGCCTCGCCCTCGGAGACGGACAGGCCGTCCTCGTCCAGCGTGGCGTGGTCGGTGATCGAACCGCCACCGTCCAGGTCGGTCACGGACGCCCAGTACCACTGGTCGGTCAGCGGGAACGTGCCGGTCGGCGCGGCGGTGAAGTCGTCGGCCGAGTCGGTCCAGGTGACGATGGCCGAAGCAGCGGTGCTCGTCACCAGGGCGGTCGAGACCGTCGGGACGAGGGCGGCGGAGACGCCGAGCACGGTGGCGCCGACGGCGGCCGCGGTGATGCGAGAACGAAGCACGGTGTGGAGATCCATCCGGTCAGTGGACAGGGTGCATCCACTGCGACGCCCCCCGTGCTGAGATGTACTCAGCGATACGAACCTATCGAACCGCTCAGGATTCCGCACCCCCCGGACGCGGATCCGATGACGGACCGACGACCGTCCGGCCGCCGGTCCGTCGTGCTCAGACGTCGAGGTGGTCGACCAGCTCGTCCGCCAGGCCCGTGTAGGTCGCCGGCGTCAGGTTGGTCAGCCGGGCCTTCGCGCCGTCGGAGATGTCCAGACGGTTCACGAACACGATGAGGTCCTGCTGGCTCACCCGCTTGCCCCGCGTGAGCTCCTTGAGCATCGCGTAGGGGTCCTCGATGTTCGACTGCCCGGCGGTGACCTCGGCACGGATGACCGTCTGGATGGCCTCGGCGAGGACCTCCCAGTTGTGGTCGAGGTCGTCGGCGAGCTTGGCCTCGTTCACGGCGATCTCGCCCAGACCGCGGCGCAGGTTGTCGAGCGCGAGCAGCGAGTGCCCGAACGCGACGCCGATGTTCCGCTGGGTGGTGGAGTCGGTCAGGTCCCGCTGCAGTCGGCTCGTCACGAGGGTCTCGGACAGCGTCGAGAAGAGCGCCGACGAGATCTCGAGGTTCGCCTCGGCGTTCTCGAACTTGATCGGGTTGATCTTGTGGGGCATCGTCGACGACCCGGTGGCACCCGCCACGGGGATCTGCGTGAAGTACCCCATCGAGATGTAGGTCCACACGTCGGTGGCCAGGTTGTGCAGGATCCGGTTGGCGTGACGCACCCGGTCGTAGAGCTCGGCCTGCCAGTCGTGCGACTCGATCTGCGTGGTGAGCGGGTTCCACGTCAGGCCGAGGCCCTCGACGAACTCGCGGGACAGCGCGGGCCAGTCGGCCTCGGGGTCGGCGGCGAGGTGTGCCGAGAAGGTGCCGGTCGCGCCGGAGAACTTGCCGAGGTACTCGCCGCCCTCGATCTGGGCGAGCACGCGCTCGAGCCGGTAGACGACGACCGCGAGCTCCTTGCCGAGCGTCGTCGGGGTGGCCGGCTGACCGTGGGTGTGCGAGAGCATCGGCACGCTCTTCAGCTCGACGGCGAGCGTCCGGAGCTTCTCGAGCACGGCACGGAAGCCGGGCAGCCAGACCTGGTCGACGGTGTCCCGCACGGTGAGTGCGTAGGACAGGTTGTTGACGTCCTCGCTCGTGGCGGCGAAGTGGGTGAGCTCGGCGATCGCGTCGAGCCCGAGCTCGGACAGTCGGCGGCGCACGAAGTACTCGACGGCCTTGACGTCGTGACGGGTCGTCGCCTCGATGTCGGCGAGCTCCGCGATCTGGTCCTGGCCGAAGGTCTCGACGATCCGGCGCAGTGCTGCCTTGTCGTCGACGCTGAGCGGCGAGGTGGTGAACATCGCGTGGTCGGTCAGGAAGATGAGCCACTCGACCTCGACCACGATGCGCGCGCGGTTGAGGCCGGCCTCGGAGAGGTGCTCGCCCACCGTGTGCACGATCGGGTAGTAGCGCCCGTCGAGCGGGCTGATCGGCTGCGGGGGAAGGGGGGTCATGGGGCTCCCTGACGGACTGCCGGCTCGAGCTGGTGGAAGAGCGCCCGGCAGGCCCGTTCGACGGTCGAGAGCACTCGGTCGAACTCGTGCCGGTCCGCGTAGTACGGGTCCGGCACGTCGGCCTGCTGGGGCCAGGCGGCGTCGTACCGCAACAGGAGCGTCACCTTGGCGGAGTCGTCCATGGTCGGGGCCCACGAACGCAGGATGCGCTCGTGGGAGCGGTCGAGTGCGACCACCAGGTCGAGGTCCGGGAACCGGTCCGGGTCGAACTGACGGGCGCGATGCCTGCTGCCATCGTATCCGCGCGCCGCCAGCGCTGCGATCGTGCGCTCGTCGGCGGGTTCGCCGACGTGCCAGTCACCGGTGCCGGCCGACTCCACCTGGAACCGGTCGGCGAGGCCGGCGTCCGCGGCGATCTGCGCGAACACGACACCGGCCATGGGGGAGCGGCAGATGTTGCCGCTGCAGACGAACGAGACGCGGAACGGGGCGTCGACGTCCTGGGTCATGAGCACATCATGACGCAGGGCGGGGTCCTCCGCGAGGTCCGCCGGGGTCACGCCCGCTGGCGGTCGAGCACCGGGCGGGCGAAGAGCCCGATCAGCCAGGCGAAGACCGCGAGCACGAAGGCACCGACGATGCCCCAGCCGAAGGAGTCGACCTCGAGCCCGAAGCCGAACGCCTCCGAGATGCCCGCGACGATGAGCAGCAGGATCGCGTTCACGACGAACGAGATGAGCCCGAGCGTGAGGATGTAGAGCGGGAACGCCACGATCCGGATGAGCGTTCCGATCACCGCGTTCACGAGACCGAACACGAACGCCACGAGCAGGAAGGTGAGGACGGTCGCAGTGGTCCCGCCGTCGCCGAACGGCGTCACGGAGACGCCGCTGACGATGAGCGTGGTGAGCCAGAGCGCGAGGGCGTTGACGACGAGGCGGACGAGGAATCGCATGCGCCCATGATGCCCTCGTTCCCCTCGTGGGTGCCGTGGGCCTGCCGGTAGCCTGGACCCGTGAGCGAGCAGCGTGTGCACATCCGGCCCGAGGTGGCCGTCCTCCCCGCGTACAAGCAGGGGCGACAGGCGTCCGACTCCGCCTTCAAGCTGTCGAGCAACGAGAACCCGTTCCCGCCGCTCCCCGGGGTCGTCGAGGCCGTGCAGGCCCAGACCTCGTACAACCGCTACCCCGACGCCACCGCCCTCGCCCTGCGCGCCGTGCTGGCCAACCGCTTCGGGCTGACCGCCGAGCAGGTGCACGTCGCCCCGGGCAGTGTCGCGATCCTGCACGAACTCGCCCGCGCGACCTCGGGCCCCGGCGACGAGATCGTCTACGCGTGGCGCTCGTTCGAGGCGTACCCGGGCGTCGTCACGGTCGCCGGCGCCACCAGCGTGCAGGTGCCGAACCGCGCCGACGGCGGGCACGACCTCGACGCGATGGCCGCGGCCGTCACCGAGCGCACCCGCATGGTGCTCGTCTGCTCGCCGAACAACCCGACGGGGCCGATCGTGACCGCCGCGGAGTTCGACGCGTTCATGGCCGCGGTGCCGCAGCCGGTGCTGGTCGTGCTCGACGAGGCATACGCCGAGTTCGTGACCGACGAGGCCGCCGTGCACGGTCACCCGCTGCTCGCCGCGCACCCCAACCTCGTGGTCCTCCGTACCTTCTCGAAGGCGTACGGGCTCGCCGGGCTCCGGGTGGGCTACGCGCTCGGTCCGGACTACGTGCTCGACGCCGTCCGGGCCTGCGCCATCCCGCTGTCCGTGACCGCCCAGGGCCAGGCGGCGGCGCTCGCCAGCCTGGAACGCGAGGCCGAACTGCTCGGACGCGTGACCGAGATCGCCACCCTGCGCGACCGGATCGTCGTCGAGCTCCGGGCCCAGGGCTGGGACGTCCCGGACGCCCAGGGCAACTTCCTCTGGCTGCCGACGGGCGAGCGGACGGCGACCGCGGCGGCCGCGTTCGAGGATGCCGGCATCATCGTCCGAGCCTTCCCGCCAGAGGGCATCCGCATCTCGATCGGCGAGCACGAAGCTGTGGAAACGCTCCTCCAAACAGCCCGCTCACTTGTGGGGGACCTCCAGGTGGCCGACTAGTGCCTGGCGCTACGCTGGCCCGCATGTCATTCCGCGCCGCGGCTCCCGCGACGACCACCGTCCGGCTCCTCGACCCCGAGGGTCGGTTCGTGGAGACCGACGAGAACGCCGAGTTCGCCGCCGCCGCGCGGGCGATCCCCGACGAGACCCTGCTGGCGATGCACCGCCGCATGGTGCTCACCCGTCGGTTCGACCACGCCGGCCACAACCTCCAGCGCACCGGCCAGCTCGGCCTGTGGGTGCCCAGCCACGGGCAAGAGGCGGCACAGACCGGCTCGGCCTTCGCCCTGCGCGCCCAGGACCACGTGTTCCCGTCCTACCGCGAGCACGCCGTCACGATGCACCGCGGCGTCGAGCCGATGGAGATCATCGCGATGTACCGCGGGCAGACCCACGGCGGGTGGGACCCGGACCAGCGCGGCAACACGCACATCTCCACCCTGGTGATCGGCTCGCAGACCCTGCACGCCACCGGGTACGCGCTCGGCCAGAAGCTCGACGGCGACGTCGGCACGGGCGACCCGGACCGCGACGCCTGCTCGATCGTCTACTTCGGCGACGGCGCCACCAGCCAGGGCGACGTGAACGAGGCCTTCGTGTTCTCCGCGTCGACCAAGGCGCCGGTCGTCTTCTTCCTGCAGAACAACCACTGGGCCATCTCGGTGCCGGTGTCGGTGCAGTCCCCGACGCCGCTCGTCGACCGCCCGCGCGGCTTCGGGATCCCGAGCGTCCTGATCGACGGCAACGACATCCTCGCCTCCTACACGGCCTCGGTCGTCGCGACCGAGCACGCCCGCAGCGGCCAGGGCCCGGCCTTCATCGAGGCCGACACCTACCGCATCGGTGCGCACACCAGCTCCGACGACCCGAGCCGGTACCGCGCCGACGGCGAGCTCGAGGAGTGGGTCCTGCGCGACCCGATCGTCCGGTCCGAGGCGTACCTGCGCTCGAAGGGTGCGACGGACGAGCAGTTCGCCGCGTTCGACGAAGAGGGCGAGGACATCGCCGCCGACGTCCGACGCCGCACCGTCGCCCTGACCGCACCGTCCGTCGACGTCATGTTCGACAACGTGTACCGCGAACCGCACCCGCGGATCACCGAGCAGAAGGCCTGGCTCGCCCAGTACGAGGCCGGCTTCGAAGGGGGCGCCCACGCATGAGCACCACCGAGCAGCTCTTCGACTACACGCTGCGCTCCCACCCGGGCGCCGGCGAGGTCCCGAGCGACCCCACCCCGACCCTGCCGATGGCCAAGGCCCTCAACGCCGGGCTCGCCGCGGCCATGGAAGCGGACGACAAGGTCCTGCTGATGGGCGAGGACATCGGCCAGCTGGGCGGCGTCTTCCGCATCACCGAGGGCCTGCAGGACCGCTTCGGCGCCGAGCGCGTGCGGGACACCCCGCTCGCCGAGGCCGGCATCATCGGCACCGCGATCGGCCTCGCCCTGCGCGGCTACCGCCCGGTCGTCGAGATCCAGTTCGACGGCTTCGTGTGGCCCGGCTTCGACCAGATCACCTCGCAGCTCGCGAAGATGGCGAACCGCCTGCCGGCACACATGTCGCTGCCCGTCGTCATCCGCATCCCCTACGGCGGCCACATCGGCGCCGTGGAGCACCACCAGGAGTCCCCCGAGGCGTACTTCGCGCACACCCCGGGCCTGCGGGTCGTCAGCCCGAGCACCCCGAACGACGCCTACTGGATGATCCAGGAGGCCATCGCGTCGAAGGACCCGGTGATCTTCCTCGAGCCGAAGTCCCGCTACTGGCCCAAGGGCCAGGTGGACCTGGTCGACGGCCACGTCCCGATGCACACCACCCGCGTCGCCCGCACCGGCACCGAGGTCACCCTGGTCGGGCACGGCGCCATGGTCGCCACCCTGATGCAGGCGGCGGACATCGCCGAGGCCGAGGGCACCAGCTGCGAGGTCATCGACCTCCGCTCGATCTCGCCGATCGACTGGGAGCCGCTGCTCGCCTCCGTCCGCAAGACCGGTCGCCTGGTCATCGCACAAGAGGCCTCGGGCTTCGTCAGCGTCGGCAGCGAGATCGCCGCGACCGTCGCCGAGCGGGCGTTCTACACGATGCAGGCACCGCCGCTGCGGGTCTCCGGCTTCGACGTGCCGTTCCCGGTCTCGAAGCTCGAGCACCTGCACCTGCCGGATGCCGACCGCATCCTCGAGGCCGTCGACCGCGCCCTCGCCTACTGACCCGTCCGACCGAGCACGACCAGATCCGCGAAGGAGCCGTAGTGGCCGCCGCCGAATTCCCCCTGCCCGACGTGGGTGAAGGTCTCACCGAGGCCGAGATCGTGCAGTGGCGCGTCGCGATCGGGGACGAGATCGCCGTCGACCAGGTGCTCGTCGAGATCGAGACCGCGAAGTCGCTCGTCGAGCTGCCGTCGCCGTTCGCCGGCACCGTCACGGGCCTGCTCGTGTCCGAGGGTGACACGGTCGAGGTCGGCAAGCCGATCATCCGTGTCGACTCGGACGCGTCGGTCGCCTCCGGTGCGGCCCTCACGCCGCCTGCGGAACAGCCTGGAGGCGCGGCGCCCGTCGCCCAGACCGCCCCGGTCTCGCCCATGGTCGCGTCCACCCCGCCGGCCCTTGCCGCCCCGTCGGCCCCGGTCGCGCAGACCCCGCCCGCTCCGGCGCGCGCTGCTGCCCCCGCTCCGGTCGCAGCGGCGCCGACCCCCGCTGCTGCGCCTGCACCGGCGGCGCCGGTGCAGCCGGTCGCCGTCGACGCGACCGTCCAGGGCACCGACGAGTCCTCCGGTGCCGTCCTCGTCGGCTACGGCTCGGCGACCTCGTCGCCCTCCCGTCGCAAGCCGGGCGCCCGCCGGGCCGCAGCGCTCGCGGCCGAGGCGAGCCGCGCCTCCAGTGTGGACACCGCCGCGGCGGCCGAAGCCTCCGTCGACCCGGGCGAGGAGAGCACCGCCGAGGCGATCAGCGCCCTCGGGACGGGCTCCGCGCACAAGCAGAGCACTGCGACCAACGTGCTGGCGAAGCCGCCGATCCGGAAGCTCGCGAAGGACCTCGCCGTCGAACTGACCGAGATCGTCGCGACCGGTCTGGCCGGCGAGGTCACCCGTGACGACGTCATCCGGCACGCGAAGCAGGCCAGCGTCTTCCGGAACATCGAGACGCCCGAGTGGGGTGAGGTCCGCAGCGAGACGATCCCGGTCAAGGGCGTCCGCAAGGCCATCGCCACCGCGATGACCACGTCCGCGTTCACGGCACCGCACGTGTCGCTGTTCGTCGACGTCGACGCGACCCACACGATGGAGTTCGTCAAGCGCCTCAAGGCCTCGCCGACGTTCGCCGGCGTCAAGGTCTCGCCGCTGCTCATCGTCGCGAAGGCCGTCATCTGGGCCGTCCGCCGGAACCGCTCGGTGAACTCGACCTGGACCGACCGAGAGATCATCGTCCACCACTTCGTGAACCTCGGCATCGCCGCGGCGACCCCGCGGGGGCTCATCGTGCCGAACATCAAGGACGCGCAGGACATGTCGCTGCTCGAGCTGGCGCAGGCGCTCGAAGAGCTCACCCTGACCGCCCGCGACGGCAAGACCACGCCGAAGCAGATGGCGAACGGCACGGTGTCGATCACGAACATCGGTGTGTTCGGCATGGACACCGGGACCCCGATCCTCAACCCCGGCGAGGTCGCGATCGTCGCCATGGGCACGATCAAGCCGAAGCCGTGGGTCGTCGACGGCGAGGTCCGTTCGCGCATGGTGACGACCATCGGTGCCTCGTTCGACCACCGGGTCGTCGACGGTGACGTGGCGTCCCGCTTCGTGCACGACGTCGCCTCGGTGCTCGAGGAGCCCGCGCTCCTGCTCGACTAGTGCCGGTCGTTCCGCTTCGTGAGCAGAAGTGGTCGGGTTGCTTCGAGCCACTCGACCATTCCTGCTCACCATCTGCGGGCTTCCGCAAACGTCGCGTGGTGTTCACACGGATGTCGGGGGTCGGCGGCATGATCGGTGCATGGTCCACCAGCTCCTGACCCCCTCGCAGGAGATCCGAACGGATCGCCTCCTGCTCACCCCGCTGACCCCGGCAGACATCGACGACGTGCACACGCTCTTCTCGGACGCCCGCACGTGGCAGCACCTGCCCACGGGTCGGCACGTGGCGCGGAGTTCGAGCGTGGACATGGTGCAGCGCAAGATCGGCGGCCGTGCACGCCACGGCCTCGGGTCCTGGGCGGTCCGCAGCGCCTCCGACCACGCCTTCGTCGGTGTGGGCGGGGTCGACATGACCGCCGGTGGGGTCTGGAACCTCGGCTACCGCCTGGCGCCCGCGGCATGGGGGCAGGGCTTCGCGTCCGAGATCGCCCTCGCTGCCGTGCGTGCCGCCGCCGACACCGCTCCGGACGTCCCGGTGACCGGCCGGGTGCTCACGAACAACCCTGCTTCTGCAGCCGTGCTGCGTCGTGCCGGGCTGTCGCTGGTGTGGCAGGGGGCTCCCGCCGCGCAGAACCGTGCGGCCGCCGGCGTCGAGGGGCAGGTCTGGACCGATCGGCTGCTCTCCGACGAGCAGTTCGCCTGGCTCGTCGCCAACGCCTGACCCGTCAGCGAGCGGGTCCGCCGAGCGTGATGCTCCGTGCGGCGCGCGCTTCGACCGATGACGAGTGTGTCGCGATCAGGACGGCCGCTCCGTCGGCCGCCAGCTCGTCCAGCAGGTCGAGCACCATCGCGGCGTTGCCGTCGTCAAGGGCACTCGTCGGCTCGTCGGCGAGGATGACCGACGGACGCTTCACCAGGAGCCGCGCCATCGCGACCCGTTGCTGCTCGCCGCCGCTGAGTTCGTGGATGCGGTCCGTTCCGCGTCCGGCCAGACCGACACGGCCCAGGGCCTCACCCGTCCGGATGCCTCGGTGTCTGCGCCGTCCGTCCGGCAGGCGAACCACGTCGACGTTCGACTGGACCGTCATGTCGGGTACCAACCCGAAGTCCTGGAACAGGTACCCGAGGTGGCGCCGCCGGATCAGTCGTGCCCGCCGCTCGTTCGAGCTCGCCGACTCTCCGTTGATCCGGATCGTGCCGCCGTCGAGCGCATCGACGTGCCCGACACAGTCGAGCAGCGTCGACTTCCCGCAGCCGCTCGGCCCGACCAAGCCGACGATCTCTCCGCCCGTCACCTCGAACGACAGGTCGTGCCACAGCGCGCGGCCTCCGCGACGCTTCGATGCGTTCCGTACCTCGATCATCGTGATCCGTTCCCTCGGTTGCGTGCAGTGCTCCGTGCCGTGACGGCCATGACGACGAGGCTCGTGGCGCTCACCGCCGCGAGCGCCACGAGTGCGATCGCCCCGGCGACTCCGGCCGACTGCGCGACCGGGTCGAGCGCCGATCTGAGACCGCTCCCGTCCGGGCGTTGCGACCACCAGGTGTTGACGACGGCGATGACGGAGATCGAGACCAGACCGGCTTCGATCGTCAGCAGGCCAGCATCGGTGCGGACGGGCGAGACGCCACTGGTGAACTTCGCGAACAGCGCACGGCCGTGACGGCGTCGGTGCGCGATCGTGGCGACCATCCCGAGCATGACGCTGACAGCGAGGGTGCTGACCAGGGTGCCCGTCCCGATCGCCACGGTCGTCGCTGCGTGCCGTGCCTGTTCCGCCGCAGACTGACCCACCGCGACGACCGCGCTGAACTCGGCGCGGAGGCCCGACGCGCCGATCGACCGCTCAGCGGCAGCACGGGACGTGAAGACGACGTCTCCGGTCGACAACCACGATCCGAGTTCATCGGCCGAGAAGACGTCGACCGGCGTGGGGACGACCACGATCACGGCATCGTCGAGCCACGCGCGCGACGACGCGTCGTCCGGGTACGAGTAGACCTGCTGGCGGGCCAGCGTGCCGCCGGTGACGTGCTCGAGGAGGGCGTCGGGTGCATCCCGCAACTGCCAGTCGGTCAGACCCTCGACGAGCCGCTCGCGGGAGAGGTCACTGTCGGCAGGCATCCACACGGCGATCTCCGCGCCGTCGGTAGTGATGCGTGCCCCGTCCTCGGAACGGACGTCCTGCAGGGCTAGGTAGCCCTGGTCGACGACGAGCGCAGGAACCGTCGACTTCCCTCGGCCACTCGGCACCTCGACCGCAGCGGCGAGGAACGCATCACGCCGCTCGAGTGCCCCGCCGGCGAAGTCACCGATGCGGTCCCAGTAGGCCTGCTCCTCGACCGGGCGGGGATCAGGGGTGACCCAGAGCTGGACGGTTTCGCCGGCCGCCCGAAGATCCCGTTCTGCCGTTCCCTGTCGCGCGGTGGTCACCGCCCCGGTCAGTTCGAAGACGGCCGCGACGAGCAACAGCAGCGCGGGCACCCGTGCGATCTGTGCGACGAGCAGGAGCGCGCCCGCTGGTCGAGCGCCCCGAAGTGCGCCAGCCAACGGCTGTCGACACGCGACCACCGAGCCGATCGTGTGCGCGACGACGACCGGAACGAGCAGCCCCACGCAGAACACCGAGATCGCGGCGGCGAGGGTCGCCGCCGAAGCGAGCCCGTTGTAGAACCAGAGCCCGATGCCGGCGACGGGTGCTCCGATGGCGATGACGAGCACGGCGGTCCGGAGCTCAACCAGCTCCTGGATGACGATGGCGGCTGTGGTGTCTCCGTGCAGTCGGCGGACTGCGCTGCGGCGAGGGGCCCCGACGGTCGTCATCAGGCAGAGCGCCACGCATCCCGAGACGAGTGCTCCGACCAGGGCCAAGGTCTGATCCAAGCCGTCGGTGACGCCGATGCGTTGCAGGAGCGGCACGCGCTCCACGCTGACCTCGTACCCGGCGTCTGTCAGTGCGCTCACGACGGCTCGCCGAGCGTCGTCGTCCCCGAAGACCGAGTACGAGCCGGTCGGGTCGAACTGGTCGAGTTCCGACATCGGACGGACGGTGGTGGCCATCGACCTCGTGAAGTCCTCGTACCCGTCGAGGAGCCAGCCGGCACCGCGGCTCGAGGGCGCGTCGGTGACGAGCGCCACGCGCCGCGTCGTCGGAGCTTCGCGGTCCGCCACCACCCGTGCGATCGTCGTGTGCTCGGCCTCGGCGACCTGCTCGAGTGCGGTCGCGACCCGCTGGTTCGATCCGGTCTCAGCACCGGCGGCAGCGGTCACCACGGACGAGGCGCCCACGATGCCGGCTTCACTGACCTGCACCAGGCCGATGAAGCCCAGGACGGCAGCCAGGAGGGGCGGGACGAGGTAGGCGAGCGTCACCGATCGGATGTTCATGGTCCCCCTTGCGGCGAGCGTGAGCCGGAGCGGACGGTCTCTCGGACCGCCCGCTCCCGGTCTCAGCAGTTGTGGTAGTACGCCTTGTTGCCGCTGCGCGCCTTCGGTGTCATCGCCATCGCGTACCGGCCGCCTGGCACGTTCGTGACGCGCTTCGACTTCTTGCCGACCGCGGTCGCGCCGTGGCACCGCTTCTCGCGGAAGTAGTTCGACCAGGTGTCGTCCTTGCCGACGCCCCACTGCCAGAAGCTCCCGCCCCCGCCGTCGTTGTCGGTACCGATGCCGCTGGTCTCACCGCTCGCACTTGCGCCGGACGCAGCGACGGCCACTCCGCCGGCTTCCTACCCTGATCCCATGACCTCGAACTGCGCAGCTGATGCCGCCGTCGCAGTGCCCGTGATCAGGCCGACGGTGAGACCGAGGCCGACGAGCATCTTCGTTCTGGACTTGTGCATGACTGTTTCCTCCCATGTGCCCCCCCGATGAGGCTCGACCGATCGTGGCAGCGGTGCAGTACTGATGTCAAGAATCTGAAATGCATGTTCCACAGAGACCGAGATGCCCGACGTTGGTCTTCCCGGCCTGACTCGCTACTGTGATGGGCACTGGTCATGTCCGCGCATGACCACCGCCCAGGACCAGCAACGGAGCACGAGGGACGCATGACGAGCCGCATCACCGAGGGTGCCGAACCGAAGCACCAGCAGCTGCGGCGCATCCTGCTCGACCTCGTCACCACGCGACTGGCTCCCGGTGCTGCGATCCCGTCCGAACGGCAGCTCATCGCCGAGTACGGCGTCTCGCGGATCACCGTGCGGGAAGCCCTCGGGCAGCTGGTCAACGAGGGGTACCTGGAGCGCGTCCGCGGCAAGGGCACCTTCGTCGCGCACCGGCCCGTGCAGTCGACGCTGCACCTCGCCTCGTTCACCGAGGAGATGCGGGCGATGGGGCACGAGCCGACCACCGTGGTGCTCGTGCGCGAAGAGCGGGTACCGCCGGCCGACACCGCCGCAGCCCTGCGGATCGACCCGGACGTGCCGGCCTTCCACGTGAAGCGCCTGCGGATGGCCGACGGCGCCCCGGTGTCGATCGACGACGCCTGGCTCGTAGCCGACGCGTTCCCGGGCCTGCTCGACCACGACCTGTCGGGGTCGGTGTACTCGATCATCGCCACGGAGTACGGCACCCCGATCGACCGCGCGCAGCAGACCGTCGCGGCGAACCCGGCGGCCGACGACGTCGCGACCCTGCTCGGGACGAAGACTGGAGCACCGGTCCTCGAGTTCGACCGGGTGTCGTACGCGGGGGAACGACCCGTGGAGCACACCCGCAGCTGGTACCGATCGGACCGCTACCGCGTGCAGATGGAGGTCACCGCGACCCCCGCGGTCGCGTAGTCCGCCCGACAACACGAAAGCGACTGTGCGCTGCGGGTGTTCCGCAGTACACAGTCGCTCTCGAAGGGGGAAGTGGCCCTAGACCTCGAAGAGGGTGTCGCCGTCGAGCACCGTGGTGCCGACCGTCCCCTGGTCGACACTGTCCGGCGTCGAACCGAGCACGACGACCGGGCAGATCGGCGAGTACCCGGCTGCTGTGATCACCGAGGGGGTGAACCGGACGACGGGGTCACCGGCGGTGACGGTGTCGCCCTCGGTCGTGAGGAGCTCGAAGCCCTCGCCGGAGAGCTTCACGGTGTCGATGCCGACGTGCACCAGGACGTCGGTGCCAGCGGCGCCCTGCAGGGCGAACGCGTGCGGGTGCAGCTTGACGATGGTGCCGTCGACCGGGGCCACCGCGGTGATCGCACCCTCGACGCCCGTCGGGTCGACCGCGACGCCGGCGCCGACCAGCTGTCCGGCGAACACCGGGTCGGGCACGTCGGCGAGGGCGACGACCGGGCCGCCGAACGGGGTGCGGACGACGGTCACAGTTCGTCCTGGATGTCCTGGGCGAGGTTGTCGGCGACCGTGCCGACGATGACCTGCCAGCCGGTGCCGCCACCGACGACGGCCTGGGCTCCGGCTGCCTGCAGGGCGGCCTTGTCGACCAGGTCCCCGTCCTCGACCTCGACGCGGAGGCGCGTGATGCAGCCCTCGACCTCTTCGATGTTCTCGGCACCGCCGAGTGCGGCGATGATGTCGGCTGCCTTGATGTCGGCCATCGTTTCCTCCTCGTTAAGGGTTTGCATCGCAGGTTGACACCGGACCGCTCTCGGATCAGACTACGGAACTGGTCATGACCGGACAGGACCGGACCTGGCGACACCGCCGAGGTTACCTGCGCTGGCTGCACGACTCAACTCACCCCGACAGCTCCACCCAATGACGAGAGGACCTCCGATGAGCGCCACCACTGCCACGGATGTGCCGGAGAAGAAGAAGCCGAAGAAGCAGTCACGGCTGTTCGCACAGGCCCAGCGCCTCGGACGGAGCCTGCTCCTGCCGATCGCGGTCATGCCTGCGGCGGGCATCCTGCTCCGCATCGGCCAGCCCGACCTCCTCGGGGCGATCCCCGGCTTCGGCCAGTGGGCCGGAGTCATCTCGGCGGCCGGAAACGGTGTCTTCAACTGGCTGCCGCTGCTCTTCGCAGTGGGCATCGCGATCGGCTGGGCGAAGAAGTCCGACGGCACCACCGCGCTCGCGGCGGTCGTCGGTTACATGGTCATGTTCGAGGTCTGGAAGGTGATGTCGCCGATCGTCCTCGACGGTGTGAAGGACGCCAACGGCGACCAGGCGATGATCAACTTCGGGGTGCTCGGCGGCATCGTGATGGGGCTCGTCTCCGCGGTCATGTGGGAGAAGTTCCACCGCACGAAGATGCCCGACTTCCTCGGGTTCTTCTCGGGCCGTCGCCTCGTCCCCATCCTCACCGCGGTCGCGGGTCTCGTCATCGCCGTCGCGATGTCGTTCGTGTACCGCTACTTCGACATCGCGCTGACCGCGGCGGGTACGGCCGTGGCCGACAACGCCGTGATCGGTGGCGGCATCTTCGGCTTCGTGAACCGCATGCTCATCCCGATCGGGCTGCACCAGCTGCTCAACTTCTTCCCGTGGTTCCAGCTCGGCAGCTTCACCGGCGCGGACGGCGTGATCTACCACGGCGACATCGCACGCTTCCTCAACGGCGACCCGACCGCCGGCATCTTCCAGACCGGCTTCTTCCCGATCATGATGTTCGCGCTGCCCGCCGGTGCCCTGGCGATCTGGCGCAACGCCAAGCCGCAGAACCGCAAGCTCGTCGGCGGCATCATGATCTCCGCCGCGCTGACCTCGTTCGTCACGGGCATCACCGAGCCGCTCGAGTACTCGTTCATGTTCGTCGCGTTCCCGCTCTACGTGATCCACGCGGTGCTCACGGGTACCTCGCTCGCCCTGGTGAACGCCCTCGGGATCCACGACGGGTTCTCGTTCTCGGCCGGTGCGATCGACTACGTGCTGAACTTCGGCAAGGCGGACGGGGCGATCTGGCTCATCCCGATCGGCCTCGGCTACGCGGTCGTGTACTACTTCCTGTTCAGTTTCGTGATCAAGAAGTGGAACCTCCGCACGCCCGGCCGTGAAGAGGACACGATCGCCGAGAACACGATCGACGCGGCCACCAAGCCGTAGACGCGAGCGTCTCCATGACGGGAGGCCCGGTGCCAGCTGGCACCGGGCCTCCCGTCCGTCTCCGGGTCGCGCTGAGAGCCCTCATAGCGGTTTTGACAATCGTTATCAGTAGGCGTTAGCGTCGTGCCATGCGCAACCGCCTCCTCGCCCTCCCGCTCGTCGCCGGCGCCGCCGCGCTCGCCCTGACCGGGTGCGCCACCTCGTCCGCCTCGGGGGAGGCCAGCGGTGACGCCACGGTCAACGTCGTCGCCTCCACCAACGTCTACGGCTCGATCGTCAAGACCATCGGTGGCGACGCCGTCACCGTGACGAGCATCCTGAGCGACCCGTCGCAGGACCCGCACTCGTTCGAGTCGAGCGCCCGCACGCAGCTCTCCGTCTCCAAGGCCGACCTGCTCATCGAGAACGGTGGCGGGTACGACGACTTCATGACGACGCTCGCGAACGCCTCGGACACCAAGGCGGACACGATCAACGTCGTGAAGCTCTCCGGCCTCGACAAGGGCGGCAGCGCCGAGTTCAACGAGCACGTCTTCTACAGCTACCCGACGATGGTGAAGCTGGTCGAGGCGGTCACGAAGGACCTCAGTGCGCTCGACGAGAGCGGCAAGGACGCCTTCGAGAAGAACGCCGCCACACTCACCACCAAGCTCGAAGACCTCGAGTCCCAGACCGACGCCGTCAAGAAGCAGGACTCCGGCGACAAGGTGGCGTACACGGAGCCGGTGCCCGGGTACCTGTTCGACGCCATGGGGCTCGAGAACGAGACCCCGCCGGACTTCTCCGAGGCCATCGAGGAAGGCGACGACGTCCCGCCGGCGGACCTCCGCGACACCCTCGCGCTGTTCACCGGCAAGCGCGTGCAGCTCCTCGCCTACAACAACCAGGCGTCCAGCCCCGAGACCGAGCAGGTCCAGAAGGCGGCCGAGCAGAACGACATCCCCGTCGTCGGTGTCACGGAGACGCTCCCCAAGGGGCAGGATTACGTCTCGTGGCAGCAGGCGAACATCGACGCGGTGAAGGCAGCGCTCCAGAAGTGACGACCTCGACCGCAGCAGCGGCGACCCCCAGCCCGGCGACCACCACGGTGGACGACCGGGCTGCGGCCCGTCCGGTCCTCGCGCTCCGCGACGCCGGGTTGTCGTACGGCGCCCGGAAGCTCTGGGCGGGCCTCGACCTCGACCTCGCGCCGGGGGAGTTCGTCGCGGTCCTCGGCCCGAACGGCGCCGGCAAGACCTCACTGCTCCGCACCGTCCTCGGGCAGCAGCGGCTCACGAGCGGCACGATGTCGTTCCTCGGGCAGCCGGTGCACCGCGGCCACCGGAAGATCGGCTACATCCCGCAGCAGCGCCTGATGGAGGCGGGGACGCCCCTACGCGCGCGGGACATGATCGCCCAGGGCGTGACCGGGCACCGGTGGGGCATCCGACGTGCGTCGAAGGCCGACCGGATGCGCATCGACCGGGTCCTCGACGAGGTCGGCGCCACCGCCTTCGCGGACGCCCCCGTCGCCGAGCTCTCCGGCGGCGAGCAGCAGCGCACCCGCGTCGGGCAGGCCATCGCAGCCGACCCCGCCCTGCTGCTGTGCGACGAACCCCTCATCTCGCTCGACCTGCGGCACCAGCGCGGGATCACCGAGCTCATCGACCGCGAGCGCCGGCAGCGCGAGGCCGCCGTGCTCTTCGTGACGCACGACGTCAACCCGATCCTCGACGTCGTCGACCGGGTCCTCTACATCGCCGGCGGTCGGTTCCGGATCGGTTCACCAGACGAGGTCCTGCGTGCCGACGTGCTCAGCGACCTGTACGGCACGCCCGTCGACGTCGTCCGCACCATGGGACGCATCGTCATCGTCGGGGCCAACGAGGCCCACGAGCACCACCCGGGCGAGGTCGACCCGCACGCCGACCAGCCCGACGAAGGGCGGATCTGATGGACCTGCTGTCGACCGTCTTCTCGTTCCAGGACTACGGCGAGCTCCTCGTGCTCGTGCAGAACTCGATCTGGGCCGGCGCGGTGCTCGGCATCGTCGGCGGCCTCATCGGCCCGTTCGTCGTCGCCCGGAACATGCCGTTCGCCGTGCACGGCATCTCGGAGCTCTCGTTCGCCGGGGCCAGCGCCTCGCTGCTGCTCGGGGTGAACGTGGTGTCCGGATCGCTCGTCGGGTCGGTCATCGCCGCCCTGCTCATCGGTCTCCTCGGGTCGCGTGCCCGGGAACGAAACTCGATCATCGCCGTCCTCATGCCGTTCGGGCTCGGGCTCGGCATCCTCTGCCTGGCGCTCTACAAGGGCCGGGCCGCCAACAAGTTCGGGCTGCTCACCGGGCAGATCGTCTCGGTCGACAACCCGCAGCTGACGTTCCTGATCGTGGTCGCCGCGATCGTCGTGGCGACGCTGCTCGTCATCTGGCGCCCGCTGATGTTCGCCTCGGTCGATCCCGACGTGGCTGCGGCCGCGGGGATCCCGGTGCGGACCCTCGCGATCGTGTTCATGCTCGTGCTCGGGCTGGCCACCGCCGTGTCGGTGCAGATCGTCGGAGCGTTGCTCGTGCTCTCCCTGCTCGTCACCCCGGCGGCCGCTGCCCTGCGCCTCAGCTCGCACCCGGTCGTCGTGCCGGTGCTGTCGACGGTGTTCGCGGTGACGTCGGTCGTCGGTGGCATCCTGCTCGCACTGGGCGGCGGCCTGCCGATCAGCCCGTACGTGACGACCATCTCGTTCGCGATCTGGGTGGTCTGCCGGATCATCGGGTCGCGACGCGACAAGCGGGGACGCAACCGCGTCGCCGGCCGGAGCCAGCGTGGCGGGGGCGAGCCGGGCCTCCAGGCAGGGACGACGTCGACAGCCGGTCGGAAGGAAGAGGTGTCAGCATGAACGCCGTGCAGAAGACCAAGCGGAACACGTGGCAGCGCGAAGCGGTGCGCGGAGCCCTCGACTCGACCGAGGGGTTCGTCAGTGCGCAGGCGCTGCACCAGCACCTGCGGGACGAGGGATCGACCATCGGTCTGGCCACCGTCTACCGGGCGCTCGCCGACCTGGCGACAGAGGGCGACGCCGACTCGCTGCAGCAGGACGGTGAATCGCTGTACCGGGCGTGCACGACGGACGCGCACCACCACCACCTGATCTGCCGGAACTGCGGCCGGACCGTCGAGATCGAGGCGGACCCGGTGGAGCAGTGGGCGCAGGACGTCGCCGCCGCCAACGGGTTCACCAACGCCAGTCACGTCGTCGACATCTTCGGCGAGTGCGCCGTCTGCACGGCAGCCCGCGCGACCGCCGCCACCGACGAGTAACCTGCCCCGCATGCACGTCATCCTGGTCCCCGGGTTCTGGCTCGACGCGAGCGCGTGGGACGACGTCGCCCCGGTGCTCCGGGAAGCCGGGCACTCGGTGCAGGCCGTCACGCGCGATGGCGACACGCTCGACGAGCAGGTCGCCGCGTTGGTCGCGATCCTGGACGACGTCGCGTCCGCCGACGAACCCGTCGTGCTCGCCGGACACTCGGGTGCCGGGCCGATCGCGTACATGGCCGCCGACCAGCGCCCGTCGCTCGTCGCGCACCTGCTCTACGTCGACACGTTCCCGGGGCCCGAGGGCGGGTGCGTCAACGACGAGCTGCCCGTGGTCGACGGCGTCGTGCCGCTGCCGTCGTGGGACATCTGGGAACCCGCCACCGTCCGGGGCATGACGCCCGAGGTCCGGCAGGACGTCGAGCACCGGGCGATCCCCGAGCCCGCCTCGGTGCCGTCGGACCGGTTCCACTACGCCGACCCGGCACGGCACACGATCCCGGCGACGATCATCACCTGCGAGATCCCCGCCGCAGAGCTGCTGGCGATGGTGGCGGACCACCAGGCCTGGGCGGCGGAGCTCGTCGCGACCGAGGAGCTCTCCATCGTCGGGCTCGAGACGGGCCACTGGCCGATGTTCACGGCGCCGCAGCAGCTCGGCGAGCTGATGGTGCAGGCGCTGACGCCCAAGCCGACGCAGGCGCCGTAGGCGCGCAGCGCCGAGCGCGCGGCCTCGAGTGCGCGTCGCCGTCGACTGAGCAGAAGACGTCGGGTCCGCCTCCGGCACCCGGCGTCTTCTGCACACTCGAACGCCGTGGGGGTGACCAACGGGGCCACGTGAGCGGGACGGTCGGCCGGCACGGGCCTCCAGGCCTGGAGGCGCGGCTTGCGACACGCCCGGTCCTCGCGTAACGTGGACCCCTGGTTCTCCGCGTCCGCGCGGCGGACCCGTTGTTCCAAGCCCTCCGACCGTCGCGAACGCCGCGGTCGCGCGGTGTCCGGCTCTCCTTCGACAGGGGAAGCGGACCTGGGCGGTGCACACAACCCCCTCGCACGGCCACCCCGGTGGCACTGCGCGTGTGCACCAGGCAAGTGAACTTGGGTGCGGCCGTCCGGTCGCACGGTACTCAGGAGGAAACCATGGCAGCAGTGTGCCAGGTGACCGGCGCCGTTCCCGGCTTCGGTCACAACATCTCGCACTCGCACCGCCGGACGAAGCGTCGCTTCGACCCGAACGTGCAGAAGAAGACGTACTACGTGCCCTCGCTTCGTCGTAACGTCACGCTCACGCTCAGCGCGAAGGGCATCAAGGTGATCGACGCACGTGGCATCGAGTCCGTCGTCAAGGATCTCCTCGCCCGTGGGGAGAAGATCTGATGGCGAAAAAGGGTCAGGACATCCGTCCGATCATCAAGCTCCGCTCGACGGCGGGCACCGGGTTCACCTACGTGACCAAGAAGAACCGTCGGAACAACCCCGACCGACTCGTGCTGAAGAAGTACGACCCGGTGATCCGCAAGCACGTCGACTTCCGTGAGGAGCGCTAAGCATGGCGAAGAAGAGCAAGATCGCGAAGAACAACCAGCGTGCCGTCATCATCGCGCGCTACGCCGAGCGTCGTCTCGAGCTGAAGAAGGCCCTCGTGGACCCGAACGGCACCGACGAGTCGCGTGAGGCTGCCCGCGTGGGCCTGCAGAAGCTGCCCCGCGACGCATCGCCCATCCGCTACCGCAACCGCGACGCCATCGACGGCCGCCCCCGTGGCCACCTCGGTGAGTTCGGCATCAGCCGTGTCCGTTTCCGTGACATGGCCCACCGCGGCGAGCTCCCCGGCATCACGAAGAGCTCCTGGTAAGCACTCGCAGTACACGACGCCCCGTCACCTCCTGGTGGCGGGGCGTTCGCTGTGTACGGGGTACATGCGAGCCGTCATTCGTCACATCTGTCCCTCCAGCACCCCCTCGGAGCCCCGACAACCCCGGAAATCCGGGCGAGTCGGCGGTTTTCACCCCCGGCGGCTGGTAGGTTCAACTCCGGTTCCGCCGGGCCCTCGGCCCACTGGCACCGTGGCACGGGGCAACCGCTCCGGGCGCCGGACGACACGTGCGTCCGACCGATACTGCAAGAAGTCCGAGGAGGACATCCATGGCTGACAAGTCACTGAACCGCACCGAGCTCGTCGCTGCCGTCGCCGCTGAGTCCGGCCAGAGCCAGGCCACCGTCAACGGCGTCGTCGACGCGCTCTTCAGCGTCGTCTCGTCGTCCGTCGCCGACGGCACGAAGGTCACGATCCCCGGTTGGATCGCCTTCGAGAAGACGCACCGCGCCGCCCGCACCGGCCGCAACCCGCAGACGGGTGACGCCATCGAGATCGCCGCGAGCGACTCGGTCAAGGTCAGCGCCGGCTCGAAGCTCAAGGCTGCGGTCAAGTAAGACTGTTCCGCGCATCGGGAGGGACGGCTTCGGCCGTCCCTTTCGTCGTTCCCGGGGCGCGCGGGCGCGTGGTGCGCGGGTCCTGGCCTGGAGGCCCGTGCCGGTTTGCACAGATCGGCTCGCCTCGTCCGTCGGCCGGGTGGGCACCGCCTAGGCTTGACGGGTGAATCGGATCGCGCGCATCGCCGGTCCCGCCGTGCTCCTGCTCGTCGGGTTCGTGGCGCTGCTCACGGCACTCGTCATCGGTGGGGGCGCGAACCCCGCACTCATCGCCGACCCAGGGCCCGTCGTCCGCTTCGGGCTGCCGATCGCCCGGCTCATCGTCGACCTGTCCGCGGCCACCACGATCGGTGGGCTCGCACTGGCGACCATCGGCCTCTCGCGCTCCGGCCCCGAGTGGAACCGCGCGATCGACGTCGCCGCCGGGGCCAGTGGTGTCTGGACGGTCGCGTCGGCCGTCGCCACGTTCTGCACGTTCCTCAGCGTCGCCGGTTCGCGCATCAGCATCGACGAGCAGTTCGGGCAGTCGATGGGGGTCTTCCTCACCGGCACCGAGCTCGGGCTCGCCTGGCTCGTGACCGTCCTCGTCGCCGCGGCCGTCACGGTGCTCTGCTTCGCCGTCCGTTCGCGGGGCATGGTCGCCCTGACCGCCGGCGTCTCGATGATCGGCCTCATCCCGCTCGCGCAGCAGGGTCACGCCGCCGGCACCGCCAGCCACGACGCCGCCGTGACGGCACTGGGGCTGCACCTGGTCGGTGCGGCGCTGTGGGTCGGTGGGCTCGTCATGCTCGTGCTGCTGCGCGGGGTGCTGCCCGGTGACCGGCTGCCCGCGGTCGTGGCCCGGTACTCGAGCATCGCCCTCGGCTGCTTCGTGCTCGTCGCCGTCTCGGGCACCGCGTCGGCGCAGATCCGCGTCGGGGCGCTCTCGAACCTGTTCACCCCGTACGGCACGCTCGTCCTGGTGAAGATCGGTGCGATCGTCGCCATCGGGGTCCTCGGCGCGGTGCAGCGCCGTCGGGCCATCCGTGCGCTGACCACCTCGCCCGGTCGGCAGCGGCCCTTCTGGACCCTCATCGTCGTCGAACTCGCGGTGATGGGTGTGGCGTCGGGGTTCGCCGCGGCACTCGGACGGACCGCCACCCCGGTCGACCAGATCGCCCTGAGCAAGACCACCCACCCGAGCCCGGCGGAGCTCCTGACCGACGACCTGCTGCCGCACGCGCCCGGTGCGTGGGGCTGGCTGACCCAGTGGAACATCGACCTGTTCTGGCTGATGGCCGCCGTGCTGCTCGCCGCGACGTACGTGGCCGGCGTCGTGCGACTGCGGCGGAGCGGCGTGCGGTGGCCGGCGCGTCGCTCGATCGCCGCGGCCCTGGCGGTCGTGTCCCTGGTGGTCGCGACCTCGGGCTCGCTGCATCAGTACGACCGGTTCCTCGTCTCGGCGAACGTCGGTGCCCACGTGCTGCTCGGCCTGGTGGTCCCCGCTCTGGTGTGGGCGGCGGCACCCGTCGCGTTGATCCGCGCCGCCGTGCACCCCCGGAACGACGACAGCACGGGGGTGCGTGAGTGGACCGACGTCATCGTCGAGCACCCCTCCGTGCGGTACCTGGCCCAGCCGTTCCCCGCGTTCCTGCTCGCGGCGGCCCTGTGGTGGGCGTTCTTCGCCACCGATGCCGTGCGGTGGTCGGTGAGTGACCCCACCGGTCGTACCGTCAGCGACGCCGTGTTCCTGCTGGTCGGGCTGCTGGCCGTCCCGACGCTCTGCACACCGATCCCCGCCGGGCACCGCCGCCCGACCACTGCTGCCGCCGTCGTCCGGATCGTCGGGGCGCTGGTGATCGCGGCGGGCATCGTCTCGCTCGGCATCGCGATGCGCGGGCCGCTCGGGCTGCTGCAGGCCTCGTGGTTCGGCGCGATGGGCCGGTCGTGGGGGCCGGACCCGCTCGTCGACCAAGCCAGGGCCGGGCTCGTGCTGATCGTCGCCGGGGTGCTGCTCCTGGTGACCGTGGTCGTGGTGGTGCTCGTGCGGCTGCGGCGTGACGGGGGAGACCCGGCCCACGCCGTTGACGCAGTTGCTGCCGGCGGCGCAGCTGTGGCCGGTCCGACCGCCGCCGCCGAGCCCGCTTCCAGGGTTGACCAGGACGACCTGGACTTCGACGACGGCAGCGACGACCTCGAACCCTCGCCCGGAGCGGACGCCCGATGAGCATCGAGCTGAGCGACGAACAGCGCGCTGTCTTCGAGTACATCGAGCACACCCGAGACCACGTGTTCATCACCGGCCGGGCCGGCACGGGCAAGTCCACGCTCCTCAACCACCTGTCGTGGAACACCGAGAAGCAGGTCGTCATCTGCGCCCCGACGGGGGTCGCCGCGCTCAACGTCGGCGGCCAGACGATCCACTCCCTGTTCCGGCTGCCGATCGGGCTCATCGCGGACGCCGAACTGCGGCAGGGCCCGGACACCCGCAAGCTCCTCAACACGATCGACACCCTGGTCATCGACGAGGTCTCGATGGTCAATGCCGACCTGCTCGACGGCATGGACCGGTCGCTCCGCAAGGCCCGCGGTCGGCAGTTCGAGCCGTTCGGCGGGGTGCAGGTCGTGATGTTCGGCGACCCGTACCAGCTGCCCCCGGTGCCCGGCGACGCCGACGAGCGCGCCTACTTCACCGACCACTACCGGTCGATGTGGTTCTTCGACGCCAAGGTGTGGCTCGAGGCCGAGCTCAACATCATCGAGCTCGCCACGGTGCACCGGCAGCGCGACGACGCCTTCGCCGCGATGCTCACCGCCGTCCGGCACGGTCGGGTCACCGCGGACATCGCCGAGCAGCTGAACACCGCCGGGGCACGTCCGGCTCCGGACGACGCCATCACCCTGGCGACCCGCAACGACACGGTCGCCCGGATCAACAAGGCGGCCCTCGAGCGGCTGCCCGGCAAGGTGAAGACCGCCAAGGCCGACGTGAACGGGGACTTCGGCGGACGGAACTTCCCGGCCGACGAAGCCCTCGAGCTGAAGCCCGGCGCGCACGTGATGTTCCTGCGCAACGACGCCGACCAGCGCTGGGTGAACGGCACCCTGGGCATCGTGACCGCGATCCGCGACACGGTGTGGGTCGACGTCGACGGTGAGTCGTTCGAGGTCCAGCCGTCGGTGTGGGAGAAGTTCAAGTACTCGTACGACGCGGACAAGAAGGAACTCAAGAAGGACACCGTCGGGGAGTTCCAGCAGTTCCCGCTCCGGCTCGCCTGGGCCGTGACCATCCACAAGTCCCAGGGCAGCACGTACGACCGGGCCGTGGTCGACCTCGGCAACCGGGTGTTCAGCGCGGGTCAGACGTACGTGGCGCTGTCGCGGCTGACCTCGCTCGAGGGGTTGTTCCTCACCCGGCCGCTCCGGCCGCAGGACATCATCGTCGACCTGGACGTCCGGCGCTTCATGTCCGAGGCGCCCCGCATCGTCGCCACCGAGCTCGAGGCCCCGAAGAAGCAGCCCGACGCCGACTCCGATGCCGACTCCGACGCCGACTGACGCGTCCGACTGACCCGTTGGGTCCGCTTCGGCCACACGCCGCCGGGCACGCGCGGCTGCATGCCCGGACGCACGCTGCCGAGCGGTCACGACTCCCCGTCGGTCCTGCGCCGAGCGGTCACTCGTCGTCGCCTGGACACTCCGCATCCGACAGTTCGTGACCGGCCGACGCACCTGAGCGGGGAGTCGTGACCGCACGACACCCCCGCCGCACGACACCGCCGCCGGACCACCCCGCCCCCCCCGCACACGACGACGCCCGCCTGCCGGAGCGGCAGACGGGCGTCGGGAGTGCAGTCGAGCGGGAGCGTCAGGCGCGCGCCGCACGCAGTGCGCGGAGGTTCTCCTTGTCGGCGCCGAGCGCGGTGAGCAGCAGGAGCACACCGACGATGGCGTGGAACACGTTGTCCGTGGTGTTGAGGGCGAAGACGTTGGCCGAGGTGTCGACGAAGACGAAGCCGTACACCGCGAAGAAGACGAGCAGGGCGCCGACGAGCAAGTTGCCGTTGCGCGATCCGACGGTGTTGCCGAGGCCGGTGATGAGCAGCACCGCGGCGAGCAGCACCCACACCAGGCAGAGCGCCGGGTTCACACCGAACGCGTTCCACAGCATGCCGCCCTGGCGGTTGAAGAAGCCCGGGTCGCCGTCGGCGGCGAAGAAGAAGCCCAGGACGCCCCAGAGTGCGAGGACGCCGCCGGCCGTGAGTGCGAGACCCCGGTTCGGCGAGGCGATGATGCCCGGTTCCTTGATGGCCACTTCGGTTTCCTCCTCGTACACTGCCGACGCGACGTGCGTCGGTCCCGCGTGGTGCGACGGCCCGGCGGGGATCACCGATCCCCTCGTGTCAGCGCGCAGTGCACGGCCGACGGGGGTGCGGTTCCCAGCCTCCGGCCGGTGCTCCAACGGTATCGTGTCGGACCCCGACCGACCCAATCGCAGCGCCGCCGCCAGTCGTGCGACGAGCCCGACGACGACCACTCCCAGGAGGACCAGCCCGGTGACCTTGACACCCGAGCGCAGTGCATCCGAGTCGCGCGGACCGTGGGTCTCGCGGCGGGGGCGGTGGGCTGCGCTGGCGGCTCTGGGGTTCGTGATCGTGCCTCTCGTCTACGGGGTCGCGGTGCTGACCCCGGTCGGTCAGAAAGCGGAGGACGCCGCGCTCGGCGGGGTCCGGGAGTCCGACCTGTTCAGTTCGGACACTGCGCTCAACGTCATCTCGGTGCCGGTGATCCTGTTGCTCGTCGTCGTGATCGTCGCCGTGGCGTTCGCCAGACGGCGGCTCTCGGTGGGACTCGGCGCGGGGGTCGTGGTGCTCGCGTCGGCGGCCACCTCGACGCTCGTCAAGCGTATCGCCGTGCGCCCTGAGATCGCTCAGTCGACGACGCCGAACTCGTTCCCGTCCGGGCACGCGACGATCGCACTGGCGGCGCTGTTCGCGGTCCTGATGGTCACGCCTCGCCGGTTCCGCCCGCTGGTGACCATCGTCGGCGTCGGGTACGCGGTCTTCGTGGCGAACCAGACCGTGGTCTACGGCTGGCACCGGGTCAGCGACATCATCGGCGCCTGCGCGATCGCGATGTTCTGGCTCGGGATCGTCCGCGCGGTCGGACCCCGGGTCGACCGCGGGCTCCGGGGCGACCGTGACGGTCGGCGGGGGCCTCGGCGGGTGGTGAGCGTCGTGCTCCTCGTCGCGACCGGGCTCACGCTGGCGATCGGTGTCGCGGCGCTCGTGGTCGGCCTGACCGGTGACGGCGCGTACGACCACGCCGCGATCCTGGTGGCGGGGCGGTTGGCGTCCAGCGCGAGCGTCCTGGCGGTCGTGACCGTCGTGTGGTTCCTCGACGGGATGCACCACGCCGCGCGCACCGACCCGGCCACGCTCGCCCCCTGACCCCGGCCACGCTGCCGACCGCCCGCTGACCCGGGGAGCCGAGCCGGGCCTCCAGGCCGCCCGTCCGACGGGCGCGAGCCTGGCGGGAATGCCACGCCGTGCGCTACGTTGTACCGAGCAAGTCGATGCAAACGCATCGAAATCGCGAAAGGCGGCGCATCATGCAGTTCGGCATCTTCACGGTCAGTGACGTCACGACCGACCCCACGACCGGCACCACGCCGGACGACACCCAGCGAGTCCGCGACATCCTGACGATCGCCGAGCACGCCGACCAGGCCGGGCTCGACGTCTTCGCGACCGGTGAGCACCACAACCCGCCGTTCGTGGCCTCGTCGCCGACCACGCTGCTCGCCTACCTGGCGGCGAAGACGAAGGACATCACGCTGTCCACGTCGACGACCCTGATCACCACGAACGACCCGGTGCGCATCGCCGAGGAGTACGCGATGCTGCAGGTCGTGTCCGACGGCCGCATGGACCTGATGATGGGCCGCGGCAACACCGGCCCCGTCTACCCGTGGTTCGGGCAGGACATCCGACAGGGCGTCAACCTGGCGATCGAGAACTACGCGCTCGTCCGCCAGCTCTGGGAGAACGACGTCGTCAACTGGCAGGGCAAGTTCCGCACGCCGCTGCAGGGCTTCACCTCGACCCCGCGTCCGCTCGACGGTGTCCCGCCGTTCGTCTGGCACGGCTCGATCCGCACGCCGGAGATCGCCGAGCAGGCCGCGTACTACGGTGACGGCTTCTTCCACAACAACATCTTCTGGCCGATCCAGCACACCGAGCAGATGGTCGGCCTGTACCGCCAGCGCTTCGAGCACTACGGGCACGGCCGTGCCGACCAGGCGATCGTCGGGCTCGGTGGGCAGTTCTTCGCGCGGAAGAACTCGCAGGACGCGATCAACGAGTTCCGGCCCTACTTCGACAACGCCCCGGTCTACGGCCACGGCCCCTCGATGGAGGACTTCACCGCCCAGACCCCGCTCACCGTCGGTTCGCCGCAGCAGGTCATCGACCGGTACGCCGCGATGAAGGACCACGTCGGCCACTACCAGCGCCAGCTGTTCCTCATCGACCACGCCGGTCTGCCGCTCAAGACGGTGCTCGAGCAGATCGACATCCTGGCCACGGACATCGTGCCGGAGCTGCGCAAGCTGAACGACGAGGGTCGCCCCGCCGACGTCCCGTCGGACCCGCCGTCGCACGCCGCGCGTGCTGCTGCCGCGATGGCGGCCGGCACGGTCGGCAGCGACCACGTCGCCGCCGAGGACGAGTGGACGGGCGCGTCCGTCTGACGCGTGCCGTGAGCGCCACCACGAGCGGACGGGAGGCCCGGTGCCAGCTGGCACCGGGCCTCCCGTCCGTCTCGGCGCGCGTTCTCGGACCGCACTCGCCTCACGGGGTCAGCGACACCTCACGGGATCGCTGGTGCGTGAGCTGTCGCTCAGCGCGTGAGGTCGGCGACGGGGCGGGCCGGCACGAGCTTGAGGCCCACGACGCACCCGACGATGCCGGCGATGAACAGCAGGCGCAGGACGGTGACGGGCTCCGCGCCGGTGGCCATGCCCCAGA
Organism: Curtobacterium sp. MCLR17_040; assembly: GCF_003234735.1. NCBI lineage: Bacteria > Bacillati > Actinomycetota > Actinomycetes > Micrococcales > Microbacteriaceae > Curtobacterium > Curtobacterium sp. MCLR17_040. Next base: position 281,393 of record NZ_QKTE01000001.1, on the reverse strand, counting down.
GCACGGTGAGGGCGGCGCCGGTCCCGGTCCACACCGCGTACGCCGTGCTGATCGGGATGTGCTTCAAGACGTAGCCGAAGGCGACCAGGCTGATCACGATCGTGACGGCGAACACGACCGTCGGGCGGAGCTCGGTGAAACCGTCGCTCTCGCCGAGTGCGGTCGCCCAGACGGTCTCGAGCGCGGCGCTGACGAACAGGACGATCCAGGCCACGTCAGCTCACCACCTTGAGGCCGATGACGCACGCCACCAGGCCGAAGACCAGGGCGAGGCGGGCGAAGGACGCGGCCTCCTGCCGACGGAGGATCGCGACGACCACGGTCAGGGACGCCCCGATGCCGACCCAGACGGCGTAGGCCGTGCCGACCGGGATGCTCTTCATCGCGAACGCCAGCCCCACCATGCTCAGCGCCATCCCGGCGACGAACACGATCGTGGGGACGACCTTCTTGAAGCCGTTCGAGGCGCTGAGGGCGGTGGCCCAGACGGCCTCGAGCACGCCGCTGAGCACGAGGATTGCCCATGCCATGACGATGTCCTTTCCTGCGGGAGTCGTTCGTTCTCGTTGTCGTACGACTGTGCGACAACGACCTCGACGGTAGCACGAGTTGGTACGACTGTGCGAGTATGGCGTCGTGGCCAGGAGCATGGACGTCGACGAACGGCGCCGCACCGTGTCCGAGGCGGCGTGCCGGGTCCTCGTGCGCGACGGGCTCGGAGCGTTGAGCGTGCGGAACGTCGCCGCCGAGGCCGGACTGCCGCCGAGCACGGTCCGCTACACGTTCCCGACCCAGGCGAGCGTCCGCGAGCACACCATCACGCTCGTGTTCGACCGGATCCGCGAGCGCATCGACGCCATCCCCGACGACCTCACGCCGGCCCGACGCGCACGCCGGATCGTGCTCGAGCTGCTGCCCCTCGACGAGGAGCGGGTCGTCGAGCTCGAGGTCTACCTGGCACTCGGCAACGCCGCGCTCACCGACGTCGGGCTCCGGCCGACGCTCGACCGGACCGTCGCGGCGATGCGGACGTGGTGCGAGGAGGTCCTCGGGTTGCTCGGGGTACCGGCGGACGACCGGGAGTACGAGGCCTGCCGGCTCCACGCGCTCCTGGACGGACTCGCGATGCAGGTCGTCCGGCTGGCTCCGGGGGAGTCCGGCGACTGGGCGATCGACGTGCTCGACCGGCACCTCGACGGCGTCACCGCGGGTTGAGCCGCCCCGTGCGCAGCCCCGGGCAGGAGGCGTCACCTATCCTGTCCCGGTGACGACGACCACGCGGCCGCCGCAGCGCACCCGGAGCCTCACCGGCCCCGGCCTGGTGCTGCTCGCCGTCGTCGTCCTGCTGGGCATCCGGCTGTTCTCCCCGAGCATCGGGTCGACCGGGCTGCCGGACGTCGTGCAGGACTTCCTCACGCTGGCGATCAGCGTCGTCGTCGAGTCCCTGCCGTTCGTGGTGCTCGGCATCGTGCTGTCGATCGTCGTCGAGGTCTGGGTGCCGGTCGGCGCGCTCGAGAAGGTCCTGCCGCAGAACGCCTTCGGCCGTCGGGCCGTGATCTCCCTGATCGGCATGCTGTTCCCGGTGTGCGAGTGCGGCAACGTCCCGCTCGCCCGTGGCCTGATGATGCGCGGGTTCACACCGGCCGAGGCCGTCACGTTCCTGGTCGCGGCCCCGATCCTCAACCCGCTCGTCATCATCAGCACCGCGCAGGCGTTCGGCTGGTCCGGGTGGATCCTGCCGGTGCGCATCGTCGGCGGGTTCGTCATCGCGAACCTCGTCGGCTGGATCGTCGCCGCGCACCGCCGTCCGGCCGACCTGCTGCTCCCCGCCTTCGAGGCCCGGTGCCGTGCGGCCGTCGGAGCGCCCCGCGGCCTGCACCGCTGGCGGCAGAGCGCCGCGCAGTTCGGCGGCGAGACGGCGACGATGATGCCGGCACTGTTCGTCGGTGCCGGCCTGGCCGCGGCGATCCAGGTCGCCGTGCCCCGATCGACCCTGGTGGCCGTCGGCTCGAACCCGGTGCTGTCCGTCGCGGCGATGATGCTGCTGGCGATGACGGTGTCGCTCTGCTCGAACGTCGACGCCTTCTTCGCGCTGTCCTTCGCGTCGACGTTCCTGCCCGGGTCGATCACGGCCTTCCTGATCATCGGGCCGATCATCGACGTCAAGATGATCGCCCTGCTGCGCACGACGTTCCGGGTCCGCTTCCTGGTGCTGCTGTCCGTCGTGTGCGTCCTGTTCGCCGGAGCCGTCGGGTTGGTGATGAATGTCCTCGTCTGATGCACGCAGCAACGCGGCCGCGTACCTGGGTCTCGGGTCGGTGCTGGCCGCCGCCCTCTGCACGCTGTGGCTCGCGCTGGTCGGGCACCTCGACCTGTACATCAACCCGCGCTACTCGGTGTTCACGGTCGTGCTCGCCGCCGTCGGGGTGCCCGCGTCGATCGCCGGACTGGTGGCCACCGCCCGCGGGTACGGCCACACGCACGGCGACGACGAGGACGACCTCGATCTGCACCAGCAGCAGCGGACGGGAGGCCGCCGTCGCGCCGTCCGCCTCGCCCTCGGCGGAGCCGCCGCCGTCGTCACGATCGGTGTCACCGTCGCGATGCTCGTCCTGCCGCCGACGACGCTGTCCGCCCGCACCGCCCAGCAGCGGAGCGTGGACTCCGCGACCCTGTCCAACGCCACCGGCTCGGAGTCCGCGGTGCAGCTGCTCGGCAGCGAGGGCGTCGACACCTCGGAGTACGGCGTCAAGGACTGGGCCGCGCTGATCCGGCAGACCACGGACACCACGGCCCTGGTCGGCAAGCAGGTCGAACTGACCGGCTTCGTGGTCCCCGGGGACGACGGGTCCTTCACCCTCACCCGCTTCGTGATCAGCTGCTGCGCCGTGGACGCACAACCGGTCGGCCTCGATGTCGTGACCGGCGACGGCGACGGCACCGGGACCGTCCCCGACGAGGGCCAGTGGGTCACCGTCCGCGGAGCCCTGGCCGCCAACCCGGACCAGTCCGCCCACGCCCGCATCGTCGTCAAGGCCGCGAAGATCACCGACATCGCCCAGCCCGAGGACCCGTATGAGTTCTGAGCGCCGCGGAGACCAGCACCACGGAGACCAGCGCCGCGAGCGCCGCCCCGTCGCACACCGCTTCCACCGCCGGTACGTCGCCGTCGTGGTGGTCCTCGCCGTGGTCGCCGCGCTCGCCGCGGTCGTCGGCTCGCAGCAGGGCCCGCGGCTCCGCGACGTTTCCTACGACGCGACCGGTCTCGTCACCCGGCCGGCCCAGCGGGTGATCCTCACGGCGAACCAGGCGCTGCAGAAGGTCGCCGCCGCCGACGTCCGGGTCAGCCCGGCTGCGGCGCACACCGTGACCTCGAGCGGCAACACCATCGCCGTCGAGTTCGCCGGACCCCTGGCCTACGACCGCGAGTACACCGTGACGGTCGCGGGCGTGCGGGCACCCGGGCAGCGTGCCACGTCCGACCTGACGGCGGCGATCCGCACCGGCAGCACCGACGTGCTCGCGCTCGTGCCCGGGCAGGCCGGGGCGAAGGACCGCATCGTCCGGCGATCCCTCGACGCGGGCGGCGCCACCACCGTCTACGAGGGCACCGCGATCTCCGAGTACGCCCGGCTCGGCCGCTCCCTGGTGGTCGTGAGCGGCACGGACGCCAGCTCGTCCGTGGACATCGTGGCGCTGAGCGGTGGCGTGCAGGACGCCGACGCCCCCGTCGAACACCTCACCCTGCCGACCGCCGAGGGTCGCGTCACGGCGCTCCACGTCGCCGACGACGGTGCCTCGTTCGGGTTCGAGTACGCCGACACCTCGACCGGGCAGTCCCGGAACACCGGCCTGTACGTGGTCGACATGACGGGCACCCACATGCCCACGGCGATCGCGGCGAACGGCAAGCCGAAGACGGGCGCCGTGCCGATGACGGTCGGGCAGTGGGCCTACGTGCCGCGGACCGAGAGCGCGCTGGTCCGGACGGGCAGCGACGACCTGGTGCTCGTCGACATGAGCGGGCGTGCCGACCCGGTCCGGCTCGGCAGCGCCACCTACCTGCACGGCTTCGTCGGTACCGGCACCACGGCCGTCGTCGAGACGGGCACCGGCATCGAGCGGCTGGACCTGACCGACGGGTCGAAGTCGGCGCTGCAGGCGCCCGCCGCGAGCACCGATGCGGCCGTCCTCGGCCGCATCGCCCAGCTGTCCGACGACACGTACCTGCGGGTGCTGGGGGACGTGCGGTCCGACGGCACCATCGCGGCACGGATCGTGCGGGTGGACGGGGGACGGGCCTCCCGGCTGCCGGTGACGATCCCCGACGACGCGAGCGTCACCGCGGTCTGCCCGTCCCCGAACAGCCAGTTCGTCGCGGTCGCGACGAAGTCGGCGACCGGCGAGCTCGTGAGCATCGTCGACGCTGCCTCTGGTGCGCTCGAGGCGAGCATCGACGCGGGCTCCGTCGACTGGTGCGGCGCGCTGCCGTCCGGTGACGAGGTCGGCTGACGGCACCGAGACGACAGACTGGAGGCCCGGTACCAGCTGGTACCGGGCCTCCAGTCGTTCAGGTGGTGGCGACTACGCCAGCGTGGCCGCGTCGATCACGAAGCGGTAGCGGACGTCCGAGGACAGCACGCGCTCGTAGGCCTCGTTGATCTGGTCGGCGCTGATGAGCTCGGTCTCCGGGAGGATCCCGTGCTCGGCGCAGAAGTCGAGCATCTCCTGGGTCTCCTGGATGCCGCCGATGGCGGAACCCGCCCAGCTGAGCCGACGCGGGATGAGCGCGAAGGCCGGCACCTCGAGCGGCTCGGACGGAGCGCCCACGTTGACGAGCGTGCCGTCGACCTTGAGCAGGCCCAGGTAGGCGCCCATCGGGATCTTCGCCGAGACGGTGTTGATGATCAGCTCGAAGGAGTTCGCGAGCTTCTCGAACGTCTCCGGGTCCTTCGTCGCGTAGTGGGCCTTCGCGCCGTAGCGGAGCGAGTCCTCCTGCTTCGAGGTGGTCTGCGACAGGACGGTGACCTCGGCGCCGAGCGCCACGGCGATCTTGACGGCCATGTGGCCGAGCCCGCCCATGCCGACGACGGCGACCTTGGTGCCGGGACCGGCGTTCCAGTGGTGCAGCGGCGAGTAGGTGGTGATGCCGGCGCAGAGCAGCGGCGCGACCTTCTCGATGTCGAGCGACTCGGGGACACGGAGGACGAAGTCCTCGTTCACCACGACGGCCTGCGAGTAGCCGCCCTGGGTGATCGAGCCGTCGGCCGGGTCGACGCTGGCGTAGGTGCCGATGTTGCCCTTGAGGCAGTACTGCTCCTGGCCGGCGACGCAGTTCTCGCACTCGCCGCACGAGTTCACCATGCAGCCGACGCCGACGCGGTCGCCGACCTTGTGCTTGGTGACGTTCTCGCCGACCTCGGTGACGTGGCCGACGATCTCGTGGCCGACGACCTGCGGGTACTGGATGGGGCCCCACTCACCGCGGACGGTGTGGATGTCCGAGTGGCAGATGCCGGCGTAGGCGATGTCGATCGCGACGTCGTCCGGGCCGACGTCCCGACGGGTGATGGTGGTCTTGACGAGCGGCTCGGTCGCTGACGGTGCCGCGTACGCGTTGACGGTGCGCAATGATCTCCTCGTGGGGGTGGTGCGTTGCAGGCCGGTTCCGGCCCGGAACCAGTGTGCGCGCAGCCGCGGCCGGGTGGGAGGTACAACCAGGACACCCCTGTGCCTGCGGACGGGCGCGTCGCGTCGTTCTGCTCGCTCAGGCGAGCCGGGCCAGCCGCTGCCCGGCGATCGTGGCGAAGCGCAGCGGGTCGGCGAGGGCGTCGTCGGGTTCGCCGGTGGTCTGCGTCGCGAGCACGGTGAGTGACGCCGCGGCCCCGTAGTCGTCGAGCGGGGCCTCGATCGCGCCGGCGACGAGCATCGAGCGGGCTCCGGGAGCATGCGCCGCGGTCAGGTCGCGGACCACCGAGGGCACCTTGCCGACGGCGCTCTGCCCGTCGAAGCGCCCTTCGCCGCTGATCACGACGTCGGCCCCGTTCGCTCCACCGGCCCCGTTCACGTCGGACCCCTCGAGCAGCCCCGGCAGCCCGAGGACCTCGGCGACGGCCGCGGCCCCACCGGCGAGCGTGGCGCCCCACACCAGCAGGCCGAACCCGACACCGCCAGCGGCTCCGGCGCCCGGGGTGTCCGGGTCGACGTCGGGGAACCGCGCGGCCCAGGTGGCGAGCCGGTCGTCGAAGGACGCCACACGGTCGGGCGTGATGCCCTTCTGCGGGCCGAAGACGGCGGCGGCACCGGTCGGACCGAGCAGCGGAGAGGTCACGTCGGTGAGCACGGTGACGCCGAGCGGAGGGAGTGCTCGGAGGCCGTCGGTGGCGGCTCCTTCGCTGTCGAGTCCGAGCGCCTCGAGCACCGGACGCCCGCCGTCGGTGGACGCGCTGCCCCCGATGCCGAGCACGAGCCCCGTGGCACCGGCGTCGAGCGCGGCGGCGATCGCCTCGCCGAACCCGCGGCTCGTCGCCGTCTCCGGCATCGGTGCGTCGAGCAGGGGGAGGCCGCTCGTCGCCGCGAGCTCCACCACTGCGCGGCCGTCGGGCAGCCGCAACCAGTGGGTGTCGACCGGCGTGCCGGCCGGCCCGGTGACGGTGACGGGGACCCGGACTGATGCGGGGACGGCGGTCTCGAAGGCGTCGAGCGTGCCCTCGCCGCCGTCGGCCATCGGGACGAGCACCACGTCGTCGTCGGGGCGCTCGGTCAGCCAGCCGGCACGAACGGCCGTAGCGATCGACGCCGCCGTCGCGGTGCCCTTGAACGAGTCCGGAGCCACGATGATGCGCACGGTTCCCACCGTAGCGGCCGGTTGCGAGACGCCGGCGTGTGCAGAACACGCCGGCGTGTGCGCGGGAGTGAGACGCCGATGTGTGCGCAGGACGCCGCGTCGTCCGCGAGACGCCTCCGGATTCGGCGGCGTCTCGACGACATGGCGGCGTCGAACGAACACGCCGGCGTCTCGCGAATGACCGCGCGCTCGCGTCAGGGCGCGGGCACCGGCTCCGGCAGGGAAAAGCGCGGGAGCGGCACGCCGCCCGTCGCGAGGTCCGCGAGCATCTCGCCGAGCAGCGGCGCGAACTTGAAGCCGTGCCCGGAGAACCCCGTCGCCACGGTCAGCGGCCCGACCCGGTCGATGACGAAGTCCTCGTCGGGGGAGTTGTCGTAAAGGCAGCTGATGAACGTCGGCTTCGTCCCGTCGACCCCCGGCACGTACCGCGCGACGTACGCCTGCAGTCGCTCGGCCTCGGCCGGCACGGGAGTGAAGTCCCGGTGGTCCGGGTCGACGACGGGCCCGGTGCCGTGGGACCCGACCTTGACGCCCTCGCCCGGCGTCAGCAGCCCGTACACGTCGTCGCCGTCGGCCCAGTGCACGAAGCTCGGCCAGGCCGCGTCCGGCAGATGGCTGGGGAAGTGGGCCGGCTGCTCCTGGGTCACGCGGATGGCCGGGAGGCCCGCCCCGCGTCCGGCGAGCAGCTCGCCGACCAGCGTGGGGGCCCACGAGCCCACCGCGGCCACCACGGACGCGGTGCGGACCGCGCTGCCGTCGGACAGCGTCACGGTGACGTCGTCACCGTGGTCCTCGAGCCCGGTGACCCGGGTGTCGAACCGCAGGTCGGCGAGACCGGTCGCTTCGGCCAGCGTGAGGAACACCTCGATCGTCCGGTCGGAGCGGATGCGCCCGGCCGACGGATGGGTCAGCACGTGCCCCTCGAACGCGATGCCGGGCCAACGTGCTGCCGCCTGGTCCGGCGTGAGCGACTCGTGCGGGATGTCCGCGTCGGCGAGGGCCGCGGCGATCGCGTCGACGACCTCGGGCCGGCCGTGGTCGACGGCACCCGTGCGGACGATGAGCTCTTCGCCGGCGGCGGCCTCGAGCGCTCCCCACAGTTCGAGCGCCCGGGTGGTCAGCGCGACGTACTCCGGGTCGGCGTAGCCCTGCCGGAAGATCCGGGTCGCACCGTGCGAGGACCCGAGGTGGTGGCCGCGGGCGTGCTGTTCCACGAGCAGGACGCGCTCGCCGCGGGCGGTGAGTGCGTACGCGGTCGCGGCGCCGACGACCCCGGCACCGATGACGACCACGGGGGCGGTGTGTTCGGGGGAACCGGGGGAGGAGGACATGCGGCGAGCGTACGTCCGACGGAGCGAGTGACGGGAATCGAACCCGCGCTACCAGCTTGGGAAGCTGGAGTTCTACCATTGAACTACACTCGCGCGCCCCGCAGAACGGGACTCGGCAAGCCTAGCGGATTCTCGCCTGGAAGCCAGCCGACCGCGCACCGTACGCCGTCTCGCGGGCGCGTGTCGCGCCTCCCGAGTCTCCGCTGTGAGGGTGGGCGCCTGACGGACAGGTGTCGCCCCCGTGTGTACCGTCCAGGGAGTTCCAGCCCCGAACCGAGGAGGACCCGGATGGTCAGGCATCCCCTCATCGACGACGTGGTCGGCTCGGCGATCGTGGTCGAGTCCGCCTCGCCCGTCGTGTGGCTGACGGACGCGCTCGCCTCGCTGCTCCGTCGGTCGGCGGACGCCGGACGGACGGTCGTGCTCCGCACCGGCCGGGCCGCGGCGATCACCCCGGCACTCCGGCACGCGCTCGGCGCGTACGGCGCCGCGTGGGCGGTGTCCGACTTCGACGGCACGCTGCGTGACGGCCGGACCGGCGTCGCCGCCTCCGACATCGAGGACTTCGTGCACCGCGGCCCCGAACTCGTGGGCACCCCGTCGCCAGAGCACCCCGTCTCGGCCGACTCGGTGCGACAGATCAGCATCGACCTGACCCTGCGCCACCACCCCGGCCGTGCGGTCGACATGGGCTCCGCGATCGAGGCGCTGTGCCACACGGTCGGCACCTGCCCGACCCGGTGGGGCACCGCCGAACCGCTCACCGTGCCGTGGGACCGCTGGGTCGTCACGCAGTACGCGAAGCACGAGGCACCCGGCATCTCGACCTCGTACGCCGTCGGCGAGGGGTTCTCCGCGACGATGACCGCGCACCTGGTCGGCGGGGTCGTCGTCGAGACGATGTCCGCCGTGCTCACCGTGCCCGAGGAGAACACCGACCCGGGCCTGGCGAACCGGATGTTCGACGCCGTGCAGCGGGTCGCCGACCAGGTCGTCCCCGTGTTCGGCGTGGTCATGCAGCGCCGCGGCGACGCGGACCACCTGGTCCGGGCCGTCTCGCACGGCGAGCCGTCGCCGCTCGCCGTCGTCGTGGGCCCCGAGGCCGCCGGCTTCCTGGACCGCGACGGCGTCTGGCCGCCACCGCGGACCACCACCGCAACCTTCGCAGCAGGCTCAGGCTCGGCCGCCCGTCCGGATGCCGACGCGGCTGACGACGGGGGCATGATCGTCCGCTTCGAGGACGGCTGGGAAGCGCTCGAGTCGTTCCTCGACCGCATCGACGAGGACCGCTTCCTGCAGCTGGTCGGTGGCGCACCGCTCGACCCCGCGCACGACGAGGGCACGCTCGACGGACACGTCCGCGACGACCGGATGGTGGGCGGTCAGGGTGCCGCGTGACGTCACCATCCTCTGCCGCCAGCCGGTGGAGACGCGCGAGGTGGCGGAGGCGCTCCTGCTGCACGACGAGACCTGGGGTGTCCGGGCGCTCGACGACGGCCCGATGATGCAGGTCTGCCGGGACGCCACGCACCCGGTGATCACCGTGCTCGGCGTGCGTCGGGTGGACTCCTTCGACGAGGTCGAGCGGATCCTGCCGGACGCCCCGACCCTGGCGACGCCGCTGTGGTGGGTCGACACCGTGACGCCCGCCGGCCCCGACGGGGAATCGGGGATCTCCGCCGCGCTCGAGGCCGCGATGGACCTCGACGCGGTCTGCATCGTCCACGGGGACTGACCGGAACCGCGCCCGCCGCGTGACCGGTGCTGCGGGTCAGTCCCGCTTGCTCATCGCCGCCAGGCGCTCGTTGTAGGCCTTCAGGTCGGCGTCACCGTCGCGGTCGGCCTTGCGGTCGAGGCGCTTCGCGTCGCGCTTGTCCGAGCGCATCCAGTTCCGGACGACGAGCAGGGCCACGAACACCATCGGGAGCTCCGAAGCGCCCCAGGCGATGCCGCCGCCGGTGTGCTGGTCGTCGAGCAGTGCGGCGTCGTTGGTCTGGCCCAGCGCGTGGAACCAGTCGATCGCGAACACCGACTGCGACGTCATGACCGCGACGCCGAAGAACGCGTGGAACGCCAGGGTGGCCAGCAGGGTGATGATGAGCATCGGGTACGGCGGGCGCTGGGGGCCCGGGTCGACGCCGACGAAGACCCAGAAGAACAGGTAGCCGCTCAGGACGAAGTGGATGATCATCGCGACGTGCCACTCGTGCGACTGCATCGCGGCCTGGTACGCCGGCGTGAAGTAGAACACCACGAGCGACCCGGCGAAGATGATCCCCGCGACGGCGGGCTTGCCGAGGAACTGCATCCAGCGGGAGTGCACGAAGAGCATGAGCCACTCGCGGGCGCCGCGTGAGCCGTCGTTCCGGACCGGCAGGGTGCGGAGCGCGAGCAGCACCGGACCGCCGAGCACGAGCGGCAGCGGGACGAACATCATCAGCAGCATGTGCTGGAGCATGTGCGACGAGAAGTGGATCATGCCGTAGACGGCAGGGCCGGCCGACGTGGTCCAGATGAACAGGGCGCAGCCGATCAGCCAGGCGATGGTGCGCCCGACGGGCCAGGCGTCGCCGCGCTTCCGGAGCTTGCGCACCGCCAGCAGGTACCAGACGGCCCCGACGACGGCCAGGCCGAGCCACACCCAGTCGAGGTGCCACTGGGTCAGGTAGGTCTGCGTGGTCTGTGCCGGCGGGAACGGGAACCCGATCAGGCCGGAGCGGGTGTCCTCGCCCGTCGCCGGGGTCTGCGGGATCGGCGGCTGCGAGCGGGACACGGCGACCGAGACACCGATGGCCACGGCCATGAACACGATCTCGGCCAGGGCGAACCGTGTGAACAGGCGGCGGTCGAGCGGCGCGCGGAGGAGCCCGGGCACGAGCTTCCGGCGCTGCACGATCCCCGCGACGCCGAGCAGTACGAGGATGAGCGCCTTGACGGTGATGAGCCAGCCGTACGTCGTCGTGAACAGGTCGAGCGGGCCGGTCAGGCGCAGCGACGCGTTGACGATGCCGGAGAACGCCACGGCCCCGAACGACCAGCCGGCGAGCGTCGAGTACCGGGCGATCACGCGTCCGGTCGCGCCCTTGGTGCGGGTGCGGAGCAGGACCACGGCGACCAGGCCACCGGCCCACACGCACACCCCGACCAGGTGGATCGCGAGCGAGTTCACCGCGTTCGCGTGCTCGAGCGACCCCGCGGCGTGGCCGGACAGGGCCAGGGGGAGCAGGGCGAACAGGCCGATCACGGTGGCGAACGCCAGGGTCGTCACCCGGGTGGCGAAGGCGGCGACCACCGTGGCGACGAGGATCGCGGCAGCCGACACCACGAGCGCCTGGCCGATCTCGACCTGGAACGCGAAGAGCATGAAGTTGCGGGCGAACACCGGGCTGGTGAGCGGGACACCGAGGGTGTTCGCGCCGGTCAGGACGATGCTCACCGCGGCGGCCAGGAACCAGACGGCGCCGGTCGCAGCAGCCCACCGGGTGGCACGGTGCTGCACGCTGGACAGGGCGCCGTGGTCCTTCTTCTGCGCGGGCAGCGCGAACGCCGCGACGATGAGGAGCCCGATGGTCAGTGCCGCCATCGTGTCGTGCACGACGCGGGCGATCGGCAGGCCGTACTCGACGACCTCGCCGGCGGACACCAGCTGCTGACTCGCGCTGAAGGCACCGGTGATCGTCAGCCCGAGGATCGAGCACGCGACGGCCAGCGGGATCGCGATGACGAGGACCGTCGCGACGGTGGACGAGCGCCCGGTGGTGGGGGCGGCGTCCGGCGCTGACCCCGTGGGCTGGGTTTCGGGTGACGTGACGGTCATGACCGTCCAATCGTAGGCGTGTCGGCTGGACGGCGGCCCCTCGGATGCGCGCTCAGACCCGCCGTTCCCAGATGCCCTCGCAGCCGACGCCGACGAACCCGACGGCCTCGTTCACGTCGAGCATGTGGCGGTTCTCCTCCGCGTTGAACGTGATGACCGAGGGACGCCCCGGGAACCGCCGCTCGAGCTCCTGGATCCCGACGACCTTGAGCAGCCAGCCGAGCCGGTGGCCGCGGTGCTCGCGGAGCACCAGGGTGTCCCACTGCTGTGCCGGCCGTGCGGGGTCGTCCGGCACGGACAGCTGCGTGAAACCGGCCAGGGTGGTCGTCGGCACGTGCTCGACGGACACGGTGAGCAGGGTGCGCGGTGCCCGGGCGAGCTCGTCCTCGTGCTCCCGGAGCCGTTCGGCGGTCCAGACGTCCTCGGGCTCCTCCATGTCCCCGGCGGGCGCGTCGGTGCTCATCCGGGTCTCGAGCAGGGCGATGCCGTCGAGCCACTGCTCCGGCGTGCGACCGGTCCAGGCGTGCACGCGGTACTCCGGCCCGGCGGCAGCAGACGCCCGCTCGTGCAGTCCGCGCACCACGGATGCGTCGGCGGGCAGCGGGAGCCGGCTGATCCGGTTCACCTGGCCGAAGTGCCAGCCGCGGGCGGTCAGGAACCGCACCCCCGCCTCGTCCTCCGGGACGGCGCCGAACCCCGTCGGGGCCTGCACGTACCCGGGACCGGACGCGGGCCCGACCTGCCGTGAGACGGCGTACGTCTTCCACTGCGTGCGGCCGTCGGCGCGGGCCATCGACTCCAGGTGGTCGGCGAGCAGCGTCCCGACACCGCGGCGCTGGTGCTCGGGGACGACGCCGACCGACAGCCAGCAGTTGGTGGTGCCGGGCTCCTGCTTCGTGTCGTACGAGCCCGCACCGACCACGGTGCCGCGGTCGTCGCGGGCGACGACGAGCCGGCTCGGGGCACCCGGCTCTCGGCACAGCGGCAGGTACTCCTCCGGCGTCCAGGCCAACTCGTGCAGCCCGTGCACGGCGGCTTCGGCGCCGTCGGACACCGCGAGCCACTCGGCGAAGGTCGCGACGGTCGCCGGGTCGTCGTCCATGGCGGCGGGCACCGTGATCTCGTCGACGGTGTACATGGTCATCACTGCTCCGAACGCCGCCCGCCCGGGTGGTGGGCAGCCTGGCAGCATACCGGCGCGACGCGCGCTGCCGCTAGGCTTCGTCCGTGCTGCTCTCCGACCGCGACATCACCGCCCAGCTCGCTGCAGGCCGGATCGGCCTCGACCCGTACGATGCCTCGCTCGTGCAGCCGTCGAGCATCGACGTCCGGCTCGACAAGTTCTTCCGGCTGTTCGACAACCACAAGTACCCGCACATCGACCCCGCGGTGGACCAGCCCGACCTGACCCGCCTGGTCGAGACCGACCCGGACGAGGCGTTCGTGCTGCACCCGGGCGAGTTCGTCCTCGGTTCCACGTTCGAGGTCGTGACGCTGCCCGACGACATCGCCGCTCGGCTCGAGGGCAAGAGCTCGCTCGGCCGCCTCGGCCTCCTGACCCACTCGACCGCGGGCTTCATCGACCCCGGGTTCTCCGGGCACGTGACGCTCGAGCTGTCGAACGTCGCGACGCTGCCCATCAAGCTGTGGCCGGGGATGAAGATCGGACAGCTGTGCTTCTTCCAGCTGTCGAGCCCGGCCGAGAAGCCCTACGGTTCCGCCGAGTACCAGTCCCGCTACCAGGGTCAGCGTGGCCCGACCGCGTCGCGCTCGGCGCAGAACTTCCACCGGGCGGACGTCTCCGACCCGCGCTGAGCGAGTGCCGCTCCGGCGGCGGACGAAATGTTGGATGCTGTGTATCGTTGCAGCATGTCCGCTGTCCCCCCACGGTCCGCCCCGCCACTGTCGGCCGCGGTGCTCATCCGCGACGCCCGTGAACGCGCCGAACTGACCCAGGTCCAGCTCGCCCAGCGCGCCGGCGTCACGCAGAGCGTCATCAGCACGTACGAGAACGGTCGGCGCGAACCGTCGCTCGCAGCCCTGCAGCGGATGCTCCGCGCGGCGGGCTTCACGACGACGATCGACCTGCAGCCGGTCGAGGAACCCCCGCCGCTCCTCGAGCGCGTGGTCGCGGCCCGGCAGGACCTCCTCGAGATCGTGCAGCGGTTCGGCGGGCGGAACCCCCGGATCTTCGGCAGTGTCGCCCGGGGTGAGGACGGCCCGGACAGTGACGTCGACCTGATGGTCGACGTCGACGCGGGGCTCGGCATCTTCGCGCTGATGCGCATCCAGGACGCCGCCGAACGGCTGCTCGGGGTCCGGGTCGACGTCGTCGACGCCGCGGGTATGCGCCCCGGGGTCGTCCGGACCGCGGTGCCGCTGTGAGTGGGCAGCCCGGCATCCGCCGTGCTGTGGCCGACCGCCTCGACGACGTCATCCGGGCATGCGAGGCGATCCGGCGCTACATCGACGACGAGCGGGTGCCCGAAGACCTGGTGCACGACGCGGTCCGGATGCGCCTGGTCGAGATCGGTGAGGCGGTCCGGGTGCTCCCCGCCGGGGTCACCGCGAGCGAGCCCGGCATCCCGTGGTCGCGCGTGTCCGACCTGGGGGAGCGGCTGACCCGGCGGTACTTCGACACGACGCGTGCGCTGGTGTTCGGCACCGCCCGCACCGACGTCCCGCACCTCGCCGACGCCGCGCGCCGGTTGCGCGCTGCCCACCCCTGACGGACGCGGGCACGGACCGGGCGCGGCCACGTGCCCTGGGCGGACCACACGGCGGACTGGAGGCACGGATCACGACGTGCACCGAGCCTCCCGTCCGCCGTGTGGCCGGCCCCCGGACGACGCAGGACGGCCCCGTCTCGCCGAGGCGAGACGGGGCCGTCCGTGGTGCTGGGGAGATCAGCCCTTCTTGGCGAGCTCCTCGAGGGTGTCGTTGCCCTTGTAGGCCTCGACGGCGTTGTCCTTGGTGACCAGGACCGGCGTGAGCTCGATCGCGGGGACCGTCTTCTTGCCGTTGTAGTTGTTCGTCTTGTCCATCTTCGTGTCGGGCTTGTCGCCCTTCGACAGCGTGGAGACGAGGTCGACGGCCGCCTGGGCCTCCTTCGACGTGTCCTTGAAGATCGTCGAGTACTGCGTGCCCTGCATGATGAGCGGGATGGACGCGGTCTCCGAGTCCTGGCCCGTCACGACGGGGTTGTCCTTGCCGGCGGCCTTGGTCGCGGTGAGGATCGCACGGGCGAGGGTGTCGTTCGGCGACAGGACGCCGTCGAGCTCGGTGTCACCCGTGTAGTACTGCGAGAGCAGGTCGGTCATGCGCGACTGGGCCTTCTGCGCGAGCCAGCCCTGCGTGACGACCTTCTGGAACGTGGTCTGACCGGAGACGACCTTGATCGTGCCGTCGTCGATCTTCGGCTGCAGGACGTCCATCGCACCGTTGAAGAACACGGTCGCGTTGGCGTCGTCCGGCGAACCGGCGAAGAGCTCGACGTTGTACGGCTTGTCGCCCTTCTTCTCCTCGAGGCCCTTGAGCAGCGCCTCGGCCTGGAGCTGGCCGACCTTGAAGTTGTTGAACGCCACGTAGTAGTCGACGTTCTTCGTGTTCAGGATGTTGCGGTCCCAGGCGATGACGACGGCGCCACGGTCCTTGGCGGACTTGACCTGCGCGGTCAGCTGCGAACCGTCGGCGGCACCGATGATGACGGCCTTGGCGCCCTTGGTGATCATGCCCGAGATCTGCGACTGCTGGTCGGGGACCGGGTTGCCGGCGTTGGCGTACTGGATGTCGGCCTTGAAGCCGGCGTCCTCGATCGACTTCTTGAACGCGGCGCCCGCGAGGACCCAGTTCTGCGAGGTCTTGGCCGGCAGGGCGACGCCGATGAGGTCGCCCTTCTTGATGGTGCTGGTGCTGCCGGCGTCGTCGGACGAGCCGCGTGCCGAGCAACCGCTGAGGGCGAGGCCCGCGATGAGCGCCAGGCTGAGGCCGGCGACGATCTTCTTGCGCATGTGATTGCTTTCTCTTCGTTGAGGAGGTGTGGGGCCGAGGCCCCGGTGTGGGGAGTTGGGACTAGGGGAGGGTGATCTTGTCCGGCTGGTCCTCGATGGACCGCGGCTGCTGGGCGGCCACCGTGTTCTGCTCGGTGTCCTTCCGCTGGAACTGCCGCATCATGCCGCCGATCAGCGACGGGCGTCCCTGCGACTTCGAGTAGACGTCGAAGGCGACGGCGACGAGCAGGACCAGGCCGCGGATGATCTGCACCTGGTTCGACTCGAGGCCCATGAGCTGCAGACCGTTCGACAGCAGCGCCATCACGAGACCACCGATGATCGAGCCGGAGATCGTGCCGACACCACCGGCGACCGCCGCGCCACCGACGAACACGGCGGCGATCGCGTCGAGCTCCCAGCCGGTGCCGTCCGCGGGGCCCGAGGCGCCGGAGTAGGCGACGAACACCATGCCGGCGATCGCGGCGAGGACCGACATGTTCATCATGACGAAGAAGTTGACCTTCTTCGCGGAGACACCGGACAGGACGGCGGCGTTCGCGTTGCCACCGACGGCGTAGACCTGGCGACCGAAGATCGTGTTCTTCGTGACGAAGCCGTAGACGATGGTCAGGACACCGAGGATGATCGCGACGATCGGGACCGAGGTGCCGACCGGGCCGGCACCGAACAGGTACGTCGCGACGAGCGTGACGGCGACCAGGATGCCGGTGCGGACGATCGAGACCCACAGCGGCGGGACCTCTGCCTGCATCTTCCGGCGGCGGGCGCGGCCGCGGGCCTCGATGATGATGAGTGCGAGGATCGTGACGAGCCCGATGAGCAGCGTGCCGTTGCTGTAGCCGAAGTCGGGGCCGAAGTCACCGAGGAAGCCGGCGCCGATCGGGGTGAAGCCGTTCGGCACGGGGACGGACGTCGAGTTGCCGATGATCTGGTTCACGCCACGGAAGATGAGCTGACCGGCCAGCGTCACGATGAAGGCCGGGACCTTCACGAACGCGACCCAGAAGCCCTGCCACGCACCGATCAGGGCACCGCACGCGAGACCCAGGATGATGGCGGCCCACACCGGGAAGTCCCACACGGCCATGGACTGCGCCACGACGATGCCGACGACCGCTGCGACCGAACCCACCGACAGGTCGATGTGCCCCGCGATGATGACCATGACCATGCCGAGCGCCAGGATCAGGATGTAGGAGTACTGCAGGAACAGGTTGATGACGTTGGTCGGCTCGAGGATGAGCCCGTTCGTCGTGACCGAGAAGAAGATCAGCAGCACGATGAGGGCGATGATCATGCCGTACTGGCCGATGCTGTTGCCCTTGCCGAAGAGCAGTTTCAGGTTGTTCATGAGGCGGTGGCGCCCTTCCGCGCGGAGGTCATGCTGCGCATGAGCGATTCGGGATCGGCCTGGTCGGCCGGGAGGTCAGCGGTGATCTGGCCCTCGAAGATGGTGTAGATCCGGTCGGAGAGACCGAGGAGTTCGGGGAGCTCGGACGAGATGAGGATGATGCCCTTCCCCTCGGCCGCGAGCTGCTGGATGATCCCGTAGA
The DNA here is from genome assembly GCF_003234735.1 of Curtobacterium sp. MCLR17_040. Taxonomy (NCBI): domain Bacteria; kingdom Bacillati; phylum Actinomycetota; class Actinomycetes; order Micrococcales; family Microbacteriaceae; genus Curtobacterium; species Curtobacterium sp. MCLR17_040. Next base: position 263,832 of record NZ_QKTE01000001.1, on the reverse strand, counting down.
TCTCGAACTTGGCACCCACGTCGATGCCGCGGGTGGGCTCGTCGAGGATCAGGATGTCGGGGTCGGTGAACATCCACTTGGACAGGACGACCTTCTGCTGGTTGCCACCAGAGAGCTTGCCGACGTTGTCCTCGACGCTCGGCACCTTGGTGCGGAGCATCTTGCGGTACTTCTCGGCGACCGAGTACTCCTCGAGCGAGTCGACGACACCGGCCTTCGAGATCTTCTGCAGATCGGCGGCGACCGTCGAGCGCTTCACGGTGTCGAGCAGGTTCAGGCCGAGCGCCTTGCGGTCCTCGGAGACGTAGCCGATGCCGTTCTCGATCGCCTGCTGGACGTTCGTGACCTTGATCTCGCGGCCGTCCTTGATGATCTGGCCGTCGAGCCAGGTGCCGTAGGAGCGACCGAACAGGCTCATCGCCAGCTCGGTGCGTCCGGCGCCCATGAGGCCGGCGAAGCCGACGATCTCGCCCTTGCGGACGTGGAAGTTCGAGGCCTTGCAGACCAGGCGCGACGGGTCGATCGGGTGCTGCACGGTCCAGTTGCGGACCTCGAAGAAGGTCTCGCCGATCTTCGGGGTGCGGTCGGGGAAGCGCGACTCGAGCGATCGGCCGACCATGCCGCGGATGATGCGGTCCTCGTTGACGCCGTCTGCCTTGACGTTGAGCGTCTCGATGGCCTTGCCGTCGCGGATGATCGTGATCTCGTCCGCGATCTGCTCGATCTCGTTGAGCTTGTGGCTGATGATGATGCTCGCGATGCCCTTGGCCTTCAGTCCGACGATCAGGTCGAGCAGGTGCTGGGAGTCGTTCTCGTTGAGCGCGGCGGTCGGCTCGTCGAGGATCAGGAGCTTGACGTCCTTGTGCAGGGCCTTCGCGATCTCGACGAGCTGCTGCTTGCCGACACCGATGTTCTTGATCTGCGTGTCCGGGTCGTCGGCCAGGCCGACGCGGGCGAGCAGGTCCTGCGCACGGAGCTGCGCGGCGGTCCAGTTGATGACGCCAGCACGGCTCGGCTCGTTGCCCAGGAACAGGTTCTCGGTGATCGAGAGCTCCGGGACGAGCGCCAGCTCCTGGTGGATGATGACGATGCCGGCCTGCTCGGACTGCTTGATGTTCGAGAAGCGGACTTCTTCGCCCTCGTAGACGATCTCGCCGCTGTAGGTGCCGTACGGGTAGACGCCCGACAGGACCTTCATCAGGGTCGACTTGCCGGCGCCGTTCTCGCCGCAGATCGCGTGGATCTCGCCGGCGCGGACGCTGAGGGAGACGTCGGCCAGCGCCTTCACACCAGGGAACTCCTTGGTGATCGAGCGCATCTCGAGGATCGTCTCGGGTGCGGTGATCGACCGGGTCTCGAGGCCGGTGTCGATCGGGGTTGACGCCACAGTGCATCTCCTTCTGCCGCTTCGGTGCGGCAGTGTGTTCGGGTGGTTCTGCTGCGGCAGCGAAAGCACAGGGGGCCTGTGTGGACTTCGTTGTCGCGTCCGGATCCGGCTCGGTGTGACGCTCATGTGAACGGTCACATCGGCTGGACGGAGGCAATTTACGCACAGCCTCGGTGCGGCTGTCAATTCGGATTGGTCGCGTTTTCGTAACGGCGTGCGTGATCCGGAGGGAACGTCCCCCGGGTTGGGGCCAGGGGGCTCCAGAACGGGCGTTTCGTTGCGCGAATCCGCATGCGCGGCCGGGAGGCTCGTGGCGGGCCGGCCACGGGCCTCCCGTCCGGTTCGTGGTCGCGTCCGGAGCCGCGCTCGCCTCGTCGGAGCGGGCTTGGCTGGTGCTTCCGGGCGTCCCTGGTCGGAAGTTCGTGGCAGGTACGCCCGTTCGTGGCAGCTACTCCGGGGTGGCCGGGTGGTTCCGGGCGTACCGAGACCTTTCGGGCGTACCCAGTCGTTCCGGGCGTACCTGGTCGTTCCGGGCGTCCCTGGTGTCTTCGGGCGTACCTGGTCGGAAGTTCGTGGCAGGTACGCCCGTTCCTGGCAGGTACTCCGGGTGGCCGGGTGGTTTCGGGTGTACCGAGACGTTTCGGGTGTACCCAGTCATTCCGGGCGTACCTGGTGTCTTCGGGCGTACCTGGTGTCTTCGGGCGTACCTGGTCGGAAGTTCGTGGCAGGTATGCCCGTTTGTGGCAGGTACTCCGCGGCGGCCGGGTGGTTCAGGGCGTACCGGGTCGTTTCGGGCGTACCGGGTGTCTCCGGGCGTCCCTGGGCAGAAGTTCGTGGCAGGTACTCCGGGGCGCCGAGGCCCGAGGTGCGTCAGCGCGTACGGGGCGCGCTGGTGGAGGCGCGCACGACCAGCTGCGGGACGATGTCGATGGGGCGGAGCAGTTCGCCCTCACTCGGCAGCAGCAGGTCCACGCAGCGCCGCCCGAGCTCGGCGAAGTCGACCTGCACCGTGGTGAGCGGTGGCCAGAAGTGCTTCGCCTCGGGGATGTCGTCGTAGCCGACCACGGACAGGTCACCCGGGACGTCGAGCCCGTACGAGCGCGCTGCGTGCATGACGCCGAGCGCCATCTGGTCGTTCGAGCAGAAGATCGCGGTGCAGTCCCGCCACCGCAGCAGCTCGCGGCCGGCGTGGTAGCCGAAGTCGGCGGTCCAGTCGCCCAGGATCGGCGGCGCGACGGCCATGTCGCGGTCGGACATCTCGCGCAGGAACCCCTGCATCCGGGCGTCGGCCTCGATCCAGTCCTGTGGTCCGGCGATGTGCCGTACGTACTCGTGGCCCAGGTCGAGCAGGTGCGCCGTCGCGAGTCGCGCGCCCTCCATCTGGTCCACCCACAGGGCCGTCGGGTCCTCGCCGACGCTGGCGCGCATGGTGACGTAGGGGGTGCGGATGCCGAGCTCCGCGATCAGGTCGAAGACCCGCTGCTGGGGCGCGATGACGACGATGCCCTCGACGTCGAGGTCGAGCAGGTGCCCGAGTCCCTCACGCACGGCGGCGTCGGTCGCCTCGGCGATGTTCGCCGTCGTGACCGAGTAGCCGCGGAGCATCGCGGCGTCCTCGATCGCCTGCAGCGCCACGGCGGGACCGTAGTGGGCGCGGCGGGCCGTCAGGACGCCGATCGTGTGGGTCCGGCTCGTGACCAGGGCGCGTGCGGCCCGGTTCGGCCGGTACTGCAGCTGCTCCATGGCCGCCAGGACCTTGTCGCGTGTCTCGGCCCGGATCGCGTCCGAGTTGTTCAGCACCCGCGAGACGGTCTGGTGCGAGACGCCCGCGATCCGTGCGACGTCACGGATGCTGGGCGAACGCGGTTGCTGTGTCCGCGATGACGCCATTGCTGCTCGTTTCCGCCCGGGTGTCGTGGCACATCGATGTGCACGTTCACATCCGGGCCAGATCATTATGCACGTCCGGCGGATCGACGCCACCTGTGCGCCGATCCGCCGTCCGCTCAGAGCCAGTTGCGCTTGCGGAAGATCGCCCAGAGCACGCCCATCAGCAGGAGCATGCCGAGGATCGCGACCGGGTAGCCGTAGTGCCAGTGCAGTTCGGGCATGTGGTCGAAGTTCATCCCGTAGACACCGGCGATCAGGCCGGGTGCGAACAGGATCGCCGCCCACGACGAGATCTTCTTGACCTCCTCGCCCTGGCGGTGTGCTGCCCGGGCGAGTTGCCGGCTCTCCTCACCCTGGGCCAGGCTCGCGCTGGTCATCCGGCGCATCGCCTCGTTCTGCTCCTGCGACACCAGGGTGGCGTGCAGGGTCAGGGCGTTCTCGAGCAGGGCGCGGAACGAGTCGACCCGCTCGGTGACACGGAGCGCGTGGTCGTGCACGTTGCGGAGCCGGTGCTGCACGTCGTCGTCCACGCCGTACTTGTCGGCACCGCGGAGCAGCCCCGTGACCATCGCCGGCACCGGGGTGGTGGCCCGCTGGAACGCGAGGACCTCGCTGAGCAGCTGGTAGATGCGCTTGGAGACCCCCGGGTCGACCTGCCCGGCGAACAGCTGGTCCTCGATGGCGTCGATCTGCTCCTGCAGCACCTGGACGACGGGGCCGTAGCCGTCCACGACCTCGTCGAGCACGGCCGCGGTCACGGCCTCGGACCCCTTCGCCAGGAACTCTGGGTCCGCCTCGACCTGTGCCCGCAGCACCGCCAGGTCGGGGCGGGCGGCGTGCCGGACACTCACGACGAAGTGGTCGCCGACGAACAGGTGCACCTCGCCGAACTCGACGGTGCCCTCGGACGGGTCGAACCAGGCCGGCCGGAGCACCAGGAACAGGGTGTCGCCGTAGCGCTCGAGCTTGGCGCGCTGGTGTCCCTTGCGGGCGTCCTCGACGGCGTTCTCGTGCAGGTCGAACTCGGTGGCGACGGCCTCGAGCTCGTGCGGGTCGGGCCGGAGCAGCCCGATCCACGTCAGGTCGCCACCAGCCGGGCGCGACAGGGTCGACGGAGACTCCACGCGGCGTCCCCGGACGTAGATCGCGTTGTCGATCAGTGCCATGTGCGTGCTCCTTCGGTGGGGAGCAGGCGGGCGCGATGGCGCCCCGGAGGCGATCCGGGGCGGGGCAGGGTCAGCGAGCGGGCGCGACGACCGACACGGGCGGCCGGCCCGATCGAGGATGGTCACCCGACATCGCGCCTCACCTGCCCTTCTCGTCTCGTCGTGGCGGCGCCCAGAGCGCTGCCGACGGTCGAGCGTACGCCTGCGGCGCGGGTCGGACAACCCGTCGCGGCAGGCGCAGGAGCGTCAGCGCGTGACGTGCAGCCCGGCGGTCTCGAGCTCGGCGAGCTGCCACCCGAGCCACGGGCTCCAGGCGAACGGCGCGCCGGCGACGGCCTGCCTGAGAGAGTCCTCGGACACCCATGCCCACTCGGCGACCTCGTCGTCCGCGGGAGCCGGAGTGTCGTCGGTCACGGCACGGAAGACGGGGCAGACCTCGTTCTCCACGATGCCCGAGGCGTCGACCGCGCGGTACCGGAACTCCGGCAGCACGACCTCGACGTCACGCACGGTGATGCCGAGCTCGCGAGAGGCACGACGGCCGATGGCGTCCTCGAAGGACTCGTCCGGACCGGGGTGTCCGCAGAAGGTGTTCGTCCACACCCCCGGCCAGGTCTTCTTCGACAGTGCTCGTCGGGTCACCAGGACGTCACCGTCGGCGTTCCGGACGTGGCACGAGAACGCCAGGTGCAGGGGCGTGTGGGCTGTGTGCACCGTGAACTTGTCCGCCGTGCCGATCGGGGTACGGTCGTCGGCCAGGAGCACCACGGATTCAGGGAAAGCGTTCATCTGTGTCGATAGGTTAGGCCAATGAGCGAGGAAGCGACCACCGTGCCGCACATCGACCTCGCGCTCGTCGACGACTGCCTCGAGCGCTTCTTCGCCGTGTCGTCGGCACGCGCCGAGCGCTACGGCCGACCGTCCGAAGAACTGTGGCGCGTGCTCCGCAAGGCGAGCATGGGCGGCAAGCGCTTCCGGCCCCGCATGGTCATGACCGCGTACGCCGGCATGGGCGGCACCGACGTGCACGCAGCCGCCAACGTCGCGGCGGCCTACGAACTCCTGCACACCGCACTCGTGGTGCACGACGACGTCATCGACCGCGACTGGTCGCGCCGCGGGCAGCCGAACGTCGCCGGGTCCTTCCGCGACAACGGGACGACGGGCGGCCTGCCGCTGCCGACGGCCGAGCACCGGGGGATGAGTGCCGCCGTGATCGCCGGTGACCTGGCCCTCGCCGGTGCGCCCCGCTTCATCGAGGCCGCTGGCGTCGACGGCACCCGCCGCGAGCGGCTGCTCGAACTGCTCGACGAGGCCGTGTTCGCCAGCGCCGCCGGCGAGATGACCGACGTCGACCTGGCACTCGGCGTGATGCCGACGGTGGACGAGGTCCTGGCCATGGAGCGGGCGAAGACGAGCGTGTACTCGTTCGAGGCCCCGCTGCAGTCCGGTGCCGTCCTGGCCGGCGCCGACGAGGAGATCGTCACCGCCCTCGGGGCCTTCGGTCGCGAGATCGGCATCGCCTACCAGATCGTCGACGACCTGCTCGGGGTCTTCGGCGACGAGACCATGACCGGCAAGACCGTGCTCGGCGACCTGCGCGAGGGCAAGCGCACCATGCTGATCGCGTACGCGGCGACCACGGACTGCTGGCCGGACCTCGAGCCGTACCTCGGCGACCCGGACCTGACCGAGGCCCGTGCGGACGAGGTCCGTGCGACCCTGGTCTCCTGCGGTGCACGCGGCGCCGCGGAAGCACGTGTCGCCGACCACACCGCACTCGCCCGGGCCGAGCTCGCCCGGCTGCCGTACGACCTCGCCGACCGCCTGGAGGCCCTCGTGACCGAACTCGTGGAGCGCGCCCGGTGACCCACAGCACCACCACGGCGACCGGGTCCCGTCCGGCTCGCCTCCAGCTCTACGACGCCACGGCCGAGGCCGCGTCGGGTGTCGTCATCGACCGGTACTCCACGTCGTTCGGCCTGGCGAGCCGCATGCTCGCCCGCGACACGCGCGAGCACATCCGGAACGTCTACGCGCTGGTCCGCGTCGCGGACGAGGTCGTCGACGGCCCCGCGACCGAGGCCGGGCTCGACCGCGAGCTCGCCCGCACGGTGCTCGACGAGCTCGAGGCCGACACCGAACGGGCCATCGCACTCGGCTTCTCGGTGAACCCGGTCGTCCACGCCTTCGCCCGCACGGCCCGCGCCACCGGCTTCGGCGCCGAGCTCACCGCCCCGTTCTTCGCCTCGATGCGCATGGACCTCGACCGCACCGAGCACGACGACGCCTCGTTCGACGCGTACGTGTACGGCTCGGCCGAGGTCGTCGGCCTGATGTGCCTGCGCGCGTTCGTGTACCGCGCCGGTCGGCCGACGTTCGACCAGGCCGAACTCGTCGCCGGTGCACGTGCGCTCGGCGCCGCGTTCCAGAAGGTGAACTTCCTGCGTGACCTGCACGCCGACTTCGAGGTGCTCGGTCGGTCGTACTTCCCGGGCGTCGACATCCGGTCGTTCGACGAAGCCACGAAGCACCGCCTGGTCGCCGACGTGCAGGCCGACCTCGACCACGCAGCACGCACGATCCGGCTGCTGCCGGCCGACGCCCGCAACGCCGTCGGACTCGCGCACGCGCTGTTCCAGGAACTCAACGACCGACTCGCGCGCACCCCGGCGAGCCGTCTCGTCACGACGCGCGTGCGCGTCCCCAACCCGGTGAAGGTGCGCCTCGCGGCGCAGGTCCTCGCCGGACGCGCACCGCTCCGGTCGCGCGTCACCACCCACCGGCCGGGAGGCTCCTCATGACCCCGCCCCGCGCCTCCCGACCGACGACGGTCGCCACCACCCCCCGGCGCAAGGTGCCCGCACGCCGCGCGGTCGTCATCGGCGGCGGCATCAGCGGCCTGGCGGCCGCCGCGCTGCTCGCCCGCGACGGCTTCTCGGTGACGGTGCTCGAGCAGCGCACGCAGCTCGGCGGCCGTGCCGGTTCGTGGGAGCAGGACGGGTTCCGGTTCGACACCGGGCCGTCGTGGTACCTCATGCCCGAGGTCTTCGACCACTTCTTCCAGCTGCTGGGAACGTCGGCCGAGGCCGAACTCGACCTGGTGAAGCTCGACCCCGGTTACCGCGTCTACAGCGAGGGCCACGACGAGCCGATCGACCTGCGCGCCGACGCCGAGGCGAACATCGCGCTGTTCGAGTCCATCGAGCCCGGTGCCGGCGAGCGGATGCGGAAGTACCTCGCGTCGGCCGAGGACACCTACACGATGGCCGTGCGCCGGTTCCTCTACACGAGCTTCCAGGACCTCACGAAGCTCGCCGCACCCGACGTCCTGCGTCGTCTGCCCAAGCTCGCGCGCCTGCTGCTCGAGCCGCTCTCCACCTTCGCCGAGACCGCGGTGCGCGATCGTCGCCTGTGGCAGATCCTCGGCTACCCGGCGGTGTTCCTCGGCACGAGCCCGTACGCGGCGCCGAGCATGTACCACCTGATGAGCCACCTGGACCTGGCCGACGGCGTCCTCTACCCGAAGGGCGGCATCACCGAGGTGATCTCCGCCGTCGAGCGGGTCGCCCGGGCCGAGGGCGCGAAGATCATCGCCGGTGCGAAGGTCGAGCGGATCGTCGTCGAGGACGGCGTCGCCACCGGGGTCGTCCACCGCGACCGCGACGGCGTGCAGCACACGGCCCCCGCCGACCTCGTGGTCAGCGCTGCCGACATGCAGCACACCGAGATGCAGCTGCTCGAGCGTGAGCACCGCACCCACGGCGCCGACCACTGGAAGAAGCGCGACCCGGGCCCGAGCGCGGTGCTCGTGTACCTCGGCATCGACGGTCCGACGCCGGGCCTGCTGCACCACACCCTGATGTTCACCGCGGACTGGAAGGCGAACTTCGGCGCCATCTTCGGGGACGACCGGCACGTGCCGGACCCCGCCTCGATCTACGTCTGCGCCCCGTCCGAGACCGACCCGAGCGTCTCCCCGCCCGGCACCAGCAACCTGTTCATCCTGGTGCCGCTGCCCGCCGACCTGTCGATCGGCAAGGGCGGCATCGACGGAGCCGGCGACTACCAGGTCGAGCAGATCGCCGACCGTGCCATCGACGTGCTGGCCGAGCGCGCCGGGGTGCCGGACCTGCGCGACCGCATCCGGGTCCGACGGACGATCGGCCCGCGCGACTTCGCCGACGACCTGAACGCCTGGAACGGCTCGATGCTCGGCCCGGCGCACACCCTGAAGCAGAGCGCGTTCTTCCGCGAGAAGAACGCGTCGAAGAAGGTCGAGGGGCTGTACTACGTCGGTGCCTCGACGATCCCGGGCATCGGTCTGCCGATGTGCCTGATCAGCGCCGAGGTCCTGCTCAAGCGCATCCACGGCGACCGGAGCACCGAGCCGCTGCCGACGCCCCTCGGGGCCCCGCGGGACCGGACCGAGACCGCCTGATGCCCGGGGTCTACCTCGCCGGCCTGGTGGTGTCCCTGGTCGGCATGACCGTGCTGGACGCCCGCTTCCGGCTGTTCTTCTGGCGGGCACCCTGGCGGGCGGCGGCCGTGATGGTCGTCGGCGTCGCGTTCTTCATGGTGTGGGACGTCGCCGGTGTCGCTGCCGGAATCTTCTTCATCGGGCCGCAGAACCTGCTCACCGGGGTGCTCCTGGCGCCCGAGGTCCCGCTCGAGGAACTCTTCTTCCTGCTGCTGCTCTGCTACTCGACGATGGACCTGGTCGGCTTCGTCCGGCCCCTGGTGCAGCGGGCGACCGATCGGCGACGCGCGTGAACGGCACCGGGGCGTACGCGCTCCTGGCCCTGCCGTTCTTCGGCGTCACGGCCGTCGTGGCAGTGGTCGCAGGCGTCGTCGCCGCCCGCCGGGCCCGTGCGGCGGGTCGACGGCCCGCCGTCGGGCGCCGGGTCGCGGTGCTCACGTCCGTGATCGCCGGCGTCGCGTTGCTGGTGATGACGATGGTGTTCGACAACGTCATCGTCACGCTGCGGATCGTCGCGTACGACCCCTCGCTCATCAGCGGTGCGAAGATCGGTGCGATCCCGGTCGAGGACCTCGCCTACGCGATGTCCGCCATCGTGCTGCTGCCCAGCCTGTGGGTCCTGTTCGACCGGACGGGCGCACGCGACCGGACGAACGCCAGCGACCGGACGAACGCCAGCGACCGGACCAGCGCGCGCCCCGCGCTCGGCCCGACCACAGCACCAGCAGAGGACAAGAAGTGAACGCCAGCACCGCCTCCAGGCCGTCGACCCTGCGCGCCCTGTTCGTGTCGTCGCGCCCGATCAGCTGGGTGAACACCGCCTACCCGTTCGGCGCCGCGTACCTGCTCGGCAGCGGGGTCGGCGTCGAGGGCGGCGGCGGGTTCTCGCTCGTCGCGTTCCTGGTCGGTGTCGTGTACTTCCTGGTGCCCTACAACCTGGCGATGTACGGCATCAACGACGTCTTCGACTACGAGTCCGACCTGCGCAACCCGCGCAAGGGCGGCGTCGAGGGCGCCCTGCTCGACAAGAGCGTCCACCGCACCACGCTGTGGGCCGTCGTCGTCACGAACGTCCCCTTCCTCGTCGCGCTCGTGGTGCTCGGTGCGGTCAGCGGCAACGGGCCGTGGTCGTGGCTCGTCCTGGCGATCAGCGTGTTCGCGGTCATCGCGTACTCGGCACCGGGGCTGCGGTTCAAGGAGAAGCCGTTCCTCGACTCGCTCACGTCGAGCACGCACTTCGTCTCGCCCGCGATCTACGGCCTCGCCCTGGCGGGCCCGCACTGGACCGGTGAGCTCGTCGCCGTGTGCATCGCGTTCTTCCTGTGGGGCGTGGCCTCGCACGCGTTCGGTGCCGTGCAGGACGTCCTGGCCGACCGCGCCGGCGGCATCGGCTCCGTCGCGACCGTCATCGGTGCACGGGCCACCGTCCGCCTGGCCTTCGTCGCCTACCTGGTCGCCGGCGTCGCGCTGCTGTTCTCGGCGTTCCCCGGGCCGATCGCCGCGATCGTCGTCATCCCGTACGCGCTCAACGTGCTGCCGTGGTGGAACATCACGGACCAGGGCGCCGAGGCCGCGAACGCCGGGTGGAAGCGCTTCCTCTGGATCAACTACCTGGCGGGCTTCATCGTCACGATGGCACTCATCGCGTACGCCTTCACGCACTGACAGACTGGACGCACGCACCGCGGCGTCCGTGGTGCGTCACCAGTCACGACGGCAGTCACGAAGGAGTGCGCGCATGAGCGTCCGGATCATCCACGTCGGTCTCGGAGGGTGGGGCGGCAACTGGGCCCGCACTGCCATCCCAGAGGTGTCGGAAGTCCAGGTGGTCGGGATCGTCGACCCGTCGGCGCCGACGCTCGAGGCCGTGCGGACCGACCTCGGGCTCCCGGCCTCCGCGGCGTTCGGGTCCCTGACCGAGGCGCTCGCCGCGGTGGAGGCCGACGCCGTCGTCATCACCGCCCCGGCCGTGACGCACGTGCCGCTCGCGCTCGAGGCCCTCGACGCCGGCAAGCACGTCCTGGTCGAGAAGCCGTTCGCCAACACCACCGACGAGGCCGTCACCGCGGTCCGTCGCGCCGAGGAGCTCGGCCTGGTGCTGCAGGTCAGCCAGAACTACCGCTGGTACCCGGCACCGCGGGTCGTGCAGGAGATGCTCGAGGCGGACGTCGTCGGCGAGGTCTCCGCGATCAACGTCGACTTCCGGCAGTGGGACAACGACCAGCCCGCCGAGACGTACCCGCACTACCGGTTCCCGCACGCGATGATCAACGACATGGCGATCCACCACTTCGACCTGCTCCGGATGATCACCGGGCAAGAGGCCGTCCGGGTCTTCGCCAAGGCCAGCTACCCCGCGTACAGCAAGTACCAGGACGAAGCGGTCGCCTCGATGATCATCGAGCTCGACGGCGGCACGGTCGTCAACTACCGCGGCAGCTGGCTGAGCCGCGGCCCGCGCACCGCCTGGGCCGGGGAGTGGAGCATCGAGGGCGAGGACGGCGAGCTCTGGTTCACGAGCCGCGATGGTGAACCGAACGCGGTCGACGGCGACCGGGTCACCGTCCGCCGCACGCAGGACGACGTCGCCGAGCCGGTCGAGCTGCCCGTGCTCGCGCACACCGACCGCCAGGGCGGGCTGCAGGCGTTCGCCCGATCGGTGCAGGGCGGCCCCGCCCCCGAGACGAGCGGTCGTGACAACCTGCGGAGCCTCGCGCTGATGGAGGCCGCCGGCCGCTCCGCGGCGTCCGGTCTGCCCGAGGACGTCGTCGTCCCGTCCTGACCGCGACCACCCTCGGCCTGGAGGCGCGGGGCGGGCCCGCACCGTGCCTCCAGGTCGGCTCTGGTCGCGCCCACCGCGTCGGTGACGTTTCGCGCTCACCGACAGTCCACGCGTCGCGCCGCGCGTGAGGTGTCGCTGAGCCCGTGGACTCGCGAGCAGCTCGCGCGTCAGGCGGCGCCGGCCACCCGCCGCGCCTGCGCGACGGCCCGCCGCACGCCGAGCGACCAGCCCGGACCGTGGCCGGGCAGCACGTGCTTCGCCTCGGTGTCCGCGAGCCGGTCGAGCGACGCGACAGCCGTGTCCACGTCGGAGGTCGCCGCGGGTGCGACGATCCGCGGTCCGATCCCGCCCGTGTACGGGTCGAAGGTGACGAGCGCGTCGCCGACGATCACGGCGTCGCGGTCGGCGAAGTGCAGCGCCACGTGGCCGTCGGTGTGCCCCGGGGTCTCGATGATCCACGGGTTGCCCGGCACGTCGGCGCGGCTCTCCAGCAGCTCGGTGTCCGCGATGCCGTCGACCGTGACCGCACCGGCGAGCAGCATCCGGCCCAGGGGGCGCAGACCACCCGGGTGGAGCGCCACGAACCCGAAGCGGTTCGTCTGCGGCCGGTACGAGTACGGGTGCGCGGCGAGGTGCCGGTCGCCCGGGTGGACGAACACGGGCGTACCCCAGTCGCGTTGCATCCGTGCTGCGGTGCCGACGTGGTCGAAGTGCCCGTGCGTGAGCAGGAGCCCCTCGACCTGGTCGGGCGTGTAGCCCAGGTCGTGCACGGCGAGCTGCAGGTGCGGCCACGCGGCGGGCAACCCCGCGTCGACGACGAGCAACCGATCGCCGGTCTCGACGAGGTACGTGTTGGTGTGTGCGATCTCGAGGCGGTGGATCCCCTCGGCGGCGTCCCGTAAGAGCATGTGCGGCACGGTAGACGCGGCCTGCTGGGCACGATCCCGGGTGGGACGTGTACGAAATGGGGAATGGCCAAGGACAGTCTGCCCGAGCTCGAACTCGCCAACGTGCGCACCCGCGAGGGCATCACGGACACCGTGACGGAGCTGAAGCGACGCGCGGACCTGCCCGCCCGGACGCGGCTCGCGGTCGCCAAGACGAAGCAGCGGTGGCACCGCGACCCCACGCCGCTGGTGGCGATGGGCATCACCGGGCTGACCGGTGTCGCGGCGATCGTCCTCGGCATCGCGCTCCGGAACAAGCCCGCTGGGCACCTGGCTCAGCCGCCGGCGAACTCGGCCTTCACCGCGCTGCTGCCGTTCGGCGCGCGTGGCGACGCCCCCTCGGCGAAGGAGCAGGCGCAGGCAGGTCGCAAGGGCCGGAAGGCGCGGGCCAAGGCGGCCGAGGAAGCCCTCGAGCGTGACCCGGCACACCGCGGCCGTGTGAAGCAGCAGGTCGGCATCGCAGCGGTGCAGCGACGGGCGAACAAGAACCGCAAGCAGGCGGTCAAGCGGTCGAAGCAGGCCGTGAAGGCGAGAGGCTAGTCCCATGGCGCACGAAGAGCAGAAGCCGGACCCGGACGACTCCCGGAAGCCCGACAACCCCACCGACCTCAAGAAGCCGACGCTCGTCTACACGCTGAAGAAGACGCTGCGCGAGTTCACGAGCGACCAGTGCACCGACCTGGCGGCGAGCCTGACGTACTACTCCGTGCTCGCGCTGTTCCCCGGGCTGCTGGCGGTCGTGTCGATCCTGGGCCTGGTGTCGGACCCGGCGAAGACCATCGAGACCCTGCTCCAGGTGATCCGCAACGTCGGCGGCGGTGACGTCGCGAGCCTGCTGAAGGAGCCGGTGAACGGCCTGGTCCGCTCGCCCGCTGCGCCGGTGACGTTCATCGTCGGTCTGCTCGGCGCCCTCTGGTCGGCCTCCGGGTACGTCGGCGCCTTCGGCCGTGCCATGAACCGGATCTACAACGTCCGCGAGGGCCGCCCGATCTGGAAGCTCCGCCCGACCATGCTCGGCGTGACCGTCACCACCGTCGTCCTGCTCGTGGTCGGTCTGCTGGTCCTGGTGAGCGCGCCGCTCGCCCGCAGCTTCGGCGACGTCATCGGTCTCGGCGACGTGGCCGTCACCGTCCTGTCGATCGTGCAGTGGCCGATCCTGCTCGTCATCGCGATCATCGTCGTCGCGGTGCTCTACTACTGGTCGCCGAACGTCAAGCAGCCGAAGTTCACCTGGGTCAGCGGCGGCTCGATCCTGGCGCTCCTCATCTGGATCATCGCGAGCGTCGGCTTCGGGTTCTACGTCGGGAACTTCTCGAACTACAACGCCACGTACGGCTCCCTCGGTGGGGTCATCGTGTTCCTGCTGTGGATCTGGATCACGAACAACGCCCTGCTCTTCGGTGCCGAGTTCGACGCCGAGATCGAGCGGGGTCGCGAACTGCAGGCCGGCATCCGCGCGGAGGAGGACATCCAGCTCCCCGAGCGTGACACCCGCCAGATCGAGAAGCAGGACGAGAAGCGGGCGCAGGACGTGCTCGAGGGCATCCGCATCCGCCAGGGCGTCGACAACGACTGACCGCGGTTCGTCCGACCACCGCTGACGGGCGCTCTCCGGGTCGGGGCGCTACGGTGCGAGCGTGCCGTCCTTCCTCGAGGGGCTCCCGTTCCGGTGGCTCGTCCTCGCGCTCTTCGTGATCGTGTTCTGCCGTGCGCAGGCCACGTACTGGGTCGCGCGGCTCGCGGTGACGGGTGCGTCCCGATCGCGGTGGGGCGGCTGGCTGCGGTCACCGGCGGTCCGCCGCGGGTCGGCGCTGCTGGATCGCTGGGGGTTGCCGATCGTGACGGTGAGCTTCGTCGTGGTCGGCCTGCAGACGGTGATGAACGCCGCAGCGGGGCTGGCACGGGTCGCCTGGTGGCGGTACACGATCGCGATGGTGCCGGGGTGTGTGGCATGGGCGTTCCTGTACGCGACGGTCGGGCTCGCCGTGTTCTGGGCGGTCGTCGCGGCGCTCGCCGGCTCGCCGTGGGGCATCGCGGCGCTCGTGGGCCTGGTGGTCGTCGCCGGTGTCGCGCTGACGGTCCTGCGCCGTCGTCGCGACCGCACAGGAGGCCCGGCCCGGCTTCCGTAGGCTTGCCTCCGTGACGACAGACCAGCTCCAGAACCGTCCGGTCGCCCTGGTGACCGGAGCCACCCGCGGCATCGGCCGCGCGATCGCCGCCGACCTCGGCCGCACCCACCACGTGCTCGTCGGCGGCCGGTCCGCCGACGCCGTGGACGCCCTCGTCCAGGAGCTGCCGAGCGCGGCGCCGTTCGTCGGTGACCTGGGCGCGGGCGAGGTCCCCGCGCTGCCGGATCGGCTCGACGTCCTCGTGCACTCGGCCGGTGTCGAGCAGGGCACCACCGTCGCCGACACCCCGCGCGCGGTGTGGGAGCAGGTCTTCGCGACGAACGTGTTCGCGGTCGCCGAGCTCACCCGGCTGGCGCTGCCGGCACTGCGGGCGGCCCGGGGCATCGTCGTACCGATCAACAGCGGCTCCGGGTTCCACTCGGGCCCCGCCGGTGGCGTGTACGCGGCGTCGAAGTTCGCGCTGCGGGCCTTCGCCGACGCCCTGCGCGAAGAGGAGCGGGCGAACGGCGTGCGGGTGTCGAGCGTGCACCCGGGCCGGACCGACTCGGACATGCAGCGGCAGCTCGTGGCGAAGCTCGGAGAGTCCTACGACACCGACTACTACCTGGCGCCGGAGGACGTGGCCGCCGCGGTCCGCACCGTCGTCGACCTGCCTGAGCGCGGCACCGTCGAGTCCCTCGCGATCCGGCCGACCCGACGGCGCTGATGTTCGGACGGCGCTGACGCGCTGACGGCGACGACTACCGACTACCGCAGCTCGATCCGTTCGTCGAGCTCGAGCCGTTCCAGGAACGTCTCGTCGTGGCTCACCACGACGAGTGCTCCCCGGTAGGCCCGCAGCGCGTTGACGAGCTGGTCGACGCTCGTCAGGTCGAGGTCGTTCGTCGGCTCGTCGAGCACGAGCAGCTGCGGCGGCGGGTCGGCGAGCACCAGGGCCGCCAGCGCCACCCGGAACCGCTCGCCGCCGGACAGGTCCCCGGCCGGGCGGTCGACGGTGTCCCCGCGCACCAGGAACTTCGCCAGCCGGTTGCGGACCTCGGCGACGGGCACGTGCGGGGCGTCCCGGCGCACGTTGTCGAGCACCGTGGCGGTGTCGTCCAGGCTGTCCTTCCGCTGCGGCAGGTACGCGATCCGGTCGACGTGGGCGACGGCCGCGGTCTCGGGCAGCGGGTGCTCCCGGGCCGCGGGGTCGCCGACGAGCTGCTCGAGCAGGGTGGACTTGCCGACGCCGTTGTCCCCGGTGACGGCGATCCGTTCCGGCCCCTGCACGATGACGTCCCGTCCGCGGACGGTCACGGTGGCGATCCGACGCGAGGCCGGCACGTCCGGGTCGGGCAGGGTGACGTGGATCGACTCGTCGTCGCGCAGGCGGAGCTCAGCCTCGCGCTTGGTGGCGAGTGCGGCGGCTTCGTCGTCCGCGTACCCGACGCGCAGTCGACCGGCGGTCTCCTGCGCCTTCTTCCGCTGCTCGTTCGCCAGGATCTTCGGCATCGAGCGGCCCGCTTTCTCGCCGGCCTTCGCCCGTCGGGCGATCTTCGTCTCCGCCTCGATGCGCTGTCGCTTCTCGGTGCGGTGCCGCTGATCGGCGACGCGGACCTCGCGCTCGACGGCCGCCTGTTGCACGGCGAGGTGCTCCTCGAACGCGCTGAACGTCCCACCGAACACCGTCATCGCCCCGGCGCGGAGCTCCACGGTCTCGTCGACGTGCTCGAGGAGTTCCCGGTCGTGGCTGACGAGCACCAGGGTGCCGCGCCAGTCGTCGACCAGGTCGAGGAGCAGCCCGCGGGCCCGGCGGTCCAGGTTGTTCGTCGGCTCGTCCAGGAACACGATCGGCCGGGCGCGCAACCGCACCCCGGCGACGGCCACGAGCACCGACTGCCCGCCGGACAGCGTCGACACCGGCCGGTCGAGGTCGGTGCCGTCGAGCCCGACCCGGTCGAGCACCGCGGCGGCCCGTTCCTCCAGGTCCCAGTCGTCGCCGACTGCCTCGAGCTGTGCTGGCGTGGCGTCGCCGGCCAGGACGGCCCGGAGCGCGGTGAGGGTGGGCCGGATGCCGAGCAGGTCGGCGACGGTGTCGTCCTCGCCTGCGTGGGCCCACGCCGCCGGTTCCTGATCGACGCGCCAGCGGTGATCAGGCCGTGCCGGTGGGGAGAGGCGTTGCGGCAGGTGGTCGACGGGACCCGACGTCGTGATGCTGCCCGACGTGGGGTGGAGCCGGCCGGTCGCGAGCCGGACCAGCGTGGACTTGCCGGCCCCATTCCTCCCGACCAGGCCGGTCCGGCCACGTCCGAAGGCGGCGGTGAGGTGGTCGAGCGCGACGGTGCCGTCGGGCCAGGCGAAGGTGACGTCGTGCAGGACGACGGACGGACTGGTGGGCATGGGGGTGTCTCCCGGTGTCGATGCTGGGCGCACGACACCGAGGCCACCGCGGTGCGGTGGAGCGCCCGACGGGGCGCGCGATCACGGTGTCAGCGCGTGGGCTGAGCGGTACCGGTGATCGACAGCAATCCGTCTGCTTCCGTCGGGGGACCCCCGTGTCCGCCATCCGTTCCGCCGGTCGGTCTCCCGCCCCGGCGGCCCCGCGATGACGACGAGGTGACCTCCACGGTAATCCCGCGACACGGGCAGCCGCAAGGGATGACAGGCTGGGGGCATGCCGGAGAACCTGTTGCCGACCCCGTCGTCGAACCCCGAGACCCTGCTGCCCGCCGAGCCGGAGGTGACCGCCGCGATCGAGGCGGAGGCCCCCGTCGCCAGCGTGGTGGTGTCCTACCCGTCGTCGAGCCTGGCGTGGGCGTTGCTCGCCGACGAGGCGTGGGCGCGCGGCGCGACCCTCGAGTCCTACGCGTACGCCCGTGTCGGGTACCACCGTGGGCTCGATGCCCTGCGCAAGGCCGGCTGGCGCGGTGTCGGCCCGGTGCCGTGGTCACACGAGCCCAACCGTGGCGTGCTGCGGGCGCTGTTCGCCCTGCGGCGTGCGGCCGAGGCGATCGAGGAGCCGGGCGAGGCCGAGCGCCTGACCGACTTCCTGAACGCGAGCGACCCCGAAGCCCTGCGCGCCCTGTCCGCCGGCGCGTAGGCGTCGCGCTCCGCACAACCAGAGTCACCTCGAACCGCGGGAACCCGTGGTTCGAGGTGACTCTGGTTGGGCACGGGCACGGGCACGAGGCGCCAGGCGGGACGGCTGCGCCGGTCAGCGGTCGTCGCTTGCGGCGTCCGACCGCCGAGCGGCTCGACTCGCGACGACGCCGCTCACGATCAGGAAACCGAGCGCGAGTGCCATCCCGATGGGCAGCGCGACCTCGACGATGCGCGTCGATGCCACGGCGCTCAGCACTCCCGACCCGAACAACGCCGCAGCCCCTGTGTGCAGCCACGCTCGCGCAGCGCGGTGGCCGACCGTCCACGCTGTCTTCGATCGCATCACGGAAGCAATGCGGATCCCGGCACCGCCGTTCGGGCCGAGGACGCCGCGCGCCGTCAGCTCGGCGACGGCGGAGACGACCAAGCCGCTCGCCATGAGCATCACCGCCGACAAGAGCATCCACCCATTGAAACGTAAGATTCTGGCTGCGTCAAGCGTCATCTCTGCACGCAAAACACCGGTGTTCGCACTGCACGCCGCGGGATGCGGGTGTGCAACGTGCGAACACCGGTGTTTTGCGCGTGACCGCCTAGCCCAGCAGCACGCTCCAACTGAACGCCTGCGGCCAGAGCTGGTGCTCCGGCAGCACGTCGAGCCCGCACGCCCGACTGCCGAGCCCGTGCTGCGCGGCGTCGAGGTACAGGTACAGGTGGTCGGACGTCGGCAGCTCGTACGGGTGCTCGGCGCGGTCGATCTGCTGTGCGGTCCACGGCGACAGGGTGAACCCCGCACGGTGCGACCCGACCGTCGACACCGTGAACGGCCCGACGGACAGCTCCCGCAGGTCGGGCCGGTGCCCGGTCTCCTGCGGCCGCGAGTACTCCACCCCGAGCGAGCGCACCGGCGCGGTGAACCGGCCGACACGGGCAGCGTGCGAGGAATCGGCGTACGACTCCAGCGGTCCGGTCCCGAACCAGGACGCGTCCCCATCCGCCAGCGATGCCGGCAGGTCGAACCGCACCCCGATCCGCGGCCACGTGACGTCCCAAGCGCCGAACGGCACGGCGTCGGTCTGCAGCACGAGCCCGCCGGACGTCAGGGTCCAGCGGTGCGTGACCTCGAGGCCCCACCCGCTGTTCGCCGCCGCCACGCGGACGCGCTGCTCCAGACCGGAGTCGGTGCGCGACACCGACACCAGCCGGTGCGTCAGCCGGTCCAGCCCTCGGTCGCGCCAGCGCGTCGCAGACGGGGGAGCGGTCGGGTCACCGGCCCCGTGCGTGAGCACCGGGTCCGCGGTCTCGTAGCCGCCCTGTGACGCCAGACTGTCGTTGTCCGTCGGTGCACGCCAGAGCTCCAGGCGGGGCCCGGCGACCTCGTGGCCCTTCCACGACACCAGGTCGCCACGGGCGTTGAACGTGCCGTCACCCAGGTGGTCGCCGTCCCACCCCTGCCGGGAGGCC
Organism: Curtobacterium sp. MCLR17_040; assembly: GCF_003234735.1. Classification (NCBI taxonomy): domain Bacteria; kingdom Bacillati; phylum Actinomycetota; class Actinomycetes; order Micrococcales; family Microbacteriaceae; genus Curtobacterium; species Curtobacterium sp. MCLR17_040. The sequence goes on along the minus strand of NZ_QKTE01000001.1, from coordinate 244,506 downwards.
CGTGGTGCGTCCGCCGCGCGCGCCGCGACGAGCCGCTGGGTGCGTGCGACGACGTGGCCGGTGTCCGCCCACGCGGTCGGCCCCGCCAGTTCCACGGTCAGGTCGAACCAGAGCTCGTCGCCGGGTGCGAGTTCGGACGTGGCTGCGTCGAGCACCTCGGAGGGCACCGGGACCGTCGCCGACTCACGTGCTGCGACGATGCCCGTGGACAGGCGCCCCGAGGCCTCGACGACGCCGTTCCGCGACAGGGTCCAGCACAGCCGGAGCCCGGCGGTCGAGGCCGAGTGGTACCGGTTCTCGACCAGCACCGTGGTGTCCGAGACCGCGAGCCGGATCGGGGCCACGACGGCGGCGAACTCGGCGAGCCCCGGTGTCGGGGTGTCGTCGGGCAGCACCAGGCCGTCCATCACGAAGTTGCCGTCGTGCACGACCTCGCCGAAGTCCCCGCCGTACGCGTAGTAGTCCTCGCCCGTGGGCGTCTTCGCGAGCAGGCCGTGGTCCCGCCACTCCCACACGAACCCGCCGTGCAGCCGCGGGTACCGGTCGACCAGGGCCTCGTACTCGGCGATCTGCCCGGGGCCGTTGCCCATCGCGTGCACGTACTCGCAGTGGATGAAGGGCTTCGACCGCTGCCGTGCGGCCTCGGCCGGGCCGCAGCCGAGCAGGGGCGTCGGGGTGCCGCCGCCGATCGACTCGGTCTCCTGCAGCGTCGGGTACATCCGCGAGTAGACGTCGGTGTACTCGCCCGTGTAGTCGCCCTCGTAGTGCACGGGGCGCTCGGCGTCGCGGTCGTGCACCCACTGCGACATCGCCGCGAGGTTCCGGCCGGTGCCCGACTCGTTGCCGAGCGACCACATCACGATCGACGCGTGGTTCTTGTCGCGCTCGACGGTGCGGGCGATGCGGTCGAGGTAGGCCTCGGCCCACGCCGGGTCGTCGGAGGGGTTGCCGACCCAGTCGGTGAACAGGAACCCGTGGGTCTCCAGGTCGCACTCCAGGATCACCCAGAACCCGAGCTCGTCGGCCAGGTCGAGCACGCGGGGGTGCGGCGGGTAGTGCGAGGTGCGGATGGCGTTGACGTTGTTCCGCTTCATCAGCGCCATGTCGGCGCGGGCGTGCTCCTCGTCGAACACCCGGCCGCGCACGGGGTGGGTCTCGTGCCGGTTCACGCCGTGGAACACCACGCGCTCGCCGTTCACCAGGAACCGGTCGCCGACGATGGACACGGTGCGGAACCCGAGCCGGAGCGACACCGTCTCACCACCGGCGCCACCGCCCGAGCCGCCCCCCGCGGAACCGGTCGACAGCGTCGCGTCGTACAGCTTCGGCAGCTCGGCACTCCACGGCTCGACACCCTCGACCTCGATCGGCGCGACGTCGTCCGCCGTGGCCCAGGTCACGTCGACGCCCAGGTCGGGCACCGTGAACCGCACCGGGAACACCGCGTCGAGCGTCGGGAACGTGATCGTGCCGGTCCCCGTCTCCGGCCGTCCCGACGCCGCGGTGCCCGCCGAGGCGGCCGTGCCGAGCGTCGCCCGCCAACCGGCTTGGACGAACACGTCGTCGATCGGTGCCGTGGGCCGGGCGAGCACGGTGACGTCACGGAAGATGCCCGGTAGCCACCACTGGTCCTGGTCCTCCAGGTAGGACGCCGCCGACCACTGGTGCACCCGGACCGCGAGCTCGTTCGCCCCCGGGTGCACCAGTTCGGTGACGTCGAACTCGGTCGCCAGGCGCGAGCCCGTCGACCACCCCACGAGCGTCCCGTTCAGCCACACCCGGAAGTGTGACTCGACCCCGTCGAACCGCAGCAGCACCCGGCCGGCGCCGTCGAACGACGACGGCAGCTCGAAGGTGCGGCGGTGGTCACCGGTCGGGTTCTCCTCCGGCGGGTGCGGCGGGTCGATCGGGAACGGGTACTGCAGGTTCGTGTAGCTCGGTGCGCCGCGCCCGTGCAGCACCCAGTGCGACGGCACCGGGAGCTCGCCCCAGGCCGGGTCGTCGTCCTCCCCACCCTCGGTCGCGAAGTCCTCGGAGACCGAGGCGACGGGCGACCACCGGAACCGCCAGTCCCCGTTCAGCGACAGGGACGGGGCGTCGGTGTGCAGCCAGGCACGGGGTGCCAGCCGCGAGTCGGAGCCGGGTGCGGTGGACGAGAGTGCGGAGTGGGTCAACCCTTGACCGATCCTTCCGTGAGGCCTCCACGCCAGAAGCGCTGGAGGACGATGATGGCGATGACGAGCGGGATGACCGAGACGAGCACCCCGCCGGTGGTGAGCTGGTAGAACTCCGGCAGGCGGTCGACCTGCGAGCGCCAGTTGTTCAGACCCAGTGTTATCGGGTACAGCTTCTGGTCTGCCAGCATGATGAGCGGCAGGAAGAAGTTGTTCCAGATCCCGACCACCTGGAACAGGAACACGGTGACGAGCGCCGGGGTCATCTGCCGGAGCACCACGGTGTGGAAGATCCGCAGCTCACCGGCCCCGTCGATGCGTGCCTGTTCGAGCAGGGTGGTGTCCACCGACGCGGCGGCGTACACCCGGCACAGGAACAGCCCGAACGGTGACACCAGGCTCGGGATGAGCACGCTCCAGTACGTGTCGGTCAGGCCCATCGACGAGAACAGCAGGAACAGCGGCAGTGCGGTCGCGGTCCCCGGCACGAGCACGCCGCCGAGGATCGTGCCGAACACGAACTGTCGTCCCCGGAAGTCGTACTTCGCCAGCGCGTACCCGCCGGCAGCGGCGAAGTAGGTCGCCAGGACGGCACCGACGCCGGAGTACAGGATGCTGTTCGCGATCCACCGGACGAAGATGCCGCCGTCGTAGGTGAACACCTGCTGCAGGTTGCTCCAGAGCGCGAACTCGCCGCCGAACCAGAACCCGTTGGTCGAGAACAGCGCGCCCGTGGTCTTCGTCGCGGCGATGACGACCCAGTACAGCGGGACGATGAAGTACAGCGCGACGACGACGAGGATCCCCGTCACGACGATCTGCGAGCGCGGCGACCGGTCGAGCTTCCGTCGCTGGTGCGCCGAGATCGACGTGGTGTCGACCGGGACGGCGGTCTTCGCCGTGGCCGGCGCTTCGATGGCTTCGCTGGTCATCGGTCAGTCCCTTCGGTGGTCGCGACGCGACCGGCCTGGAGGCCTGGGTCGGCTTGGGTGGTGACCGTGCTGCCCGTCGCAGCGCGCGTCTGGAGCGCGGTGCGGGCCTCCCGGCCGTCGCGCCGTGCGCGCTTGCGTCGGTCGCGTTCGTCCTTGGGTGGTCGGTTCGTCAGCGCGAGGAACGTGAACGACAGGATGAACGCGGCCAGCGCGATGATGACCGCCTGCGCACTCGCGACGCCGTACTCGTTGAACGCGAACGCGTTCGTGTAGGCGGCGTAGTTCGGCGTGTACTCGGTGTCGATCGCCGGGGCGACCGTCGACAGGATCTGCGGCTCCGCGAAGAGCTGCAGGGTGCCGATGATCGAGAACACCGTCGTGAGCACCAGGGCCGGTGCGATGAGCGGGATCTGGATCCGCCACGCGACCTGGAACGCGTTCGCGCCGTCGACCTTGGCGGCCTCGTAGACCTCGCCGGGGATGGACTTCAGCTGCGCCACGATGATGAGCATGTTGTAGCCGGTGTACGTCCACGTGACGATGTTCGCGATCGACCAGAGCACGCTGTTGGCGCCGAGGAAGTCCGGCTGCAGCCCCATCGACTGCAGCAGCGACACGATCGGCGACAGACCGGGCACGTACAGGAACGACCACAGGATCGTGGCGATGACGCCCGGGACGCCGTAGGGCATGAAGTAGATCGCCCGGAAGAAGCCCGGCCAGCGGGCGCTCGCCGACTCGAGCAGCAGCGCGAGGATCGTGCAGGCGATGATCATCACCGGGACCTGGACGATGCCGAACAGCAGCATGCGGCCGATCGAGGCGACGAACCCGCTGTCCTGCAGGGCGATCGCGTAGTTGTCGAACCCGGCGAACCGGCCGACGACGCCGTCCTCGCCGAACAGGCCCTCGCGGTCGACGGTGGTGAACGACTGGAACAGGGCGCTGATGATCGGGATGACGAACGTCAGCAGGAACAGGGCAAGGAACGGGGCGAGCAGGATCCACGGGGCACGCTTCTGCGCGCTCGTGGCCTTCGTGCTCGTGCGGAACGCGGGCGTGCCGCCGGCCGGTCGGCCGGTGGACCGTGGGGTGGTGGTCTGCTGGGTCATCGTGCCGTCCTGACGCTGAGGCCCTTGTCCTTGAAGGACTGGACGATCTCCCGCTGTGCGAGCTCCACGGCGTCACTGAGCTTCAGGCCCGAGGTGAGCTTGCGGCGGAACTGGTTCTGCAGGCTGGTGAAGGCCGACTGGGTCACCGGGGACCACGACCAGTCGATGTTCTGCTCCTTCGAGGCCGGCACGAAGACGTCCTCGTTGTAGTTCTGGCCGGAGAACCACTTCGACGGCTTCTCGCGCTGCGCCCCGATGTAGTCGACGGCGGGCGACCAGCCGATGCCGCAGTGCTTGATCATCGCGTCGATGCCTTCCTTCGAGGTGGTCATCCACGTGATGAACTCGAGCGCCTCCTTCGGGTGCTTCGCGTTCGCCAGCACCGCGGCCGTCGAACCGCCGATGGCGCTCGAGCCGAAGCCGTCGGCGCCCCACTTCTGCATCGGGGCGACCTTCCACTTGCCCTCGCCGCCCTGCACCGACTCGATCAGGGCGTCACCCCAGCTCGCGCTCGTGACCGCGGCGATCTTGCCGCTCGCGGCCGCGGCGTACCACCCGGGGGAGTACGCGCCGGCACTCGTGTCGACGAGCTCGTCGTCGATCACGCCGTCGAAGAAGTCCGCGACCATCAGGGTCTTGTCGTCGGTCATGTCGACGACCCACTCGTCGCCGTCGACCTTGAACCAGCGCGCGCCGGCCTGCTGCGCGTACGCGGCGAACGGTGAGGCGTCGGCGACCGGGAACACCTCGAGGTAGTTCTGCTTCCCGGTGCTCCGGACCTTGTCGGCCAGGTCACGCCACTCGTCCCACGTCGTCGGGGGTTCGCCGCCGGCCTGCTCGAGGATCGCGGTCTGGTAGTAGAACCCCATCGGGCCGGTGTCCTGCGGGATGCCGTAGATGCCGTCGACGAACGACACCTGCGCCCACGCGGCCTCGTCGTACTTCGACTCGAAGTCCTTCGCGCCGTACCGGGCCAGGTCGACCAGGCCGTTCGCGAGCATGAACTCGGGGATCTGCCGGAGCTCGACCTGCCCGATGTCCGGGCCGCCGCCGGCCGCGAGCGCGGAGTACATCTTCTGGTACCCGCCGCTGTTGCCGCCGGGGATCCAGTTCGCCGACACCTGGATGTCCGGATGTGTCCTGTTCCAGACGTCGCAGACCTTCTGCAGGTCCTTGAGCCAGGCCCAGTAGGTGAGCTGGACGGTCTCACCCGAGGCCGCGGCGGGCACGAGGGCCGCCTTGTTGACGTTGGTCGAGCCCGGGACCGCACAGCCGGCGAGGAGTCCCGCCGCCGCGGTGCCGAGGCCGAAGCCCAACAGGTGTCGTCTCGTGATGGGTCGTGGTCGTGGCGCCATTGCCGCACTCCGTTCGTCGTTGATCGGGGTTGTCGACACCCAATCACAGAACCGAACGCCGTTGTGGTTTCGTGACCGTACCGACACTGCGCGTTCCCGGCGCACCTTGGAACGGCCCCAGGCCCGGGCGCGGACCGTGGGGTCACAGAGCAGACACCGACGCCCCGGACGGCGAAGGCCGCCGGTGGCACGACCGGGAGGACAAGCGATGACCGAACGCGGGAACACCACCCATCGCCCCGAACTCGACGAGCAGCTCGCGCACGAGGCGCAGAGCATCGTCCAGGGGCACGGCAGCAACGCCCACGTCGAGGAGTTCCGGCAGTCCGAGCCGGTCCCCGACGACACCGACGGCCCGGAGACCCTCGCGGCGTCGGGCTACGACGGCGAGCTCGAGGGCGAGCTGCAGGACGACACCACCGACGTGCTCCCCGAGGACGACGCCGACCGTGCCGACCCGCTGCCGACCGGCGAGGGCGACGGAGCCGACGCGACCGTGTACCGCACCGAGACCGGGGAGGGCAGCACCGATGGCTCTGACGCAGAATGACGCGCCGCACCTGCAGTCCGGCATCGCCGAACGCCTGAAGCGCGGGGGCACGTGGACGTGGGCCTACGTCGACGCGTCCGGTGACCGTGAGGACCCGCAGCACCTCGCCGCCCTGCAGCGTCGGAAGGCCGAGGACGTGCTGCGGTCGGCCGGGGCGGACGCCGAGGTCATCGACACCGTGATGGCCGAACTCGAGGAGACGCCCGGGGTGCCGGCGCCGGTCAGCCGGTACGTGCTCGTGCACGACGGCGAACTCGTGCTCAGCGAGGTCCTGCCCGGGGCGATGCACGCCCCGACGTCGATCGGCCACGACCCCGTGCCCGACCTGCTGCCGCTCCTGGCACACCGGCCGCTCGACCTGCCGTTCCTGATCGTCGAGGTCGGTCGCGAAGGTGGTGGCTACCGCGCCTACCGCCTGGGCCACCCCGACGTGCCGGACCGTCGCGACGAGCAGCGCGTGCAGGGCCGCACCGACACGCTCCACAAGTTCCAGGGCGGCGGCTGGTCGCACCTGCGGTGGCAGCACCACACCGAGGAGATCTGGCGCGACAACCAGAACGAGGTCGCCACGTCCGTCGACGAGGCCTTCCGACGGCTGCAGCCGAAGCTCATCGTGGTCGCGGGGGACATCCGCGCACGGGGGCTCCTGCTCGACCAGTTGTCCACAGAGGCTCGAGCCGTCGTCTCCGAGGTCCCGGTCGACACCCGGGCTTCGGACGCGTCCGAGACCGCGCTCGTCGAGCACGTCGACATCGCGCTCGCCCGGGTCATCGCGACCCGCCGGCACGACTTCGAGGACCTGCTCCGCACCCACGTCGGCCGCGGGGACAACCAGACGGTCAACGGCCTCGGTTCCGTCGTCGAGGCGCTGCAGCAGGCGCAGGCGTCGGTCGTCGCGATCGACGCCGCCGCGATCGGCGACCGCACCCTGCTCGCGCTGGGAGCGGTGCCGTGGATCGCCACGGCACCCGAGCAGGCGGCGGGTGCACCGGTCATCGGACCGGTCCCGGCCGTGTGCGCGATCGTCCGGGCGGTCGCCCTCACCGACGCGGAGCTGCTGCTCGTGAACGCCGCGTCGCTGCCGAACGGCGCGCCCGCCGCGGCGTTGCTGCGGTGGCCGGTGGGACCGGCGGTGCCGGCCGCCTGAGCGGTGACCGGACGACGGACGGGAGGCCCGGTACCAGCTGGTACCGGGCCTCCCGTCCGTCTCGGCGCGATCCTGCGGGCCGCCACGACGGCCGCGTATAGCGTCCCGGCCATGACCGACGACCGCCGACGTGAGCTCGGCACCAGCGACGCACCCGTGGAGGACGAACTCGCGGAGTCCTTCGACGCGACCATCGAGGAGGGCGCGGAGCGGCTGCAACGGACGACCCGGGCCGTCCTCGTCACGGGGTTCTTCGGCGGCCTCGAGGTCGGTCTCGGGGTGATGGCGTACCTCGCGGTGCTCACCGAGACCGACAGCCACCTGCTCGCCGGGCTGGCCTTCGGCATCGGCTTCATCGCGCTGCACCTGGCGCACAGCGAACTCTTCACCGAGAACTTCCTGATGCCGGTCGCGGCCGTGGTCGCCCGCGAGGGGACCGTGCTGCAGCTCGTGCGACTGTGGGGCGGCACCCTCGTGGCGAACCTGGCCGGGGGATGGGTGTTCATGTGGCTCGTCGTCCAGGCGTTCCCGCAGTGGCACGCCACGCTCTCGGAATCGGCGCACCACTACGTCGACGCACCGTTCGGACTGCAGAGCATCGTGCTGGCGGTCCTGGGCGGCAGCACCATCACCCTGATGACGCGGATGCAGCAGGGCACCGACTCAGACCCCGCGAAGCTCGTCGCCGCCGTCGCCGGAGGCTTCCTGCTCGCCGGGCTGCAGCTCTTCCACTCGATCCTCGACTCGCTGCTCGTCTTCGGGGCGATCCAGTCGGGCGCGGACATCACCTCCGGGCAGTGGCTCGGCTGGTTCGGGTACACGCTGCTGTTCAACGTCCTCGGCGGGCTGGTGCTCGTGACGGCGCTGCGGTTGCTCCGGACGAAGGAGCTCATGCAGGACCGCCGCCGGGACTCCCAGGACGACCCCGAGCGTGCGGACCACGAACAGGGGTGACGAGCGCGACGGGCGGAGCCGACCGACGGGGTCGATCGCGTTGCGTCGTGCGGACGGTCAGTCGTGCGAGCGGTCGCGTCGGGGCACCAGCGGGACCGCGAGCAGCGGGAGCACCGCCACGATGCCGAAGGACGCCGCGAACCCGAGCGCACCGACCAGCGCCCCGATGCCCGGACCGACGGCGCTCGCCGCGATGAACTGCCCGGTGTTCTGCGCCCCGAGCGCCCGGCCGGACCAGAACGGCCCCGCCGCCTCGGCGACCGACGTGTACGCCAGCCCGTTGTCGGCGACCGTCACGCTCGTCGCGAGCACCAGGAACACCGCAGCCCCGGCCAGGTGCGTCGCGTCGACGACCGCGAGCACCGCCATCACCACCGCGGCGCTCACCGCGACGATGCGCAGGGGGCCGACGCGCGATCCGGCCCGGTCGCTCCAGCCACCGACCAGGATCCGGCCGATCGCCCCGACGAACTGCGCGGCGCCGACGAGCAGCCCGGCCGCCGGTGTCGACCAGCCGAGGCCGACGAGCCAGACGAGCCCGTACGTCGACAGGGTGAACTGCGGCACCACGAGCAGGACCGACACCGCGTGCACCCGCCACAGGAAGCCGTTCGACCGGTAGGGGTTCGCGGTCGCCGTCGTCGCCACCGTGGCCCGGGCAGGGCGTGGCGGGTCGGCGATCCCGATCGCGCAGCAGACGGCGAGCACCGCGCACAGCACGATCGGCAGGACCAGGGCCGCGCGGATCCCGGAGCCCTCGGCGAGCTGCGGCACCGTGACCGCCGCGAGCGTCACCCCGAGCGGCTGCGACATCTGCCGGATGCCCATCGCGAGCCCCCGGCGCTCCTTCGGGAACCACCCCACCACGACCCGACCGCTCGCGGCGTTCGTCGAGGCACTCGTCATCCCGCCGGCCAGGAACGCCAACCCGAGCAGCACCGGGTCGCCCGCAGCGAGCCAGGCGCCGACCACGGCCAGCGTGGTGAGCACGAGCCCGCCGGCGATGACGACGCGCTCGCCGAACCGGTCGGTGATCGCGCCCCAGGCGATGAGCGTCAGGACCATGCCGAAGGTCGGGGCGGCCGCGAGGACCCCGGCGGCCGGCAGGGACGTGCCGCGACTGAGCAGGTGGGGGATGAGGAGCGCCGGCGCGGACACGACGAGTGTCCCCGCCGCCTGGGCCGCGACCCCGAGGGCGAGCATCGTCCAGGCGCGGGCGGAGACCGGCGGCGTCGTGGTGGATCGCTGCGGGGCGTCGGTCGTGGGCATGGGTGGTCTCGGCCGTTCGTCGTCGTTCCATCGCGGAACGGATTGGTATACCAGAACGGTATACCATTCCCGCCGTCACGCCGCTAGGCTTGTCCGCCGTGACCGACACGACCGACGCCGCGCCCGTGTCGCAGACGGCCCAGCTCTACGACAACCTGCGCGCGGCCATCCTGACCCTCGACATCGCACCGGGGGAGCGCATCTCGGAGCGCGGGCTCGAGGCACGGTTCCACGCCTCGCGCACGCCGGTCCGCGCCGCACTGTCGCGGCTCGAGCGCGAGGGACTCATCCTGCACGAGGGCCGCTCGTGGACGGTCACCCCGATCGACCTCGACGAGATCGCCTCGCTCGCCGAACTCCGCGGCATCCTCGAGCCCGCTGCCGTCCGGTTGGCCGTCCAGCGTGCCACCCCCGAGCAGCTGGCCGAGGTCCGCGGGCACCTCGACGCGCTCCAGCCCACCCCCGACCAGCAGGCCGGCATCCGCATGGGGTCGACGTTCCACCTCGACCTCGCCGCGCTCGGTGGCAACCGGTTCGTCACCGACGCCATCGCCGACGCCCTGACGCGGCTCGAGCGCACACGCTGGATCGAGGTCCGCACGCCCGAGGCGCGCGACGCCGCGTGGGACGAGCACAGCGCCATCATCGACGCCGTGCGCGATGGCGACGCGGACCGCGCAGCGGACCTCGTCGCCGCGCACGTCGCCGGCACGAACGACCGGCTCCTCAGCTGGATCGCGCAGGAGCGCCGACGCCTGCGCGGGGCAGGCATGACGATCGTGGGCGCGACCGAGCGCTGAGTGCCCGCGGACGTGAGCGGTCTGCGGGCGCTGCCCGGGCCTCCTGGCCGTGTCCGGGGGGAGGCCGGGCGCGAGCCGCTAGCGCAGGTCCGTCGTCTCCTGCGGTGCGTCGAGGTCGTCGAACGTGCGGATCGAATCCGTGCGTTCGAGCAGCGCGTCGCGCACCTCGGCCTCGTCGTGGCTCGCGCGGAGTGCGAGCTTGCTCCCGGAACGTGTCGACTGTGACATGTCGTGTCCTTCCCCTGTGTGTGGGCAACCTGATCGGTGCGGGCACGCGGCCCGCTGGTGCGCTTCCTCACGGGACGTACTGAGGTCGGAACAGTGTCGCGCGACCCCCGCTGTCCCGCAAGCGTTTCCGGCACCGTGTGGAGAACTCCCGGCACACGGCATGCCTAGGATGGTCCGGCCGCACAGCGCGAGGCGCGGCACCAGCGGACGTCGAAGGGGAGGCACGGGTTGGCCGACCAGCGCACCGCACCTCCCACGGTCTACGACGTCGCCTCTGCGGCCGGCGTCTCCATCGCCACCGTCTCGCGCGTGCTCCGCACGCCCGACGCCGTCCGCGAGGGCACGCGGGGCCGCGTGCAGGCGGCGATCCGGAGCCTCGGGTACGTCCCGTCCGGCAACGCCCGGGCCCTCGCAGGGAAGCGCACCGGCGTCGTCGGACTGCTGTTGCCCGGGTTCGACGTGGTGCCCGACGAGCGGCCGGACCTGGTCACCGACGGCGGCGTCCGCGTGGTCGACGACCGGCGCCACGTGACGCAGCCGTTCTCGTCCAACCTGTACTTCGACGAGGTCCTGCGCGGTGCCGAGACCGAGGCCTGGCAGCGGGGGCTCGCGCTCATGGTCGCCGCCGGGCGGGGCTCGTCGCGCGACGTCATCGTGAACGACGTCGCCGGCCGGGTCGACGGGCTCGCCGTGCTGGCGCAGACGGTGCCCGACGACCTGCTCGAGCACGTCGCCCGCCGCATCCCCGTCGTGGTGCTCGCCGACGACCGGCGCTCGCACGGGTTCGACTCGGTGAGCGTGGACAACGCCGCGGGCATGCGGACCCTGGCGTCGCACGTGATCGGGCGCCTGGGGATCCGGTCCCTCGCGTACGTGGCGGGGCCGATCGACTCGCCCGACGACATGGAGCGCTCGGCGGGGTTCCGCGCGGCGCTGGCCGACCACGGGGTGCCGGCCTCGGCGGTGCGCACCGTGCACGGCGACTTCGGGCGGGCCCGGGCGCGGGAGCTCGCGGTGTCGCTGCTGGCCGACGACGTCCCGCGCGCCGTGGTCTGCTCGAACGACCAGTCTGCGCTCGGGGTGCTCGACGCCGCCGCTGCCCGGGGGCTCCGGGTGCCCGAGGACCTCGTCGTGACCGGGTTCGACGGCATCGACGCCGGCCGGTTCTCGTCGCCGCGCCTGACGACGGTGCACCAGCCGATGGGCGCGCTCGGGCGCGCTGCCGTCCTGGCGATCGTTGACCGGCTCGAGCGTCGCGAGGGGCCGCCGCGCGCCGTGCGCCTGCCCGTCGAGGTGCTGCTGCGCGAGAGCTGCCCGCCCGCGCTGTAGCGTGCGTGTCATCGCGAGGTCGCACCGTGCGGCCTTCCGCATCCCGTGCGACCTTCCGCGCCCCGTTCGAGCCCGTAGCAGCGCACAGAGCGGGCAACCTCGCACCAGGCGGCGCACCTCGCACCGTGCGCCGCCCTCCCTCAGGACCGCAACCTCGCACCAGTCGGCGCACCTCGCACCGTGCCGCCCCGCGAAACAACACCCGCAGTTGCACGCCACGATGTAAGCGCATACATTGAGCACGTACCGAATCGACATGGAGGTCGACCGAGCAATGACGCTTCCCCCACAGCGCACGCGCGGCACGCGTGACCCAGGCCCCCGCCGTCGAGGCCGCCTCGTCGCGGCCATCGCCGGCCTCGCCGCAGTGGCCCTCGTGGCCACCGGCTGCAGCATCCAGGTCCGATCCGAACCCGATCCCACCATCGGCAAGGACACGATGCTCATCAACGCGGACCGCGGCAACCCGCTGTTCGACCGCAACTTCAACCCGTACATCGCGAACGCCCGCACGGCCTCCAAGTGGATGTACGAGCCCCTCATCGAGGTGAACCCCCTCGACGGCAAGCGCAACCCGTGGCTCGCCAGCGCGTGGAGCCAGCCCGACGCGAAGACGATCGACATGACGATCCGCTCGGGTGTCGAGTGGTCCGACGGGTCGCCGTTCAGCGCGAAGGACGTCGTCTTCACCTTCGACCTGCTCAAGAAGTTCCCCGCCATGGACGTCAAGGGCGCCTGGCAGCACATCAAGAGCATCGAGCAGGACGGCGACCACGTCGTCTTCCACCTCAAGAGCGAGGACGTCCCGAGCCTGACGATCATCGGGCAGACGTACATCCTCGGCGAGGACCACTGGGGCGGCGTGAAGGACCCGACGACCTGGCGCGACCCGAACCCGGTCGGCACCGGGCCGTTCGTCCTCGGCAACTACACCGACCAGCAGTACTCGATGAACAAGAACCCGAAGTACTGGCAGGCCGACAAGATCGCCATCAAGCACCTCATCCTGCCGGCGACGAACACGCAGCTCGACACCGTCACCCGCGGCTACGACTGGGCGTACTCGTTCATCTCCGACGTCAAGGGCACCTGGGGCGCCGCGTCGAAGACGAACGAGTGGTGGTTCCCGGCCGGCGGTGTGATCGGCCTCATCCCGAACCTCACGAAGGCGCCGTACAACGACGTCAACGTCCGACGGGGCATCTCGCTCGCGCTGGACCGTGACGCCATCGCCGAGACCGCGTCCGAGGGCAACCTGTCGGCGGCGGGCCAGACCGGCCTGATCCTGCCGAACCAGGAGCGCTACCTCAACCCGGACATCCCCGACAAGGGCATGATCACGCAGGACACGAAGGCGGCGCTCGCCAGCCTCGAGAAGTCCGGCTACACCGTGCAGGGCGGCAAGGTCGTCAAGGACGGCAAGCAGCTCGCCATCACGATCATGACCGCGAACGGCTACTCCGACTGGCTCCGCGCCGCGCAGGAGGTCCGCCGCGAACTGACGGCCATCGGCATCAAGGTGACGATCCAGGCGCCGCAGCCCGCCGGGTACCAGCAGAACATCAACAACGGCACGTTCGACATGGCGATGGGCGGCATGGGCAACGGTGACGTCTACCAGGCGTTCAACTCCCTGCTCAGCAGCGAGTTCTACCAGCCCGTCGGCAAGTCGACGGTCAACAACTACGAGCGGTACAAGAACGCCGACACCCAGAAGCTCCTCGACGAGTACAAGGCGACGACGGACACCGCGAAGCAGCAGGAGATCCTCGACCAGCTGCAGCAGACCGTCTACGACGAGCTCCCCGTCATCGGCATGTACTACGGCGGGCTCTGGGGCCTGTTCAACACCGGCAAGTTCGTCGGCTGGCCGAGCGCGAAGGACCCGTACATGGCACCGCAGAACTACGACTCGGCACCGCTGCTCATCTTCACGAAGCTCCGTCTGCGCGACAGCGCCGCCGGCAAGCAGATCCTGCAGGAGCAGGACGCCGCGCAGCAGGAGGACCAGAAGTGAAGTACATCCTCCAGAAACTCGTCCTCTTCGTCCTGACCCTCTGGGCCGCGGTCACGCTGAACTTCGTGCTCCCGCGCCTGATGCCCGGCAGCCCGGCCGACGCCGCACTCGCGAAGCTCAGCCAGAACGGCCCGGTCACCGACGCCACCAAGAAGGCGATCGAGGCCCAGCTCGGGGTGCCGACCGGCAACCTCTGGGACCAGTACGTCAGCTACCTGCACCAGGTCATCACCCTCGACTTCGGCACGAGCTACACGTTCTACCCTCAGCCCGTCGGTGACCTCGTGTCGAAGGCCCTGCCCTACACGCTGATCCTCGTCGGGGTCGTCACGATCCTGGCGTTCGTCCTCGGCACCCTGATCGGTGTCGCGGCGGCGTGGAAGCGCGGCACCTGGCTCGACTCACTGCCCACCCTGTCGGGCAGCTTCATGTCGACGTTCCCGTACTTCTGGACCGCCCTGCTGCTGCTGTTCTTCCTCGGCTACGTGCTGCACTGGTTCCCGACCACGGGCGCCTACTCGGCCACGACGACGCCGGGCCTGAACGGTGCCTTCTTCGGCGACGCACTGCAGCACGCAGTGCTGCCGGCGGTCACGATCCTGGTGACGAGCCTCGGCGGCTGGATCATCGGCATGCGCAACGCGATGATCAACACCCTCGGTGACGACTACGTGACCTTCGCCGAGGCCAACGGCCTGCGCGGACGCACCGTCGCCATCCGCTACGCGGCCCGCAACGCGATCCTGCCGAACCTGACCGGCTTCGGTCTGGCGCTCGGTGGCGTGGTCGGCGGTTCGGTCCTGGTCGAGCAGGTCTTCGGCTACCCGGGCATCGGCTACCTGCTGTTCAACGCCGTCATCGGGCAGGACTACCCGCTCATGCAGGCTCTCTTCCTGATGATCACCGTGTCGGTGCTCATCGCCAACTTCATCGTGGACGTCATGTACGGCGTTCTGGACCCGAGGACGCGTCGATGACCAACACCACCACCCCGGACGCCACAGTCGCAGTCCGCACGCAAGAAGAAGCAGCCCAGGCGCCGTCCAAGTGGCGCGCCGCCGCCCGCCAGTTCGGCGTCGTCTGGTCGAACAAGAAGGCCCGGATCGGCATCATCATCCTCGGCGTCTTCGTGTTCGTCGCGATCTTCGCCCCGCTCCTGGCCCCGTACGGCGCCAGCCAGAACGGCTTCGCCCGGTCCGCCGACGCGACGCCCGACCACTGGATGGGCACCACCGCCGCCGGCGAGGACGTCCTGTCCCAGATCATCTACGGCGCCCGCATCTCGGTCATGGTCGGCGCGGTCGCGGGCATCCTGTCCACGCTCGTCGCCGTCGCGATCGGCCTCAGCTGGGGTTACGTCCGCGGCTGGGTCGCCGAGGTCATCGGGTTCATCGTGAACCTGTTCCTCGTCATCCCGGGTCTGCCCCTGATGATCGTCATCGCCGCCTACCTGCAGAACGGCGGCATCGCGGTGATCATCGCGGTCATCGTCGTGACCGGTTGGGCGTGGGGCGCTCGCGTGCTCCGCTCGCAGACGCAGTCGCTGCGCGGCCGGGACTTCGTCACCGCCGCCCAGTTCTCCGGTGAGGGCGCGACCCGCATCGTCTTCCGCGAGATCCTGCCGAACATGACGAGCCTCATCGTCGGCAGCTTCTTCGGGGCCGCCACCAGCGCGATCCTCGCCGAGGCGGGCCTCGAGTTCCTCGGACTCGGCGACTCGTCGATCGTCAGCTGGGGCACGATCCTGTACTGGGCGCAGAACTCGAACGCGCTGCTCACCGGGCAGTGGATCCTGCTCTTCGCGCCGGGTCTCTGCATCGCGCTGCTCGCGATGAGCCTCACCCTGATCAACTTCGGCGTCGACGCCGTGTCCAACCCGCGGCTGCGCGACGGCGCACGGCCCCGTAAGGAGAAGCGCGCATGAGCGGCTTGCCAGAAACGCACCCGGCAGACGGCCTGGAGGCGCCCACCGGCGCCGCCACGGGCCTCCGGTCCGACGCCCGTCACGACCAGGGCGACGCCTCCGTCCTGCTCGACGTCCGCGACCTGTCGGTCGTCTACGAATCGGCCGGCCAGACGGCCGTCCAAGCCGTCGACCACGTGTCGTTCCAGCTGAAGAAGGGCGAGTTCGTCGGCCTGGTCGGCGAGTCCGGTTCCGGCAAGTCGACGCTCGGCTACGCGTTGACCCGGCTGCAGAAGCCGCCGGCGCGCACGAACGGCGGCAGCATCGTCTTCGCGGGCAAGGACATCCGCGACCTCGACGACGAAGCCCTGCGCCAGCAGCGGCAGGGCGGCTTCGCGATGGTGCTGCAGTCCGGCATGAACGCGCTCAACCCGGTGCGCACCATCCGGAACCACTTCATCGACGTCTTCAAGGCGCACGGTCACGTGTCGCGCGACCGCTGGGACGCCCGGATGAAGGAGCTCATCGAGAAGGTGAAGCTGCCGACGTCGATGCTCGCCCGGTTCCCCGGGGAGCTCTCCGGCGGCATGCGGCAGCGCGTCTCCATCGCCCTGGCACTCTCGCTCGAGCCGCAGCTCATGGTGTTCGACGAGCCGACGACGGCGCTCGACGTCCTCGTGCAGCACGCCGTGATGGACACGATCATCGAGCTCCAGCGCACCGAGGGCTTCACGGCGATCCTCATCAGCCACGACCTCGGCATCGTCCTCGAGGCCACCGAGCGCGTCCTCGTCATGCACGAGGGCCGGATCGTCGAGGACGGCGGCTCCCGCGAGATCCTCCGCGACCCGCAGGACGAGTACACGCAGATGCTCCTGTCGCACTACGCCGACCCCCGCGCCGAGGTGGTGTCGCTGCCGGGCTTCCCGGACCGCTCGCTCCGTGCCGAGGCCGGCGAGAAGCGGCAGGAGACGACCTCGTCGTTCAGCACCGTCGGGTCCCGCGAGCGCAGTGCCGCCCGAAACCCGATCGTCGTCGACCACATCGTGAAGACCTACCCGGCTCCCCGCCGCGGTGAGCAGCCGGTGCAGGCCGTGCGCGACGTGTCGTTCACCCTCGAGCCCGGGCAGTCGCTCGCCCTGGTCGGCCAGTCCGGTTCGGGCAAGTCGACCATCGCGAAGCTGCTCACCGGCGTCGAGAAGCCGACCACCGGCACGGTCCGGTTCGGGGACCTCGACGTCGCCCGCCTCGGCAAGCGCGGCCTGCGGGACCTCCGCTCCGAGGTCCAGATGGTGTTCCAGGACCCGTACTCGGCGCTCAACCCGCTGCACACGGTCGAGTACACGCTGTCCCGGCCGATCGCGAACTACACCGGGCTCACCGGCCGCGATGCCCGGCGCCGGGTGCTCGAGCTGCTCGAGACGGTCGGGCTCACCCCCGTCGAGCAGTTCGCGCAGAAGCTCCCGCACCAGCTCTCCGGCGGGCAGCGGCAGCGCGTGGTGATCGCCCGGGCGCTCGCGAGCGACCCGCAGGTGATCATCGCCGACGAGCCGGTCTCGATGCTCGACGTGACGCTGCGCGCCGGTGTGCTCGCACTGCTCGAGGACCTCCGCGAGCAGTGGGGCGTCTCGCTCCTCTACATCACGCACGACCTGCTCAGTGCGCGGCTCATCACGGACGACATCATGGTGCTCCACGAGGGCGCCGTCGTCGAGCGGGGTCACACGGCCCAGGTGCTGCAGGACCCGCAGGACCCGTACACGATCGCCCTCCTCGACGCCGTTCCCAACCCGCGGAGGACCCTGCGCGCATGACGAACCTGCACGACTTCCCGACGGTCCCGCCGTTCGGGCACCTGCCCACCCCGGACGGCGTCGACGTCGTCGGGATCGACGTCCCGGTCGGGCGGCTCACGGCCTACCGGATCGTGCCCGAGGGGGTGTCGAAGGGCACCGTGCTCATCGTCCCCGGGTACACCGGCTCGAAGGAGGACTGGCGGACCTTCCTGCCCGTCCTCCGCGACGCCGGCTGGACCGCGGTCGCGATCAGCCGGCGTGGTCAGGCCGACTCGGCAGCGCCGACCGAGCCGCGGGACTACTCCCTCGACGAAGAAGCCGCCGACGTCGTCCGGGTCGCGCGCCTGCTCGACGACGGTGCCCCCGTGCACTTGATCGGGCACTCGCTCGGCGGTGTGATCGTCCGGGCCGCCGCGCTCCAGGACCCGACGGCGTTCCGCGACGTCGTGCAGTTCTGCTCCGGGCCGCACGGGTGGCCGTACCGCAAGGTCGCCGAGCTGACGATCCTGCACGACACCGGCGGGAACCTCCGGCAGCTGTTCGACTCGACGAACCCGCTCTGGGCGTACCGGCCCGACGAGGAGCTGCCCGACGACGTCCGGATGGTCCGCGACCGGTTCGACGCGACGAGCCCGCTCAGCGTCGTCGCCGGTGGTCACATCCTCGAGGACCACACCGACGCCTCCGACGCCCTGCGCGCCACGGGCCTGCCGGTCCTCGTCGCCCACGGCGAGTGGGACAACGCCTGGCCGATCCCGTGGCAGCGGGCGATGGCCGAGCAGACCGGCGCCGAGTACGTCGTCATCCCCGCGAGCTACCACGGCCCCCAGGTCGAGAACCCGCTCGGGACGGTCGCCGTCTTCGACGCATTCCTGAGCCAGCACTGACTCGAACAAGCACTGAAAGGCACCATCATCTCCACGCTGCAGTTCCCCGACGGCTTCCTCTGGGGTGCCGCCACCGCCGCCCACCAGATCGAGGGCAACAACGTCAACAGCAACTGGTGGGTGCACGAGCACGAGCCGGACACCACCATCGTCGAGCCCTCGGGTGACGCGGCGGACAGCTACCACCGGTACCGCGAGGACATCCGCATCGCGGCCGAGCTCGGGTTGAACTCCTACCGGTTCAGCATCGAGTGGGCCCGCATCGAGCCCGAGCGCGGGTTCGTCAGCCGTGCCGAGGTCGACCACTACCGCCGCATGGTCGATGCCTGCCACGAGTTCGGCATCGAGCCGATCGTCACCCTCATGCACTTCACCGTGCCGCGCTGGTTCGAACGCGACGGCTTCTGGCGGGCACCCGACGCCGCCGACCTGTTCGCCCGCTACACCGAGGCCGCGCTCCCCGTGGTGCAGGACGGTGTCCGCTACGTCTGCACGATCAACGAGCCGAACATCGCGGCGATGCTCGCCGGCGGCGAGGACGCGGCCAACCTGGTGGCGTTCGGCCTGCCGAACCCGGACCTGGGCGTCGCCGACGCCCTGCTGGCCAGCCACAAGCGGTCGCGCGAGGTCCTGTCACAGGTGTCGGGCCTCCAGTCGGGGTGGACCATCGCGACCCAGGCCTTCAAGTCGTCCGGCGAGCCCGGGGCGGACGCCATGCTCCGCGAGTACGGGTACCCGCGCGACGACTGGTACCTCGAGCAGGCCGCCGGCGACGACTTCCTGGGCGTGCAGGCCTACACCCGCACGTTCATCGGTCCGGACGGGCCCCTGCCCGTGACGGACGACGTCGAGACGACCCTCACCGGCTGGGAGTTCTACCCCGAGGCCTCGGCCGACGGGCTCCGCAGCGCGTGGGAGCTCTCCGGCGGCGTTCCGCTGATGATCACCGAGAACGGCATCGCCACCGCCGACGACTCCCGCCGGCAGGCGTACACGCAGGGCGCCCTCGAGGGCATCCACCGCTGCATCGAGGACGGCATCGAGGTCCTGGGCTACCAGCACTGGTCGCTCCTGGACAACTACGAGTGGGCCTCCGGCTTCCGCCCGACGTTCGGGTTGATCGCGTGGGACCGCGAGACCTTCGAGCGCACGCCGAAGGACTCCGCCCGCTGGTACGGGCGGGTCGCGCAGGCGAACGCCCTCGAGCAGGTCGCCGTCTAGGACGGTCGATCCCGCAGGCGCGCGGCGGACGGGAGGCCCTGCTAACGTCCGCCGCGCTTCGTCACGTCCGGCACGGGTCGGCCCACGGGCCGTGGTGCGGAAAGCGCTCAGGCGGCGGCGAGCAGGTCGGCGACGGCCGTCTCGCGGAGCAGCTCCGCGCGGTCCGCGGCGGTCGAGCCCTCGTCGTCGACGGCGTCCCGGTCGACGTCGAGCGACAGCACGACCCGGACGGTGTCGAGGTCGCCGGAGTCGACGGCCGCGATCAGCAGCGTCGCGCCCCGTGACCCGCGCGCCCTGGTGTCCGCACCCGCGGTGGCGAGCGCACGCACGATCGCCGCGTGCCCACCCCACGCAGCGCGGACGATCGGGGTGTTGCCGTCGCCGTCACGGGCCTCCAGGTCGGCACCTGCTCCGACCAGCACGTCGACCGCCCGTCGCGCGTCGCGGTCGATCGCCAGCGTCAGCGGCGTCCGCCCCTCGGTGTCCTCCAGCTGCAGGGTCGCGCCGCGGCGCAGGAGCTCCTCGAGCATCTCGGGGTGGTCGAACCACGCGGCGGCGTGCAGCGGGGCGAAGCCCCAGCGGGGATCGACGTCGTCGACGTCGCTCGCGTCGTCGGCCAGGTGCAGTCCGCCGAGGTCGCCGTAGGCCGCTGCCCGCACCACCTCGGTCGTCCACTCGACCCAGCCGTCCGGCACCGGGCCGTGCCAGCCGCGTGCCGGGCGCGCCTCGAGGTCGGCGTACACGCTCTCGGCGACGCTCCGGATCGCCACCCGGACGCCCCGGAACCGGATCGCGACCTCGCCGACGGGGGAGATCAGCAGACGGAGCTCCCAGGCGTCGTGCTCGTTCAGGTACTCGAGCTCGCCCCGGGCGACGTGGGCGTCACCGGCGAGCAGTGCTGCGGCGTCGACACCCGGCGGGTCGATGACGGCGTCCCGGAGCCGGAGCGACACCCTGGCGTGGTTCCAGCGGCGCCACAGGCCGCTCGGGGTGTCGAGGACCTCGTCGTTGCGCACCACGATGTCGGCGTGCACGACGACCGGGTCAGGCACACCGTGTCCCGGCAGGTCGACGGGGGTCGTCACGTCGTCCTCGTCGGCGTCCGGGTCGACGACGGCGTCGGCGGATTCCACGACCCAGCGTTCGATCCTCGAGTCGGTCCACTTGACGGTCAGGAGCGCGGCGACCGTGGGTGGGGCGTCCTCGAGCAACCGGGTCACGTGTTCGCGCTGGCCGTCGAAGTCCTCGAGGGAGACGTAGCCAACGGAGGGCCAGTTCACTCGACTCCATCGCACGGGACGACACTACCCGGCGGGTAGCCGGTGCCTCGCGGTGCGCGGGGTCCGTGGTGGTGTGGTCCGTCGCCGCTGGAGCCGCCGGATCACCGGACGGTCGACCGCGAACCACACCACGACCGAGGCGGCCACGGCGGCGACCGGTGCGGCGATGCCCGCGACGATCGGCGCTGCGGGGCCGGAGACGACCGCGGCGACCACGGCCACCGTCGCCGGTGCGACGATCGGGTGCGTCAGGTACAACGCGTACGAGGCATCGCCCAGCGTCCGCCCGACGGTGCCGGCGCACCGGCGCAGGAGCGGCTCACCCGCCACCGTCGTCGCCAGCGCCACGGCCGCGAGCGGCAACAGCAGCAGGCTCGGCACGGACGCGCCCGCGACGGTGCCCGCCACGAGCCAGCTCGCGGTGATCGCCGCGGTCCGGAGCAGTGCCAGCCGGGTGCGGCGGTCGAGTGCCCACCGGCCGATCACCATGCCGACCAGGAAGCACAGGACGATGCGGTTCGCGTGGAACTGCCAGACCGGCCACCCGTCCGGCCCTCGGAACGCCGAGGCGACCGCGAGTCCGACGAAGACGACGGACGCCAGCCGGAGGGGGTCGATGCGAGTGGCGAGCGCGATCGTGACGACCACGTAGAACAGCAGCTCGAACGACAGCGTCCAGGTGACGGTGTAGAACGGCTCGACCACGCCGTTCGGGCCGCGGCCGGGCAGGAACACGTAGGACAACGCGATGTACGTCGGTGACGTGGCCGCGCGTTCCAGGGCCTGCGGGGCCACCAGCAGTGTGCCGAGCTTGATCGTCATCACCGCCCACGCGAGCGGCAGGATGCGGACCAGCCGACGGGAGATGAACTCGCGCCAGGTCGGCCTCGGGGTCCGCTGTGTCACCAGCACCGCGACGAACCCGCTGATCGCGAAGAAGACCGTCACCCCGACCTGGCCGACGGGGATGTCGACCAGGGGTGTGCCGAGACGGGCGTGCAGGTACGTCGGCAGGTGCGAGAACACGACGAGGAGCGCGGCGACGAACCGCAGCACCTGGACGCCGGTGAAGGTCGGTCGTTCGGCTGGCATCGAGCAACTGTGGGCGGGAACGATCGCCGTCCGCCAACAGTTCGCATGTTGTGTATCGCGCAGGATCGAGTCGATCGCATAGCGGGTGCCGTGCATTTGGATCGCTCGCCAGCACCTGCCCGTGCTGCCCATGATGGCCGGATGGAACACGTCGGGCCATCCGTTGGCCGCCCCGCTCCCCGTCCTCCGTCCACACGCCGCCGTGGCCTCACCGCCGCTGCCGTCACGGGCGTCGTGCTCGCGGCGATCCTGTCCGAGCACGCCCAGCCCCAGTCCGCACGCGGTACCACGCCGACGGCCACGACGACGCCGACGCTCCGACCCATCGGTGGGAGCGGTCTCTTCGGGCCCGACGAGCAGCCCGGGTTCACGGTCGCCGGTGTCGAGCGAGCGGCAGACGTCACCTGGCGGATCAACGACACCACGGGAACGATCGTCGACTCGGGGAATGGCCGGGCCGGCACCCGATCGGTCGAGGTGCACCCCACGAGCGCTCTCCCGTCCGGCACGTACCGATTGACCGTGCAGACGCCGGGGTCGACGTCCGCGTCGACCCGGTTCGTGCGCACCATCGCCGGTCCGGTCGGCTCCGACCCGTACTTCGGTCTCGGCGTCAACCCCGTGGCGAGCGCGCTGCCGTCACTCGCCGCACTCGGTGCCGGCAGCTACCGACAGGACCTGCAGTGGAGCGCGGTCGAGAAGGTCGCCGGCCGGTTCGACTTCACGGCGACGGACGCCCGCATCGACCCGATCGTGCGTGACATGGGTGTCAGCCCACTCTTCGTCCTCGATTACGGCAACGTCGCGTACACGAACGACCCGATGGCACCACCGGACGTCTCCAAACCCGCCCAGGCCGCCGCCTGGAAGCGCTACGTCAAGGAGACCGTGTCCCACATGCGGGACCGGCACCCGAACACCGATCTGTCCTACGAGGTCTGGAACGAGTGGACGAACAACCACGGTTCGCTGCCCGCGACGCCCGCCGCCTACATCGAGCTCGCACGGGTCACCGCACAGGTCATCCGTGCGACCGACCCGGCGGCGACGATCGTCGGGCCGACCCAGAACTCGGTGTCCGACGACGAGCGCGCCTGGATCGGCGAGTGGTTCCGCCTCGGCGGCGCTGACCACGTGGACGCGGTCAGCGTCCACCCCTACAACAACCCGTGGGGCCCCGAGCTCTGTGTCCCGACCAACCCGTGCATCGAGGACGCGCTCGCGTGGCTCCGGACGACGGCCGACCGGTACCCGCGCCCTGACGGCAGCGCCTTGCCGATCTGGATCACCGAGGTCGGGTGGCCGACGCAGTTCGCCGGACCGGGGTGGGTCCGACCGGAAGACCAGACCGCGTACATCCTGCGCACCTACGCCATCGCCGCGCAGTACGGCGTCGAGCGACTGTTCCTGTTCGAGATGGCCGAGCCCGCCCTGGCGAACGGCACCGCACGGACGTTCGGACTGATCGGCAACGCCGACGGCGGCTACGAGCCGAAGACCTCCGCCGCGGCCTGGGCGACCATGCAGCGGGTCCTCGCCGGCAAGCGGTACGTGGCAGAGCACCGGATCGGTCCGGTCCGCCACATGCGGTTCACCTCGCCGGACGGCAAGCACCACGCCCGGGTCGTCTGGCAGTCGGAGGCACAGCACCTGTCGACGCCCGTGCGCGTCTCACTTCGCGGAACAGGGCGGATCGTCGAACCCACCGGGTCCGAGAAGACCGTGCGGGGCACCGCCGGGAAGCTCGACATGTCCGCGAAGTGGATCCCGCGGTTCGTCGTCTGGGACGAGTGACTCGAAGCGGCCCCGCGGTGCACCTGGTGCGCTGCGGGGCCGCTCGTGTCACCCGTGCTGCGGCGTCGTGGTCCGGTCGAACGCGTGGTGCACGCCGTGGTCGTCCGTGCCGTGCCACCCCTGCCACCGGCCACGGAGCTGTGCCTGTTGGAACCGGGTCGCATCGTGGTCCCGCTTGACCCGTGCCACGAGGACGGCCGCCATCGACCGGGTGACCCAGTAGGCCGCCTGGCCGCGGAGCCGGTGCTTCCGGAGCACTCGGCCGAACCCCCGGTTGTACCGCAGCACCTTGGCCAGGGTCTCGTCCGTCATACCGTCGTGCCGGAAGTCGCCGTGCCGCACGGTCACGTCCGGCATGTAGGCGATGTGGGCACCGCGACGGAGTGCACGGATGACGAGGTCGTTCTCCTCGCCGGAGCCGAACGGCGTCGCCGAACCGGTCCCGAGGGCGACGTCGAAGAGTCCGTGCCGCTCGAGCAGATCGCGTCGCAGGAAGATGCCTGCAGCGACGATCGTCCGGGGAACCCGCCAGCTCGTGACCCGGCATGCCCGTCGGTGCCAGCGGAGCATCGTGCCACTGTCGTCACTCGCACGGCAGGGGATGGCTGCCCCGTCGAGGTTCCGGTCGTCCATCCGCTCGGACAGGAGTTCGAGGACACCGTCGTCGAACCAGCAGTCGTCGTCGGGGAACGCCACGATGTCCCCACGGATCGTGGCGAGCCCGCGGTTCCGGCCGCGGCTGACCCCACGGACGACGGGCTCGTGCACGTGTTCTGCGTGACCGGCCTCGATCAGGTCCCGGAGGAGCGGCAGCGCGTCGGGCGTCGGGCGCTGCTCGACCACGGTCACGAAGACCGGCAGTCGTGTTCGGCGGATCGAGTCGAGGCACCGCTCGATGTGTTCCGGCGAGCGGATCGTCGAGATGACCAGGTGGAACCGGTGGTCGGACCCTGCGACGGCGTTCACACCGACACCGTGTTCATCGTCAGCAGGTCCGTCGTCGAGCGCGTCCCCGACTTCCAGCCGAGCAGCTCGCCCCTGATCCGCTGCAATCGGTCCTGCAGTTCGCCGACCCGGTCGGCGATGCCCGAACGCTCCTGTTCTGCCGCGCGCATGGCGTCGACCAGGTCGTCCGCCGAGTGGCCCACCGTGACGGGGGCGGCACGGCCGGTGACGCTCGACCAGAAGTCGTCGCACTTCGAGGCGTAGGACAGCGGGACCGTCGCGATGCCGAGCGACACTGCGGCGACCGCGCCGTGCAGCCGTTCCGACACCACGAGGTCGCAGCTGCCGATCGCGGCCATCGTGGCCGCGACGTCCGTGTAGGCGTGGACGACCGACGACGTCGTCAGGCGGTCCGACAGGTGACGTGCCGCGTCCTGGTCGGCTGCCGACAGGGCGAACGCGACCACCTCGGTGGCACCGACGTCGCGTGCGTGTTCGTCGACGGCCGCGGCGACGGTGTCGATGTCGAAGCGGGAGTGGGGATCGGACCCGAGGCTCACGCCGATCCGCGGAGCAGCTCGAGCGGGGCGGGGCACGTGCTGAACGAGCGGGTAGAGCAGCGCCGGGTCACCGCTGATGTCGACGGGCATCAGGTGTGCGGAGACCTCGTCCTGGGTGAGGGGACCGCGAACGCCGGCGATGTGCAGCCGCTCGAGCGTGCGCCAGGCCTCCCAGCGTTGTTGCTGCCGCGCCAGGGAGTACGTGTCCGATGCCGACGCGGCACCGAGGCCCACACCGATCAGGCCGTCCGCGCCGAAGTTGCGGATCGCCAGCCGTGCATGCTCTGCCCACGACGCGAACCCGACGGACGTCCCACCGCCGAGCAGGACGACCCGTTCCGCGCCGAGGGTGCGGAGCCGGTCGAGCCCGAATCGTGGCGCCGATCGGAGGTAGTCGCGTGCGTTGAGCGGCGCCTGGACCGTGAGGGGGTCGTCGAGTGCAGCGCGCCAGGTCTCGTACAGCAGGTCGTCGCCGAAGTTGGCGTTGCCCTGCCAGCCGAGGTAGACGAGGGAACGGCGTGCGGGCGGCTTCATCAGTGGTCCTCCGGGGTGCGGCGAGCTCGCGACGATCGACGAGGGCTCTCGCTGACCGGCGCCGACGGCTCGTAGTTGTAGTAGGTCTTCGCGCGGCGCTGCACCGGCAGGCGGTTCACGACGAGGCCGAGCAGGCGGGCGCCGACCTGGGTCACGGTCCGTTCTGCAGCGGTGAAGTCGGCGCGTCTGGTCCGCCCGTCCACGCTCACCACGAGCAGGACACCGCTGCAGATCGTGCCCAGCACAGCGGGGTCGGTGACCGGGAGCATCGGAGGGGCGTCGACGATCACGTACTCGAAGCGGGACTCGAGTTCGCGGACCAGTTCGACCATGCGGCTCGAACTCAGGAGTTCACTCGGGTTCGGGGGAACGCGCCCCGCTGCGAGGACGTGGAGGGGCGTGTCCGCGCCGACCTGTTGGACGGCGTCGTCGAGGGCGACCTGCCGGGTGAGCACGGTGGAGAGTCCGACGCGGCTCTCGATGCCCAGGTAGGTGCCGGTGGTCGGTCGTCGGAGGTCGGCATCGACGAGGACGACGCGCGACCCGTTCTGGGCGAGCATGAGCGCGAGGTTCACGGCGGTGGATGACTTCCCCTCGCCCGGCGTCGCGCTGGTCACGACGATGCTCTGCGCGTCCCCGTCGAGGTTCGTGTAGGTCAGGTGGGTCCGGAGCTGGCGGAACGCCTCGGCTCGCGTGCTGTAGCGGTTGCCGAACGAGACGAGTGGTTCCTTCACGACCGAGTCGTCGAGTGCGAACTCACCCAGCACGCTCGCCTGGGTCAGCCGGCGCAGTGCTTCGAACGAGCGGAGGCGGGTGTCGAGGACCTCGCGGAGGACGGCTTGGGCGATGCCGAGGGCGAGGCCGGCGAGCACACCGATCGCGATGTTGACGGCCAGGCGGGGCGAGAACGGTGTGCTCGGAGCGGTCGCGGGCTGGAAGACGCTGAGGTGCACGAGGCCGGTGGTGGCGGCCCCCTCGTTCTCGACCTGTTCGACCACTTTCACCAGCTGAGCCGTGACGGCGTTCGCGATGGCGGCGGCCTGCGACGGAGATCCGTCGGTGGCGCTGATCGAGATGAGCACGGTGTCGCGCTTCGACTCCGCCGTCACCACCCGCGAGAGGCCGCCACCACCCGGCAGACCGAGCTGCTTCGCGGCCTGTCCGAGCACCTGGGGTGTGACCGCGAGCGCCTCGTAGGACTTGACGCGCGCGGCCGAGAAGGTGTTGGCCTGGCTGAGGTCGGTGACCGAGTCCCCGCCTGCCACGGACACGAACACCTCGCTCGTCGCACGGTACTGCGGCGCTTGGACCGCGGAGAAGGCCGCCGCGAGCCCGGTTGCGAGCAGCAGCACCGCAGCGATGGAGATCCAGCGGTGCCGGAGCACGTCGATGAACTGCGCGAGTGTCATCCGAGCCTTTCCTTCGGGTTTCGATGTGTGATACTCATAGTAGTTGATATGAAATATTACGCAACCAAGTGGAGGAAGCCCGGATGACCGTCCTCGGAGCCGTGCTCCTCGTCGCGCTCGGCGTCGGACTGACGGTGCGTCGTGAGTGGTTGCCGGTGATCATCGGGGCGGCCGCCGGGTTGCCGTACTCCGCGGGCGTCGTCGTCGGGGGGAACGGCGTGCCGCTGTTCACCGTCGCGGCAGCAGCCAGCGCCTGCGCACTCCTCGGGACGCGTCGGCTGGGGACGTCGCACTGGACTGCGAACGCGTTCGCCGTCTTCCTCGGTTGGACGACGGTGATCACCGCGCTGGCTCCGTGGATGTTCGGCGGCATCCGGGTCCTCGTCTCGCGCGGGGGAGTCGATCACCAGGTGGCCGACCCCGGTGTACTCGCCTACACCGTGAGCAACGGCGCACAGCTCGCCTACCTGCTCCTCGCCGCCTGCTGCGCGCTCTACCTGGTGCGCGTGCGGGGCGCCGTCCTCGCGGTCGGTGTCGCGCTGGTGGTGGGGACGGTGACGACGAGCATCCGGGGCTTCCTCCTCCTGTTCCGAGCGGACGTGACGGCTCCCGTCTTCGACACCCTGCCGAACGTCGCGTACGCCTGGACCACGACGGAGGACCGGTTGCGCGGGGTCTTCAGTGAACCGAGCGAGCTCGCCGCGTTCTCCTTGCCCGCGGTCGCGTTCTTCGTCGTTGCGGCGCTGCGCTCGACGGGCCGGGCCCGGTTCCTCTGGTCCGCGGCAGCTGCCCTCGCGTGCTCCAACCTGCTGCAGGCGTCGTCGGGCACTGCCGTCGTCGCATCCGCCGTCGTGATCGGTTTGGGCATCGTCGTACTGGCCGTCCGGTACGTCGTCCGCGGTGGTGTCGGCACCCCGTGGCTCGTCATCGGCGTGCTCACCGTGGCCGTGGTCGCCCTCGTCGCCGGTGACCACCTGCTCGCGCCGATCCGGGAACTCGTCGTCGACAAGGTGGACAGCAAGTCGTACGACTCCCGGACCGGGGCGGACACGTTCAGCTGGGGCGTCCTCGCGGACACGCTCGGGATGGGCGCCGGCATCGGCAGCAGCCGGCCGTCGTCGTTCGGCATGTCCCTGTTGTCCACCGTCGGCATCCCGGGCACCGCGGCGTTCGCGGCACTCGTCCTGGGCATTATCGCCAACGCGATCCGGCGTCCGGGCACGGTCGCGGCGGCCACGGCACTCGTCGCGTTGCTCGTCGCCAAGGTCGTCGGGACGCCCGACTTCTCGACCCCGGTCCTCTGGGTCCTGATCGCGGCCTGCGCGACCCCGACGTGGGTTCCGACCGCCGTCCCCGCCCTCCGGCCCACGATTCCCACCCTCCGGCCCACCGTCCCCGCACTGACAGGAACTCGATCGTGATCGCCATCCTCATCGTCTGCGAAGGGAACGTCTGTCGTTCCCCCTACGTCGAACGCGTGCTCCAGGCCCGCCTGGACGCTGTCGCCCCAGGAGCGTTCCAGGTGTCGAGCGCGGGGACCGCCGCCGAGCAAGGGGCAGCAATGTTCCCGCGCTCGTCCGACGCCGTCCTGCGCCACGGAGCCGACCCCTCCGGCTTCGCAGGGACGCCCCTGACGGCACGCGTGCTCGACGGCCCCGCGCTCGTCCTCACCCTGGAACGCCAGCACCGTGCCGCGGTCCTCGACCTCGCTCCCGCGCTGTTGCGGCGGACGTTCACGCTGCGCGAGTTCGAGCGGCTCGTCCGTCCGCTCCTCGATCAGGACGCCGTCGGCGCGGGGTTCTGGGACGACTTCCCCAGATTGGTCGCAGGTTCACGACTCGGCACCGCCCCCACCGACCCAGAGGCGGACGACATCACCGACCCGGTCCGCGGAGACGACGCCGATCACGCCCGGATGTGCGCGCTGGCCGACGAGGCGATCGACGCCGTCGTCGCCTGTGCCGCACGAGCGACGGAAGGAGCTCGCGATGCGCGGACTGCTCGTGCATGAGTGGATCGAAGCGGTCGGCGGCGCCGAACGTGTCCTCGACGCCATGGCGGACGAGTACCCGGACGCCGACCTCTTCGGCCTCTGGAACGACGCCCCGGGCCGGTACCCCGGCCGGAGGGTGATCGAGAGCGCCCTCGCGCCGACGCCGCTGCGGGGGCGCAAGGCCCTGTCTGTCCCGTTCCTCCCCGCGCTCTGGTCGCACGGGCTGCGCGACCTCGGGCTGTACGACTGGGCGCTCGTCAGTTCGCACCTGTTCGCACACCAGGCCCGTGTGCCCGGGGTCGATCCCGAGCGCCAGTTCACCTACGTGCACACGCCCGCGCGGTACCTCTGGAACCCGGAGCTCGATGCCCGCGGCACGTCCGTCGCCGCACGGCTCGCGGGCCCCGCGCTCCGCGCAGTGGACCGCCGTCGGGGTGGGGCGCTCCGGCACGTCGCTGCCAACAGCCGCTTCGTGCAGCAGCGCATCCGCGCGAGCTGGGACGTCGACGCGGTCGTGATCCACCCACCCGTCGGGGTCGAACGGCTCACCGCTGTCGACGACTGGGCACGGGAGCTCGACGACTGCGAGCGTGCCCTGCTCGAGTCGTTGCCCGCGGGATTCCTGCTCGGGGCCTCCCGGTTCGTGCCGTACAAGCGACTCGAGGTGGTGATCGAGGCCGGCCGGGCATCTGCGCGACCGGTGGTGCTCGCCGGAGACGGACCCGACCTCGAACGGCTCCGGGCGCTCGCCGCGGACTCGGACGTCGACGTCCGCATCGTCGTCCGGCCGTCCGACGCGCTTCTGGCGGCGCTACTGCAGCGTGCGGCCGTCTACGTGTTCCCGCCGGTGGAGGACTTCGGCATCATGCCGGTCGAGGCCATGGCGCTCGGCACGCCGGTCGTCGTGAACGCTCTCGGCGGCGCGTGCGACTCGGTGGAGCCCGACCGGAGCGGCGTCGTCCTGCACGACTTCGCCCCGTCGACGCTGCGGTCGGCCGTCGAAGCGGCGGCGGCACTCGACGGTGCGGACTGCCGAGAGCGGGCCGACACGTTCTCCACCACGCGCTTCCGGCGCGAGATCGGTGCGTGGACCGGGATCCCGAGCGCCGTCCGTTCCTGACGCGCGCCGGCCAGGAGGCCCACCCTCCGTCGCCGGGTCGACCCGCGACAGGCGACGCGCACGTGCAGTGCCGCCGTCCGGCGTCAGCGGGCGGTCGCCACCAGGATCGCCTCGAGCTGCGCGACGACGCGGGGGAGATCGAACCGTCTGGCGGTCCGACGGCCGTTGTCGGCGAGCCGGCCCCGGGCCTCCTGGTCGTCTGCCAGTCGCACCATGGCGGACGCGAGCGCTGCAACGTCACCGGGCGAGACGAGGAGACCGTCCCGGTCGTCGGTGATGATCTCGGCGGGGCCACCCGCGTCGCTGGCGATCACGGCCCGGCCCAGCGCCATCGCCTCGATGACGACCTGGCCGAACGGCTCTGCGCGTGTGCTGGCGTGGACGACGACGTCACATGCGGCCATCTCGGCGGCGACGTCGTGCTGGTGCCCACGGAAGTCGACGGAGTCGCGGACGCCGAGGTCGGACGCGAGTGTGTGCAGCGCCCGGGCGAACGCGTCGTCAGCGCCGAACAGCGGTGCGCCCACGAGACGGAGTCGTGCGTCGGGGTCGAGACCGGCTGCGCGGGCGGCCGCGAAGGCGCGGAGGACGACGTCCTGCCCCTTCCACGGCGTGAGGCGTCCGACCATGCCGATCGTGAACGCCGAAGCGGTGTGCGGCGCTGCTTCCGCCGGGACGGACACGGGGCAGGCGACGACGGCGACGGGCCGGGGCAGGCGACCGAGCGACCCGGCCGTGGTCCGGGAGTTCGCGATCACCGTGTGGGGGAGGACCGCGAACGCGAGCCGGAGCAACGCTGCGTTCGCTCGCGACGACCCATCGGCACCGGCGAGGTCGTGTGCATGGGCGACCACGGGGATCCCGGCCCGCCGTCCGGCGAGTCCACCCCAGATGTGCGCCTTCGCCGAGTGGGTCGTCAGCACGTCGACGCAGAGGGTGCCCAGGACGCGGGTGAGTTCGTGGGTGGCGCGGAGTGTGCTCACCGTCTTCTCGACGAGCCCCGCACCCGTGGCGGCGGTGTGATTCCGGACGGTCGCATCGAGGGGCACGACCTGACAGCGCACCCCGGAGTCAGCGAGGAGTCGTTCGAGCGGGCCGTGTTCACCGAGGATCACGATCGGTTCGATCCTCGTGCACGCCGCCGTCACGCGGGCGACCAGCAGTTCTGCCCCGGAGAGGGCTGCGGAGTGGCTGAGGAAGGCCGCCCGAGGCAACCGATCAGTTGTCATGCATTCAGCATATCAAGTATTGTATAGAAGGTGACATACAAATGTCCTCGGGTCCACTGTCGCGCCCGACATCTCCCGCTCCAGATCGGAACACACCATGGCCCTGAGCTCTCATCCCCCCGTCCGCCGCTTGCTCGTCACCGGACTCACCGTCGTCGGCATCCTCGCTGCAGTGACCGCGTGCTCCGGCACCGGCGACGACAAGTCGAGCCCGAAGCCGAGTGCAAGCGCGACGGCCAAGGCCGACAAGCAGGTCTTCTCCAACCCGCCCGCCGACATCGAGAAGGTCCAGGCCGGGTGCAAGGACGGCAAGGCCGTCGTCGACCAGGCCAACAAGGACGTCACCGTCGGGGACTGCGCGTCGGTGGAGATCACCGCGGGCAACGCGGTCGTCCACCTCGGGAACGTCGAGGAACTCGTCGTCTCCGGTTCCATCAACGACATCGCCGCGAAGCAGGTCGGCTCGGTGCGGGTGACCACCGACGGCAACCGCCTGACGAGCGACAACGAGCCGAAGATCAGCGACGACGGCGAGGACAACGTGTTCCGCACGCGCTGATCGTCACGCACGCAGAACGACGAATGCCGCCGGCCCGAGGCCGGCGGCATTCGTCGTTCTGTCCTGCTGTTCTCCTCGAGCATCGCGGTTGACGCACGGGAACGGGCGCCCCTCCTGGTGGAGGGGCGCCCGTCACATGGTGCTGGTGGTGTTACCGGATGACGTTGATGGTGCGCTGGTCAGCAGGGCCGTTGAGGTTGCCCTTGGTGATCTGCTTGGTGAACAGCGTGTACGCCTGCGGGGTGAGGGTGCGCTCGACGGAGATCGTCCAGGCGCCCTGACCGTTCACCGTTGCGGAGCCGAGGCGGCTGACGGTGCCGTTCAGGACGACCTTGGCTCCCGGGGCACCGGTTCCCGTGAAGACGACCTGGTCGCCGCGGAGGGTCCCGCCGTTGCCGGGGGTCTCGATGACGAGGTCCGCGGGCGTGCCGTAGTCGAGCGTCGCGGTCTTGGGCGCCGAGACCGTGCCGTTGACCGTCTGGGTGACGGTGAACGTGCGGACGCCGGCGACGGTGGCCGGGATCGTGACGGAGTACTTCCCGTCGACGGCCTTGACGCTCTCGATGACCGTCGTGCCTTCGCGGACGATGACGTCTGCCCCGGTCTGGGCATTGCCCGAGACGACGGCGTTCTGCTCGACGTCCTGCGCGAAGACCCCGTTGGCCGTCAGTGCCGTGATCTGCTCGTTGCGGACGGTGACGGTGATGTTGTCGCGCTGGGTGAGGCCGCCCTTGCTGGTCTGGAGTGCGTGGAGGGCGTAGACCGCCGGGTTGAGCTGGCGGGAGACGTCGACGGTCCAGGCGCCGTCGGTGATCTTGGTGTCACCGATGGAGGAGGTGTTGCCGCGCATGTCGAGCTTGGCGCCGGTGGCTCCGGTGCCGGTGAAGCGGATGGAGCCGTTGGTGACGGTGTCGCCGTTGGCCGGGGTCTGGATGACCGGGGCTGCGGGGTTGCCGTAGTCGAGGGAACGGTCCAGTGGTGCGGAGACCTGGCCTCGGACGGTCTGGGTGACGGTGAAGTCGTTGACGCCGAAGTGGGCCTTGTTCGCGGGAATCGTGATCGTGTAGCGGCCGTTGGTGGCGACGGCGGTGCCGATGGTGTCGCCGTTGCTGTCCTTCACGGTGACGGTTGCGCCGGGGTTGGCGGAGCCGGTCATCGTCGCGGGCAGGTTCTCGTCCGTGGTGTTGAACGCGGCGGTCGCGGTCAGCGGAGCAACCGGAGCCTCGTTGCGGACGGTGACGGTGATGTTGTCGCGCTGGGTGAGGCCGCCCTTGCTGGTCTGGAGTGCGTGGAGGGCGTAGACCGCCGGGTTGAGCTGGCGGGAGACGTCGACGGTCCAGGCGCCGTCGGTGATCTTGGTGTCACCGATGGAGGAGGTGTTGCCGCGCATGTCGAGCTTGGCGCCGGTGGCTCCGGTGCCGGTGAAGCGGATGGAGCCGTTGGTGACGGTGTCGCCGTTGGCCGGGGTCTGGATGACCGGGGCTGCGGGGTTGCCGTAGTCGAGGGAACGGTCCAGTGGTGCGGAGACCTGGCCTCGGACGGTCTGGGTGACGGTGAAGTCGTTGACGCCGAAGTGGGCCTTGTTCGCGGGGATCGTGATCGTGTAGCGGCCGTTGGTGGCGACGGCGGTGCCGATGGTGTCGCCGTTGCTGTCCTTCACGGTGACGGTTGCGCCGGGGTTGGCGGAGCCGGTCATCGTCGCGGGCAGGTTCTCGTCCGTGGTGTTGAACGCGGCGGTCGCGGTCAGCGGAGCAACCGGAGCAACCGGGGCCTCGTCGGTGATCGTGATCGTGATCGGTGCCTGCGTCGTGAGGCCACCCTTGGTGGTCTGCACGGCGCGCAGGTTGTAGACGTTGTTCGACAGGTCGATCGTCACCGGTGCGTTCCAGGTGCCGTCGGCGACGGTACCGGTCGCGATGGCTCGGACGGAACCGCGGACATCGATACGAGCGCCGTTGTCACCCGTGCCGGTGAAGGTCAGGCCGTTCTTCTGGACCGTCGAGCCGTTCGCCGGGCTGGTGATGCGGATCGGTGCCGGCGTGCCGTAGTCGAGCGAGACGTCCTTCGCGGGCGAGGTCGTGTCGTTCTTCGTCTGGGTGACGGCGAAGTCGTTGACGCCGGTGTGGGCGAACGACGGCGGGACCGGGATGGAGTACTTGCCGTCGACGGCCTCGGTGCGGCCGACCTCGTTGCCGAGGCTGTCCTTGACGATCACGGTCGCGCCGGTGGTGGCGTCGCCGGAGATCGTGGCGGGCTTGGTGACGTCGTCATCGAACGCGCCGACCGCGGTGAGCTCGGTCGTGAGCGGGTTCGTCGCGACCGTGAAGGAGACCTTCTCGGTGCTCGGCGCCCCGGCGAGCGGGGTCTGGGTCACGTCGAACTCGTAGGAGCCGTCCGCGAGGTCGGCGGCTGCGGGAACGCTCCAGGCGCCGTCCTCGACGACGGTGGTCGCGATGAGGTTGTCGTCGGCGTCGCGGATCTCGATCGTGGCGCCCTCGTCGCCGGTACCCGAGAACACCGGGCGCTTGGAGTCGACCGTTGAGTCGTCGGCCGGGGTGGTGACGACGAGTGCATCGGGTGCCGGAACCTCGGCGTCCGTCACGGTCGTGGTGGTCTTGCCCTGTGCGCGGAAGTCGTTCGTGCTGCTCGTTCCGCTGAAGTCGAACTCCATGGCGCTCTGGGTCTCCGGTGCATCTGTCGCAGCGGTGACGTCGATCATGAATCGGTACTGCTGGTTCGTCGGGCGCTCGCTGGCCCAGTCCACGTCGAACGTGAGGGTCGTGTTGTCGTTCGACAGGCGACCGTTCGAGAGCGGGATGGACGTGGAAGCGTTCCACGCGGTGTTGCCGACGCGACGCCACGAGCCCTGGACGGTGTCCTGCTCGGAGAAGGTCGCTCCGTCCGGAGCGGTCAGCACGACCGTGCCCTTGGTGTCCGTGCGGGATTCGCGGTTCTCGACAACGAACGGCACCGCCGTGCTATCGCCGCGCTCGAGTTCGATCGGGCCCTGATCGACACCGACGAGCGTGCCACCTTCGACGATCTCGGGGGACACGGTGACGCGGTCGTGTTCGACGCCGTAGACCGTCTGGACCACGACGAGGTCGTTCTTGCCGCCCTGAAGATCGGAGACGGTGATCGACCACGCACCGGAAGTAGCATCTGCCTTTACTTCTTGAGTGCCGATCGACACCTTCGCGCCCGGGGTTGCAGTCCCCGAGATCTGGGCGCTCTTGCTGATGTTGTTCGTGTTCGACACGGATGCGGTCAACGGCTTCGCGAGCACCACCGGGGACAGGTTGCTCGTGATGGTCGTGAAGCTTGCGTTCCGCCCGAGGACGGCCTGAATCGTCGCGCCAGGAGTGAGGTTGGCACCCCAGTTCGACAGGTAGTTGTTGCTGGCCTTGAAGTTGGAGACGAGTGTCTTCGACCCGACCCCAGCGCCGCCAGCGACCCATGAGAACTGTTGAGCCTTGCGTCCGTCGCAGCGCTCAGATGTCACCTGGATCCCGCTGGTTGCGGTCATGCATAGGTCCGTGCCATCAGCCCGGATGGAGCCAGATGCGTCTGTGTTCGGCATGATCCAGGTGCCGGCGGCGGCACGCGCACTACTCGCCGACGAGACGTAGACGGCCGGAACAACCGATCCCGCTGCCTTTGGCGCCTTGTAACCCGTGTACCAGTTGCCCTGATTCACGTAGGAGATGACGAACTTGCCCCGGAGGCCAGTGACCTCGTTGGCCTGCGTCGAGCTGGCGCGGGAGTCGGGAGCGGCAGTGGCGGGAGCGGCACCGAAGGACAGGCCGGACACGATGGTGGCAGCGGCCAGCCCGGCCGCACCCATGGACTTGAGGGCAGTCGATGCCCTCTTCTTGTGAGACATGTGCATCTTTCAGGACAGGCCGCAGACAGCGGCTGTGCGGGAAGGGGCACGCCCGTCGACAGACTCCGACGGCGCATGTGTATTCAGAATATCACGTGAAATACCAACATACGAACGTGCTAGCAACCGGGCGCTCGGGCTGGGAGTTGAGTGGGATTGGCGCAGGTTTGCTCTCTCTGAAGTTGACTCCGGCCGACTCAGGAGTAGAGTTGAGCCCATCGGACGCAAGTCCAACGACTTACCCCTAAGTAAGAGGAGCAACACATGGGACGTGCAGTAGGCATCGACCTCGGAACCACCAACTCCGTCGTCGCAGTTCTCGAAGGTGGCGAGCCCACCGTCATCGCCAACGCCGAGGGCATGCGCACGACGCCCTCGATCGTGGCGTTCACCAAGGACGGCGAGGTCCTGGTCGGCGAGACCGCCAAGCGCCAGGCCGTGACGAACGTCGACCGCACCATCGCGTCGGTCAAGCGTCACGTCGGCACCGACTGGACCACCGAGATCGACGGCAAGAAGTACACGCCGCAGGAGATCTCGGCCCGCACCCTCGGCAAGCTCAAGCGCGACGCCGAGCAGTACCTCGGCGAGGACGTCACCGACGCGGTCATCACCGTGCCGGCGTACTTCAACGACGCCGAGCGCCAGGCCACGAAGGACGCCGGTGAGATCGCCGGCCTCAACGTCCTCCGCATCATCAACGAGCCGACCGCGGCCGCACTGGCCTACGGCCTCGACAAGGGCAAGGAAGACGAGCTCATCCTGGTCTTCGACCTCGGTGGCGGCACGTTCGACGTCTCCCTGCTCGAGGTGGGCAAGGACGACGACTTCTCGACGATCCAGGTCCGCGCGACCTCCGGTGACAACCGCCTCGGTGGCGACGACTGGGACCAGCGCATCGTCGACTACCTGGTCAAGAAGTTCAAGGACGAGCACGGCGTCGACCTGTCCACGGACAAGATCGCCAAGCAGCGCCTGAAGGAAGCGGCTGAGCAGGCCAAGAAGGAGCTGTCGTCGCAGATGTCGGCGAACATCCAGCTCCCGTACCTGACGCTCACCGCCGAGGGCCCGCTGAACCTGGACGAGACCATCTCGCGTGCACAGTTCGAGCAGATGACCTCCGACCTGCTCGACCGCACCAAGAAGCCGTTCAACGACGTCATCAAGCAAGCCGGTGTCTCGGTCAACGACATCGCCCACGTGGTGCTCGTCGGTGGCTCGACCCGCATGCCCGCCGTGGCCGAGGTCGTCAAGTCGCTGACCGGTGGCAAGTCCCCGAACCAGGGCGTCAACCCGGACGAGGTCGTCGCCGTCGGTGCTGCACTGCAGGCCGGTGTCCTGAAGGGCGAGCGCAAGGACGTCCTGCTCATCGACGTCACGCCGCTGTCGCTCGGCATCGAGACCAAGGGCGGCCTGATGACGAAGCTCATCGACCGCAACACCGCGATCCCGACCAAGCGGAGCGAGACCTTCACGACCGCTGACGACAACCAGCCGTCGGTCGCCATCCAGGTCTTCCAGGGTGAGCGCGAGTTCACCCGTGACAACAAGCCGCTCGGCACCTTCGAGCTCACCGGCATCGCACCGGCTCCCCGTGGCGTCCCGCAGGTCGAGGTCACCTTCGACATCGACGCCAACGGCATCGTGCACGTGTCCGCCAAGGACAAGGGCACCGGCAAGGAGCAGTCGATGGTCATCTCCGGCGGTTCGTCGCTGCCGAAGGAGGACATCGAGCGCATGGTCCGCGAGGCCGAGGAGCACGCAGCCGAGGACAAGGCCCGTCGCGAGGCCAACGAGCGTCGCAACCAGGCCGAGCAGCTCGTCTACTCGATCGAGAAGCTCATCAAGGAGAACGACGAGAAGCTCCCCGCGGACGTCAAGTCCGAGGTGCAGGCCGACGTCGACGCGCTCAAGTCCGCGCTCGCGGGCGAGGACGACGACGCCGTGAAGTCCGCCTTCGACAAGCTCAACGAGTCGCAGGGCAAGCTCGGCCAGGCCATCTACAGCCAGCAGGACGCAGCAGCCGGCACCGCCGGTGGCGAGCAGCCCGCGGGTGAGCAGCCGGCCGACGACGAGGACATCGTCGACGCCGAGGTCGTGGACGACGAGGACGACAAGGACAAGAAGTAACGATGACGGATCCCAAGGACAACGCGCCCAACGAGGACGAGCCCCAGGTCGAGGGCGACGCCACGAACGCTGCCGAGCCCGAGGACCTCATCGAGGCGGAGGGGCCCGACGTCGAAGTACCGACGGACGGCCCCGCCGCCGGGGGCCCGGCGGCCGATGCAGCGAACGACCTCTCCCCGGAGGACGAAGCGCTGCTCGCCGACGCCGCCCGCGGCATCGCCGAGGACAAGCTGAGCACCGAGGACCGCGACCTCGTCGCCGAGATGCGTGCGGACATGCTTCGTGCGCAGGCCGAGCTGGTGAACTTCCGGAAGCGCGTCGAGCGTGACCGTGAGGCCAACCGCGAGGTCGCCATCGCCGAAGTGGTGCGGGCCCTGCTGCCGGCGCTCGACGACCTCACCCGGGCCGAGGCCCACGGTGACCTCGCCGAGGGCCCGATGCAGGTCATCGGCCAGAAGATCCGCGGGGGCTTCGAGAAGTTCAAGCTCGTGCAGATCGGCGAGAAGGGCGAGGCGTTCGACCCGAACATCCACGAGGCGATCGTCCAGCTCCCCACCCCGGGTGCCACCGGACAGACCGTCGCGGACGTCGTCGAGCCGGGCTACAAGCTCGGTGAGCGGGTCCTCCGCGCGGCCAAGGTCGCGGTGGCGGTCCCGGCCTGAGCCGGGTCCCCACGGTGACGACAGAAGAAGGCAGGTGATCCATGGCCAGTCAGGATTGGTTCGACAAGGACTTCTACAAGGTCCTCGGCGTGTCCAAGGACGCCTCCGACGCCGAGCTGAAGAAGACGTACCGGAAGCTCGCGCGGCAGTTCCACCCGGACTCCAACCCGGGTGACGCCGCCGCCGAGAACCGCTTCAAGGAGATCAGTGAGGCGTACTCGGTGCTCTCCGACAAGGAGCAGCGCCAGGAGTACGACCAGGTCCGCGCCATGGGCTCCGGCGCTCGCTTCACGGCGGGCGGCGGGGGCCAGGGCGGGTTCGAGGACGTCTTCGGCGGGATGTTCGGGCAGCAGGGCGGTGGCGGACAGCGCGTCCGCTTCGGCCAGGGCGGCCCAGGCGGTGCCGGCGGTTTCGAGGACATCCTCGGCGGGATGTTCGGCGGGGGTGGTGGCTTCGGCCAGACCTCCGGCGGCTACCGCGGCTTCGGTGGGCCGACGAAGGGCCGCGACGTCACGGCGTCGACGACCCTCGACTTCACGACGGCCATCGCCGGTGACACCGTCAAGCTGTCGCAGGGCAACGGTCGACCGGTGAACGTCCGCATCCCCGCGGGTGTCGCCGACGGTCAGAAGATCCGTCTGCGTGGCCGCGGCGAGCCCTCGCCCGACGGTGGTGAGGCAGGTGACCTCGTGGTCGCCGTGTCGGTGCGGAAGCACCCGGTGTTCGAGCGCGACGGGCTCAACCTGCGCGTGGACGTCCCCGTGACGTTCACCGAGGCAGCGCTCGGCGCGACGATAGAGGTCCCGACGCTCGGTGGTTCGCCCGTGAAGCTCAAGGTCGCGCCCGGCACGCCGTCGGGTCGCGTCCTGCGTGTCAAGGGCCGCGGCGTCACGACGAAGAACGGCACCGGTGACCTGCTCGCGACCGTCCAGGTCGCGGTGCCGTCGCACCTGTCGGACAAGCAGCGCGAGGCCGTCGAAGCACTCGCGGCTGCGCTGCCCGACGAGAACCCCCGCGAGGACCTCCTCGCCAAGGCGCGCGACTAGCGCGCACGCAACCACAGCAGTAGACCGGTCTGGGCCCACGCCGCCGGTACCGGCCCGTCGCGAAGCGGCGGGCCGGCCGTGCCGGTGGGGAGAGGCCCGGCGCGGCTCCGTCAGGAAGCCGCACCGAGCCTCCAGGCTGGTTTTCACCCCACGCGGACGACGGAAAGGAACGCGCCATGACCGACATGGACGAGAACTCGCCCGTCTTCGCGATCGCGGTCGCTGCGGAGCTCGCCGAGATGCACCCGCAGACGCTGCGGCAGTACGACCGGCTCGGCCTGGTCGTGCCGGGCCGCACACGGGGTGGGTCGCGGCGGTACTCGATGCGCGATGTCGTGCAGTTGCGCGAGATCGCGCGCCTCGGCTCCGAGGGGGTGTCGCTGGAGGGGATCCGGCGGGTGCTCGACCTGGAGAACGAGAACAAGGCGCTGCGCGACCGGGTGCGCGAACTCGAGTCGGCGTTGGCCGACCAGCTCATCAACCGGCCCGGCGCGCGGGTCTTCGCCGCCACCGCGAGTGGTGCGGCGATCTCGCTCAAGGCGGGGTCGAGGCCGCAGCGGAACACGCAGATCGTGCTGTACCGCGGACCGCGCTGAGTGTCGGAGAACGACGACGGGCCCGACGCTTCAGAAGCGTCGGGCCCGTCGTCGTTCGTCAGCGTGTCGACGCGACTCCGACCGGGTACTCGAAGCCGGTGACGGCGCGCTTCGTGACGACGTTCGCGTTGCCGAAGTACTCCATCCGGCGCGGCTGTTCCCCGACGACCTTCAACGCGCCGGAAGGAGTCCGTTGCCAGAGGGTGCCTCGTTCATCGCAGGAGTTCGAGACGATCGTCCATCCGTTCGATGCGGGACCGAAAGCCTGCAGGCACTTGCCGTTCTCGAAGACGACCTTGCCCGTCTCGCCGATGGTCGGAGCGGAGACCGTGGCGGCGGACTCGGCGGCGGCGTCGAACGAGGGTGACAGGCCGGGGGCCATGACGACGGCACCGTCTGTGCGGAGATTGAAAGACATGTAGGAGTCGGCCTGTCGTTCCACGACGAGCTTGATCTGTTCGGACGGTCCGGAATCGTCAGGGCTGGCGGCGTGCGCCGCAGTCGGTGCTGCAGACATGAGTGCGGCAAGGGCAGCAGCCGCCGCGATGGCGGCGAGCGGCCGTGTCATTCGAAACGTATTCATACGTGAAATGTACCATGTTGCACGAATCCGCGCTCTCTGCCGCTACTCAATGGCGATGTCGCGCAGCTGCGCGACATCGCGCCTCGGCTCGGAAGAAGTGCCGTTGGAGGGCATGAGTGCCCGAGAACAACGAACGCCCCCGGTGACCATCTGGTCGCCGGGGGCGTTCTGTGGGCTGTGTGGCTTACTTGACGGTGAAGCGGACGGGGAGCTCGCTGGTGGCGTTGCCGGGGGTGGTCTGCTTCGCGGTGAGGGCGTAGCTGCCACGGCCGAGGTCGATGTTCGACGCCACGCTCCACTTGCCGTCGGCGCTGACCTCCGCGGTCGCGACGACGCGGGAGGTGCCACGGATCTCGATCGTCGAGCCGACCTGGCCGGTGCCGGTGAAGGTGGGGCGGGGCCCGGTGGCGGTGCCGTTCATCCCGGGGGACGTCACCGTCAACGGCGCTGCCGTGGCGGTGATGGAGAAGCGGACGGGGGCTTCGCTGGTGGCGTTGCCGGTGGTGGTCTGCTTCGCGGTGAGGGCGTAGCTGCCACGACCGAGGTCGATGTTCGACGGGGCGGTCCACTTGCCGTCGGTGTTGACCTTGGCGGTCGCGACGACGCGGGAGGTGCCGCGGATCTCGATCGTGGACCCGGCCTGGCCGGTGCCGGTGAAGGTGGGGCGGGGGCCGGTGGCGGTGCCGTTCATCGCGGGGGTCTCGACCACGATCGGTGCAACGGAGTCGTTCTCGGTGGTGAAGGCGATGTTGCGCATCACCGACGTGCGGCCGTCGGCGGTGGTCTGCGTGAACGTCAGGTCGTACCCGGCCGTGCTGGTCAGGTCGGCCGAAGCCTTCCACGTCCCCACGCCGGAGCGCGCACCGGTGACTGGCGTCTTGAAGAGTTCACGGCCGCGCTGATCGGTGGCGGTGATCGTCGCGCCGGCCTCGGCCGTCCCCTCGAACGCGTGAGCGCCGGGCGTGTAGGTGTTCTCGTCCGTGATGCCGTCGACCTGCAGGAGACGGGGGAGGGCCACGCGCTCCGACAGGGAGGAGAACCCCTGCCCGTCGAAGCCGAGGTTCGCGATCTCGAGCTGCTTGCCGGTCTCCTGCGCGCGGATGACGTAGCTCCAGAGGTCGTTGTGCGCGATGCCGTCGACGACGCGATCGCCGTCGAGGATCCAGAGGCCCGGCGCCCCGTCGGGTTCACCGACGACCTGGACCCGGCCGTCGGTGTGGACGAACACCGATCGCAGCGTCGGCTTCGGCACGGACGCGTCCGTCGGGAGCTGCGCGAGCGGGGCTGCGGTGCGGCTCGAGGGCGTCCCGTCCGCGGCCTTGGCGACGACGTAGACCGTCGAGCCGATGCGCTCCTGCGGGATCTGCGCGACGTAGCCGGTCTGGGCGAGGGTCGCGTCGGCGATCGTCGCTCCCGATTCGTCTTCGACGACGACCGAGTCGACGGAGTCCGCGTGCTTGCCGGTCAGCACGAACGAGCCGTCCAGCCGTCGTTCCGTGGTCTCGAGGGTGGGTGCGGCCGGGGCGTCGCTCGCGGACGGTGCGAACCGGACGTCGCGCAGCTCGTTGGTCCGACCGTCGGGCGTCGTCTGCGTGAGGGTGATCACGTGGTCGGCGTCGGCGAGGTCGGCGTCGGCGCTCCACGAGCCACTGCCGTTCCGAGCGTTGCTGACGTCGGTCGTGAACAGGGTGTCACCGGACGCGGTGTCCTTCGCGACGATCGTGGCTCCTGCGGTCGCACTGCCGGCGAAGTGGGTCGTGCCCGGCGTGAACGTGTTCTGCTCCTGCAGCCCGTCGATGCGGATGCTCCGCGGCATCGGGACCCGCTCGCCGCGGGTCTGCGTGCCGTCCGCGGCGGTGTGGACCCGGATCACCTCGAGCCCGGCGTCCTGGTGACGGTCCTGCACGTTCAGGAAGAACAGGCCGCCTCCCGTCGAGCGGTCGTAGGCGGTGTTGCCGATGACGAGCCAGACG
Organism: Curtobacterium sp. MCLR17_040; assembly: GCF_003234735.1. NCBI lineage: Bacteria > Bacillati > Actinomycetota > Actinomycetes > Micrococcales > Microbacteriaceae > Curtobacterium > Curtobacterium sp. MCLR17_040. The sequence goes on along the minus strand of NZ_QKTE01000001.1, from coordinate 201,444 downwards.
TCGTCGCCGCCGGCGTCCCCGGCGACGGTGCGGGACCCGTACGGCGTGCTCCAGTCCTGGTAGAACTTCGGAGCTGTCAGCGCGGGGTCGACGGGGATCGAGTCGAAGTCGGGATTGTCCTCCTGCACGGTGGAGCCCGCCGATGCCGCGGGAGTGGTGGTGGCAGCGGTGGCGACGGCGGGCGTCAGCACGCCGAAGCCGAGGGAAGCGGTGAGGACACCGCAGACGACTGCGGCGCTCCGGAACGAGGTGGATGCCATGGGGGGCTCCTTCTGGTGGGGGGATTCCCAGTGTATTGACATGTGAAATACATAGCCTGTTGATATCGCGAGTGCGATCACCACTCGCTCCGGTGCGGGCCGCCGCCGGGTACGCTGACGCGGTGCCAGACTTCGCCGACCTCTTCCGCCGACGCGACGACGACGCGCCCGACCTCATCGCGATCGACGGCACCGACCGCTTCCTGCTCGACGAAGCCCCGCACGTGCACGGCGACGCGCTCCGGCAGCCCGGCGAGGTCGCGGTCGTCGACGACCGGTACGGGGTGCTGACGCTCGGCCTCATCACGCAGTACGGCGCGAGCGACATCCGCGTCGTGCAGGACTCCCTGGTGGGGGAGCGGGCGCTCGAGGCCAACGCCGGCACGTTCGGGCTGCGCGGCTACCACCACCCCGACTCGCTCGAGGACGCGTTCCGCGACGTGCGGCTCGTGGTGCTGCGGCTGTCGAAGTCGCACGATCGCCTCGACGAGATCGCCCGCGCCGTCGCCCGGTTCGCCGCGCCCGACGTGGTGCTGCTCTGCGGCGGCAACGTGAAGTACATGCACGTGACGCAGAACGACGTGCTCCGGCGCTCGTTCGGCGAGGTCACGGCATCACGAGGCCGTGGCAAGTCGCGACTGCTCATCGCGCAGGACCCGCTCCGCGCACAGGCGAACCGCGCCGCCACGACGAACCCCTGGCCCCGGTCGGTGCACGTCGACGACCTCGGCATGACCCTGGTCGCCCACGGGGGTGTGTTCGCCGGGACGTCGCTCGACCAGGGCACGCGGGTGCTGCTCGACGCGATGGACCAGGCGGTCCCGACCGCGCGCACGATCGTGGACCTGGGGAGCGGCAACGGCGTGATCGCGGCTGCAGTCGCTCGTCGGCGACCGTCGGTGCGGGTGATCGCCACCGACGTGTCCCGCATCGCGGTCGAGTCGACGCGCGCGACGGCGGAGGCCAACGGCGTGGCCGACCGGGTGACGGTGCTGCGGACCGACGCGGGCGACGAGCTCGCCGAGGGGTCCGCACAGCTCGTGCTCTGCAACCCGCCGTTCCACGCGGACACCACGGTGACCACGGACACGGCCGAGGCGATGTTCCGGAACGCGGCCACGATCCTCCAGGCCGGCGGTGAACTGTGGTGCGTCTGGAACACGCACCTGCGCTACCGGCCGGTGCTCTCGCGCCTGGTCGGTCCGACCCGTGAGGTCGTCCGGACCCCGAAGTTCACGGTGACGGCCTCGGTCGCGACCAACCGCTGACCGGCCACGGACGGCGAGAGCCGCCCGGGCTGACCCGGACGGCTCTCGCGACGTGGTGCGGTGGGGGACCGATCAGGCCGGCACGTAGTCGAACGTGTCGGGGTCGGGGCCCGTGCGGTGACCCTTGTCGAGGGCGGTGATGTCCGTCATGTCCTCGTCCGAGAGCTCGAAGTCGAAGATCGCGAAGTTCTCCTCGACGCGGGCACGCGTGACCGACTTCGGGAACACGATGTCGCCGCGCTGGATGTGCCAGCGGAGGACGACCTGGGCCGGGGACTTGCCGACCGACGCGGCGACGCGGGTGATGGTCTCGTCGTCGAGGACGAGGCCCTGCGCGATCGGGGACCAGGCCTCGGTCGCGATGCCGAGCTCGCGGTTCACGGCGCGGAGGTCGTCCTGCGCGAGGTACGGGTGCACCTCGATCTGGTTGACCGACGGCGGGACGTCGGTCTCGGCACGCAGGCGGTGCAGGTGGTGCGCCTGGAAGTTCGAGACACCGATCGAGCGGGCGGTGCCGGCGTGGTACAGCTCCTCGAGGGCCTTCCACGTCGGGACGAAGTCCGAGACGGTGGGCAGCGGCCAGTGGATGAGGAACAGGTCGGTGTAGCCGCCGAGCAGGTCGGCCGACTTCTTGCCGTTCTCCAGCGCCGCCTCGGGGGCGTGGAAGCCGTTGTTGAGCTTGGAGGTGACGAAGATCTCGGAACGGTCGATGCCGGACTCGGCGATCGCCTCGCCGACCTCCTTCTCGTTGCCGTACATCTCGGCGGTGTCGATGTGGCGGTAGCCGACCTCGAGCGCGGCCAGTGTGGCGGCCTTCGTCTCGGAGGGGTCGATCTGGAAGACACCGAAGCCGAGCTGCGGGATGGTCTTGCCGTCGTTCAGGGTGATGTTCGGAACGGTCATGGTGTCATGCAACCAAACGCCCCTCAGCGCCCATTCCACCAACACCCAGGAACGGCGACCCCGGGCGTGCCGTTCACGCGAGCGCGGCCGTGATGTACGCCTGGAGGGCCTGGCCGTACGCGATCGCCGGCACCTCGGACGCGAAGCTGCGGTCGGCCCCGCCGATCGTCGCCGTCACGGTGAAGACCACGCGACCGCCGACCTGCACGCGGGTCAGTCCGATGAACGACGGCCCGAGCAGTTCGCGCAGCTGGTCCTCACGGGGGAGCCAGAGCGACTCGGTGGCGGTGACCGAGTCGAGCGCCCACTCGGTGGTGCCGTTGAAGCCGAGGATCGTGCCGGTGGGGGAATCGTGCCGTTCGACGGTCATCTCGGACACCGTGTAGACGTCGTCGTCGATGCCGGGCTTGTCGATCACGAACCGGTCCCCGGTCTCGGGGTGCCAGCGGAGGCCGGCGTCACGGAGGGACCTGGCGAGTTCGACGGTGATCACGTTCCCACCTTGCCCGCGCGACCCGCCCCTGTCACCACCTAGGTTGCCGAAAGCATCCCGTACTAGCATCGCCGAGCACCCCTCGCGCGAGCGCAACCCGTTCGTGCGCGCGACGTGACGACGCCCGGGCAACCGGTGCCGAGCCTCCAGGCCGTGGGAACGGGCCGCGGGTCGGACCGCCGGTCGGCGTCCCCGACCGAGGCTGACGGACACCCTGCCGCCGAAGAGAAGGACCCGCATGACCCTCGAACGCGAGGAACTCCGCGACGACTGGACCGTGACGATGGCCGGAGGAACCGGTGCGCCGGACGGCGTCGCGGGCCGCACCATCCCGGCGACGGTGCCGGGCCAGGTCCACACCGACCTGGAGCGGGAGGGCCTGCTGCCGGACCCGACGTTCCACCTGAACGAGCAGGCCGCGAAGTGGGTCGGCCGCGCCGACTGGGCCTACCGCCGCACGGTCGACGTCGACCCGCGGGGCCACGAGCGCGTCGACCTCGTCTGCGACGGCCTGGACACGGTCGCGGAGCTCAGTCTGGACGGCGTCGTCGTGGGCACGACCCGCAACATGCACCGCCGGTACCGGTTCGACGCCCGCGTGCAGACGGGGTCGGGCGGCACCACGAAGGACCTCGAGATCCTGTTCGAGTCGCCCTACCGCGAGGCCGGTCGGGTCGCCGCGAAGGCCGGCAGCATGCCCGGTCCGTACGACGAGCCGTTCCCGTACGTCCGCAAGATGGCGTCGAACTTCGGCTGGGACTGGGGTCTGACGGCGGTCACAAGCGGCCCCTGGCGGCCGGTCGCGATCGAGCGCTGGTCGACTGCGCGCCTGCGCGAGGTCCGCCCGCTCGTGGACGTCGAAGCCGGCGAGGGCGTGCTCGACGCGCACATCACCGTCGAGCGCTCGGGCATGAACGACCTGGACCAGGACGGCGAGGACGACGACCTCGTGCTCGTCGTCACCGTGAGCGGCGAGACCGAGGACGGCGGCACCACGCGCCAGCGGTCCCGCGCGCAGCTGACCCCGAAGGACGACGAGACCGTCGTCACCGTGCGCGTGCCCGAGGCGCGGCGCTGGTGGCCGCGCGGCTACGGCGCGCAGCCGCAGTACGACGTCGTGGTCGAGCTGCAGACCGTCGACGGCGAGGTGCTCGACCGCGACACGTTCCGCACCGGGTTCCGGTCCACCCGCATCGAGACCCAGGTCGACGGCATCGGCCGCCCCTTCGCCGTGCACGTCAACGGCACGCTCATCGACGTCCGGGGCGTCAACTGGATCCCCGACGACGTCATCGTCTCGCGCGTCGACCGTGCCCGACTCGAGTCTCGGCTGGGTGCCGCGGCCTCGCTCGGCACGAACCTTGTGCGCGTCTGGGGCGGCGGAGTGTACGAATCGCGCGACTTCTACGAGGTCTGCGACGAACTCGGTCTGCTCGTCTGGCAGGACTTCCCGTTCGCGTGCTCGGCCTACCCGGAGGTCGAGCCGATCCGCAGCGAGGTCATCGCCGAGGCGCGCGACAACGTCGCCCGGCTCGCCCGCCACCCCTCGCTGGTGGTCTGGAACGGCAACAACGAGAACATCTGGCTGCACGACGCCGACGGCTGGGGTGCGGAGCTGGGCGATCGTGGCTGGGGACTCGACTACTACCTCGACCTGCTGCCGACCATCGTCGACGCGGTCGACCCGTCGCGCTTCTACACGGTCGCGTCGCCGTGGTCCGGCTCCGAGTCGCTGCCCGCGAACGAGGTCGACCACGAGACGCACCACTCGTGGGACGTCTGGAACCGGCTGCCCGACACCGCCTACCGCGAGTCGGTGCCGCGCTTCGTGTCGGAGTTCGGCTGGCAGGCGCCGCCCGCCTGGCGCACGCTGCGCGAGGCGGTCACGGACGCGCCGCTGCGGGTCGACTCGCCCGGTGTGGTCCACCACCAGAAGGCGGCGGACGGGATGGCCAAGCTGGCCCGCGGGCTGGAGCCGCGCTTCGGCGCGGTCGACCCGGCCGCGTTCGACGCGTGGCACTACCTGACGCAGCTGCAGCAGGCGCGGGCGATCGCGACCGGCATCGAGCACTGGCGCACGCACTGGCCGCGCAACACCGGCGTGGTGGTGTGGCAGCTGAACGACCTGTGGCCGGTGTCGTCGTGGTCGGCGATCGACTCTGCGGGGCGCCTGAAGCCGCTGGCGCACGAGCTGCGCCGCCTGTACGACGACGTGCTGCTGACGATCCGTCCGGTGTCGTCGGTGGCGGTGACGCCGGGTGCGGCCGGTACCGCGGGTGCGTCGGGCGCGGTCGCCGCGTCAGGTGCGTCGGGTGCGTCGGGACCGTCGGGACCGTCGGGTGCGGAGCGGACTGGAGGCCCGGATCACCCGGGTGCGTCCCCTGCGGTCGGCGAGACGGCCGACCTGGGCGAGCTCGCGGACACGCTTTCGCTGGGCGTCTCACCCGGTGCGTTCGGGTCCTCGCCCGTCGAGGTGGCCGTCCGGTCGACCCGCACCGGGCACGACAGCGTGGTGCGGGTGCGCCGGATCACCACGGCCGGCACGATCCTGGCCGAGGCGTCGCTGCCGGTCCGGCTGTCGTCGGCCGGCGTCGCGGTCGTCGCCCTGCCCGAGTCGGTCGGTGTCGTCGACGACCCGGCCAACGAGCTCATCATCGCGGACATGGACTGGCGCCGCGCGGTCTGGACCCCTGGTCCCGACGCCGCGATGCGGTGGGAGCCCGCGCGCTACCGGACCTCGTTCGCGGTGGTCGACGGTGGCCTGGACCTGACCGTCGAGGCCGACTCGCTCGTCCGCGACCTGCTGGTGCAGCCGGACCGGGTCGCGGCCGACGGCACGGTCGACCGCGGGTTCATGACGCTGCTGCCCGACGAGCGGGTGGTGTTCCGGCTCGGCGGTGTGACCGAGGCCGACATCCCGGCGCTCCGTGAGGCGCCGGTGCTGTGGAGCCTGGACCGCGCGCTCGTCCGTTGATATGCAGAACGACACGGTGATATATTCAAGGGTGCGCCGCTCGTTGTCGTGACCTAAGCGACTCCGGCGTCCGGTCGACCACCTCGTCGACCGGTCGACAGGAGGCCCCAGATGTCGCTCGCGATGCGCCCACCCACCGGGGCGGTGCCGACCGTGCTGCCCCCGACCGTGCCCGTGGCGTTCCCTTCCGGAGCTGCTCCGGCCACCGCGTCGCACCGGACGGTCGCTCCGGCGGGGGCACGCCGAGGGTTCGTCCCCGCACTGGCGCTGCTCGACCTCGTGCTGCTGCTCACCGCGTTCGTCATCGCCCACGTCGTGCGGTTCCCCTGGGAGCTCGCATCCGTCCGGCCGCGGTCGGGCTGGTTCGAGTTCGTCGTGGCCCCCGCCATCGTCGTGGTCTGGATGCTCCTCCTCTCGGTGTTCCGCACCCGCGACCCCCGGATCGCGGGCATCGGCGGCGACGAGTACCGCCGACTCGTCACCGCGAGCCTTGTCGCCATCGCGGGTGTCGCGGTCGTGGCGTACGCAGCGCAGCTCGACCTGGCCCGCGGGTACGTCGCGATCGCGTTCCCGCTGGGGCTCGCGTTCCTGGCGCTCGGTCGCAAGGGCGTCCGGACGGTTCTGGCCCGGAGCCGCGCCCGGGGTGAGCACCTGCAGGACGTCCTGATCGTCGGCGACGCCGAGGACGTCCGGTACGTGGGCGCGCGCATCGCCGCTGCGCCGAGTGCCGGCTACCGCGTGCGTGCCGTCGTCACGGACTGCGCTCCGGCCGGAGCCCAGGTCGACCTGGGGGCTGCGACGGCTCCGGTCGTCGGTGGCATCGATGACGTGCTCGCGCACGCGCGGGCCGAGGGCGTCTCGGCCGTCGTCGTCGCGGGTGCTGTCCGTGGTGGGCACGCCCGCCTCCGTCGCCTCGGGTGGCAGCTCGAGGAGCACGGCGTCGAGCTCGTGGTGTCCTCTCCCCTGGCCGACATCGCCGCCGGGCGGGTGCACGAGCGCCCCGTCGACGGGCTGCCGCTCATGCACGTCGAGACCCCCGACTACCGTCGCCGGATGGGCAAGCGGGCACTCGACGTCGTCGGCGCCGTGCTCGGCCTGACGTTGCTCTCCCCGGTCCTGGCCGCGGTCGCGCTGGCGGTCCGCGCCGGCGACGGCGGTCCGGTCTTCTTCCGGCAGGTCCGCGTCGGTCGCGGTGGCACGGAGTTCCCGATCCTGAAGTTCCGGACGATGTGCGTCGACGCCGAGGCGCGCATGGCTGCCCTGCAGTCCGAGAACCAGGGCGCCGGCCCGCTGTTCAAGATGCAGGACGACCCGCGGGTGACCCGGGTCGGTGCGTTCCTGCGACGGACCTCGCTCGACGAACTGCCGCAGCTGTGGAACGTCCTCACCGGTTCGATGAGCCTGGTCGGCCCCCGACCGGCCCTGCCCCGCGAGGTTGCGCTGTACGAGGACTTCGCCGACCGCCGGCTCCTCGTGACCCCGGGCATCACCGGCCTGTGGCAGGTCAGCGGCCGGTCGGACCTCGACTGGGCCGAAGGGGTGCGGCTCGACCTGCACTACGTCGAGAACTGGTCGTTCCTGCACGACCTCGTGATCCTCGCCCGCACCGTCCCGTCGGTGCTCCGGTCCCGGGGCGCGTACTGAGTCCTGCGCTTCCCTGGGCGAACGGTGTCCGTTCCGGGGGCTGGCCTGGGCATCCGGGGGCGGGGGAGTTACCATGGGGGGACACGGACTTCCGCCGCGGTGATCGACGACGATCAGCGGACGGCGACCAGTTCCAGATCAAGGAGTCATGATGATTGGTAACCTGACCGGCCTTCACCTGCTGATCATCCTCGGGATCGTCATCCTGCTGTTCGGCGCGACCAAGCTCCCGGCGCTCGCCAAGGGCCTCGGCCAGTCGATCAACATCTTCAAGAAGGAGATGTCCGACGACGAGAAGAAGGCCCAGGCCAACGGCACGGCTCCGGACGGCACCGTGCAGAACAGCACCGTCCAGAACGTCCCCGCCGAGCCCGCTGCCGGTCCGGTCCTGAACCCGGGGCCGACCGCGCAGCCGAACACCGACTCCCGGCGTTAGGACACCCAGCCCCGTCCTGTCGGAAGCCCCCGCGACCACTTCGGTCGCGGGGGCTTCGTCGTGCGGGATCGACCGCGGGGTGCCCGGTGCCGCAGGATGAGCACATGACCGCTCCCGTTCCTGTGCCGGCCCCCGTGCCGCACGGCGTCGCGCCGCTCCGGGACGACCGGCGGATCGTGCTGGTGGTGGCGATCCTGGCGTCGTTCGTCGTCGGGCTCGACTCGAGCGTCGTGAACGTCGCACTCCCCGCGATCCGGCAGGAGCTCGGCGGCGGACTCGTCGTGCAGCAGTGGGTCGTCGACGCGTACCTGGTGACCCTCGGCTCGCTCATCCTGGTCGCCGGCAGCCTGTCCGACCTGTTCGGCCGAGTCCGGATCATCACGTGGGGGCTCGTGGTCTTCGGCATCGCGTCCGTGGTGTGCGCGATCGCCCCGACCGGCGAGGTGCTCATCGTCGCCCGGGCGCTGCAGGGAGTCGGCGGGGCGCTCGTCATGCCGAGCGCGCTCGCCCTCATCGTCGCGGCGTTCCGCGGGGCGGCGCAGGCGAAGGCCATCGGCACGTGGACGGCGTGGTCGAGCGCGGCCACGATCCTCGGCCCCGTGGTCGGCGGGCTCGTGGTGGACGGCATCGGTTGGCGGTGGGTCTTCGTGCTCACCGCGGTGCCGATCGCCGTGACGATCCCGCTGGTCCTGCGCATCACCGGTGACGTGCACCCCGCTGTCCGCCCGCGCATCGACGTCGTCGGGGCCGTGCTCGCCGTGGTGGGTGTCGGCGGTGTCGTGCTCGGCCTCATCGAACAGGAGCGGCTCGGGTGGGGTGCACCCGTGGTGGTCGGCGCGCTCGTGCTCGGCGCCGCCGCACTGGTGGCGTTCGTGCCGTGGGAACTGCGGGTGACGCGGACCACGGGTTCGCCGCTCGTGCCGCTCGAGCTGTTCCGGGCGCGGAACTTCACGGTCGGCAACCTCGCGACGCTGTCCATCTACGGGGCCCTCGGCATGGTGTTCTTCGTCGTCACCCTGTTCCTGCAGGAGGTCTGGCGGTTCCCGGCCTGGCTCGCCGGCCTCGCGACGCTGCCGCCGACGATCATGCTGCTCGCGTTGTCCACCGCCGTCGGATCCGCGGCCGGTCGGTACGGCCCGCGGTGGTTCATGGCCGCGGGTCCGGCGGTCGGCGCGGTCGGGGCGCTCCTGCTGCTGCTCGCCGGCGACGACCCGAACGGCTACTGGTGGTCGGTGTTCCCCGGACTGGTGCTGATCGGCGTGGGCATCGCCCTGATGGTCACACCCCTGACCAGTGCGGTGCTCGGATCGGTGCCGCAGTCCGAGGCCGGGTCCGGTTCGGCCGTGAACAACGCGGTCGCGCGGATCGCCGGGCTCGTCACGGTGGCACTGGCCGGCGTGGTGCTCGGCGGTGAGGTGAGCGTCGACGGGCTGCACCGGGCCATGGTGGTGATGGCGCTCCTGCTGGCGGCCGGTGCCGTCGTCTGCGCCGTCGGGATCCGGAATGTCCCGGAGCGCACGTAAGTTGAGTGGAGTAGACTCAACTCCAGGACCACCGCAACGAAAGGACGGAACGCATGGCGAACCTCCAGGGCGCTCCTGACTCGCAAGAACGACAGAAGACCGCCCTCGAGCAGTACGGCATCGACCTCACGGCGATCGCCCGCAGCGGCAAGCTCGACCCCGTGATCGGCCGCGACTCCGAGATCCGGCGCGTCTCCCAGGTGCTCACGCGCCGAACCAAGAACAACCCCGTGCTCATCGGCGAGCCCGGCGTCGGCAAGACCGCCGTCGTCGAGGGGCTCGCGCAGCGCATCGTCGCCGGGGACGTCGCCGACTCCCTCAAGGACAAGCGGCTCATCTCGCTCGACATCTCCGCCCTCATCGCCGGCGCCAAGTACCGCGGCGAGTTCGAGGAGCGGCTCAAGGCCGTGCTCAAGGAGATCAACGACTCCGACGGGCAGGTCATCACGTTCATCGACGAGCTGCACACCCTGATGGGTGCCGGTGGCGGCGAGGGCTCCGTCGCGGCGTCGAACATGCTCAAGCCGATGCTCGCCCGCGGGGAACTCCGGCTCATCGGCGCGACGACCCTCGACGAGTACCGCGAGTACATCGAGAAGGACGCCGCGCTCGAGCGTCGCTTCCAGCAGGTCTACGTCGGTGAGCCGAGCGTCGAGGACGCCGTGGCGATCCTCCGCGGACTCAAGGAACGCTACGAGGCGCACCACAAGGTGACGATCAACGACTCCGCGCTGGTCGCGGCCGCGAGCCTGTCGAACCGGTACATCTCCGGCCGGCAGCTGCCCGACAAGGCCATCGACCTGATCGACGAGGCCGCGAGCCGACTCCGCATGGAGATCGACTCCAGCCCCGTCGAGATCGACGAGCTGAAGCGGAACGTCGACCGTCTGCGTGTCGAGGAGTTCGCGCTCAAGCAGGAGAAGGACGACGCCTCGAAGGCCCGCCTCGAGACCCTGCGCAACGAGCTGCGCACCCGCGAGGAACGGCTGGCCGAGCTCGAGCAGCGCTGGCAGGCCGAGCGCGCGAGCCTGAACCGGATCGGTGAGCTCAAGCAGCAGCTCGACGACCTGAACATGCGGTCGCAGCGAGCCCAGCGCGAGGCCGACTACGAACTCGTCTCCCGGCTGGAGTACGGCGAGAAGCCCCGAATCGAGGCCGAGCTCGCCGCCGCCGAACAGGCCGAGAGCGCCGACCGGATGGTGAACGACAGCGTCACCGACGAGGACATCGCCGCCGTCATCGCGCAGTGGACGGGCATCCCGCTCGGCCGACTGCTCCAGGGCGAGACCGAGAAGCTCCTGCACCTCGAGAGCGAGCTCGGCCGCCGGATCATCGGGCAGCGCACCGCCGTGACCACCGTGTCCGAGGCCGTCCGTCGCACCCGCGCCGGCATCTCCGACCCGGACCGCCCGACCGGTTCGTTCCTGTTCCTCGGCCCGACGGGTGTCGGCAAGACCGAGCTGGCCAAGGCGCTCGCCGAGTTCCTGTTCGACGACGAGAAGGCCCTCGTCCGCATCGACATGAGCGAGTACGGCGAGAAGCACTCCGTGGCCCGCCTGATCGGTGCCCCGCCCGGGTACGTCGGGTACGAGGCCGGTGGACAGCTCACCGAGGCGGTCCGCCGCCGTCCGTACTCGGTGATCCTGCTCGACGAGATCGAGAAGGCCCACCCCGAGGTGTTCGACGTGCTGCTCCAGGTGCTCGACGACGGCCGGCTGACCGACGGCCAGGGGCGCACCGTCGACTTCCGGAACACGATCCTCGTGCTCACGTCGAACCTGGGGTCGCAGTTCATGACGGACCTGTCCCTGAGCGACGTGCAGCGGGAAGAGGCGGTCCGTGAGCTCGTGCAGCAGGCGTTCCGGCCGGAGTTCATCAACCGCCTCGACGACATCGTGGTGTTCCAGGCCCTGACGGCCGACGACCTCGGGCAGATCGTGTCGCTCTACGTCGACCGGCTGGCCCGCCGTCTGACCGACCGCCGACTCGAGCTCGCCGTCACTCCCGAGGCACGCGGCTGGCTGGCCGAGCGTGGGTACGACCCGCTCTACGGTGCGCGGCCGCTCCGCCGCCTGATGCAGCGGCAGATCGACGACCGGTTGGCCCGCGCGATCCTGTCGGGTGACGTCCGTGACGGCGACACCGTCCGGGTGGACGTCGCGGCGGACGGCGACGGCCTGACGGTCGAGCCCTTCGAGCTGGCAGAGATCGTCGAGGAGTAGTCCACCAAGACGGACGGGAGGCCCGTCACCGGTTCCTGGGACCGGTGGCGGGCCGTTCGTCTACCGTCCACGGCATGCCTGAGATCCGCGCGATCCGTCGCCTCACCGACGCCGTCGAGCACGCGAGCGTGCTCGACAAGGCCGTCGACATCGACCGTGCCGTCGTGAACGCCCTCGCCAAGCCGAAGGCCCTGCGCCAGCTGCTGCACGGCGTGCCGTTCGGCCACCCGATCCACCCGCTCATGGTGCAGGTGCCCCTCGGCGCCTGGATCTCCGCCGCGGTGCTCGACCTGGTCGGCGGGAAGGGCAACGCGAAGGCCGCCAAGACCCTGGTCGGCGTCGGGGTCGTCTCGGCGAGCAGCGCCTCGGTCGCCGGCTACGTCGACTGGTCCGAACTGAACCGCGAGCAGCTCCGCACCGGATGGGTGCACCAGGCCGTGAACTGGACCGGCCTGTCGTTGTACGGCCTGTCGTGGCTGCAGCGGAAGCGCGGCAACCACGGCGCGGGCAAGCTGCTCGGCTTCGCGGGTCTCGCCGTCGTCAGTGTCGGCGGGTACCTCGGCGGACACCTGTCCTACCGGCAGCGTGCCGGCGTCAGTGACCACGGTGAGGTGCCGTTCGACGCCTGATCCGGTTTCCCAGGTCCGGCAAAGGTACGTCACGTGTGATGTATCGATGCGCGTACTCGTGGTGGACGACGAACGGGCCCTCGCCGACCTGGTCGCGACGGGCCTGACCCGGCAGGACATGGCGGTGGACGTCGCCTACCGCGGCGACGACGCCGACGAGCTGCTGGCGGTGCACGACTACGACGTCGTCGTGCTGGACCGTGACGTCCCCGGGCTGCACGGCGACGAGGTCGCACGGCGGCTCACCGCGCGCGGCGCGCTCACACGGATCCTCCTGCTCACCGCCGCGACGACGTTGAGCGACCGTGTGCACGGGCTCGAGCTCGGTGCCGACGACTACCTGACCAAGCCGTTCGAGTACCCGGAACTCGTCGCCCGGGTCCGCGCACTCGGTCGGCGGAGCGTCGCACCCGTCGCCCCGGTGCTCGAGCGTGCGGGGTTCGTCGTCGACACGAACCGGCGGATGGCCACGCGCGACGGACGGCCGCTCGACCTGACCTCGAAGGAACTCGGGGTGCTCGAGACCCTCCTCCGCGCGGACGGTCGGATCGTCTCCGCCGAGCACCTGCTCGAGAAGGTCTGGGACGTGAACACCGACCCGTTCACCGCCGCGGTCCGCGTGACGATGTCGAAGCTCCGCCGGAAGCTCGGGGACCCGGACCCGATCCGGACGGTGCCCGGCCAGGGCTACGCGCTGTGAGCCGGTGGGCCCGGGGCTGGAGCATCCGGACCCGGACGGCCCTGACGTTCGCGCTCGCGGCCATGGCGCTGGCGACCGGGGTCGTCGTCTTCACGAACACCATGTCGTTGGCCGGTGTCGGTGCCGGCCTCGACACCGCGGCCGTGCAGCGCCCGCCGTCCGGATCGCAGGGCGCCACGACCGCTCCGGCGCCGATCGAGGTCGACGGAACCGACGACGACGGTGCGGTGGCGGTGATCCGGCTCGTGGCCGTGCAGCAGTGGCAGTGGTCCGCGATCGGGATCGCGGGTGCCGGGCTCGCGGCCGGGGGCATCGGTTGGCTCGTCAGCCGCCGGGTCCTCCGGCCCATCGACCGGATCACCGCGACCACGAACCGCATCTCGGCGTCGAACCTGCACGAGCGCATCGCGCTGGACGGTCCCGACGACGAGCTCCGGCGGCTCTCGCGCACCGTCGACGACCTGCTGGCCCGCCTGGAGACCGCGTTCGAGAGCCAGCGCCGGTTCGTCGCCCAGGCGTCCCACGAACTCCGGACGCCCCTGGCGGTGCAGCGCGCGGCGGTGCAGATCGGCCTGCACGACGACGCCGACCCCGCGGAGGTCCGAGCGGTCCGGGCGGAGCTGCTGGAGCAGAACCGCCGCACCGAGCGGTTGGTCGAGTCGTTGCTCGTGCTCGCCGAGGCCGATCGTGGCCTTGCGGGCGCGACGCGTGCGGTCGACCTCGACGAGGTGACCGCCGAGGTCGTCGCGGGGTCGGCCCGGGACGCGGCCGAGACGGGGGTGACGCTGACCCACGAGCGCCGCACCGGGCCTCCCGGCCTGGTCGTCCCGGGGGAGCCGACGCTGCTGCGGCAGCTGCTCGGCAACCTGGTCGGCAACGCCGTCGAGTACAACGAACCCGGCGGCGCCGTCCTGGTGACCACGGAGCCGGACGGGTTCGTCGTCGAGAACGGTGGACCGGTGGTGCCGGCGGACGAGGCGGGGCTGCTCGTGGAGCCGTTCCGCCGCGGCGGGACCGACGGCGCACGCGGCCAGCACAGCGGTCTCGGGCTGTCGATCGTGGCCGCGATCGTGCACGCGCACGGGTGGCGACTGTCGATCGCCGCACGGCCGACCGGCGGGCTGCTCGTCCGGGTCCGTGTTTCGTCGGTGCAACCCGACGTGCACGCGGGGCGAAACAGCCGTTCCGGTGTGCTGGAGGCATGAACCACACCACGAAGACGACCACTCGGCGCACCCGGTCCCTGATGAGCGCGGCCGCCGCCGTCGTCCTGCTGCCCCTGTTCCTGGTCGGCTGCTCGGACGCGTCACCGGACGCGTCACCGGACGCCGGCGGGACTGCGGCGTCCGGCGGTGCGGCACCCGGCGTCGCCCTCGCCGAGTGCATGCGCGACCGCGGCTACGACATGCCCGACCCGGGCACCGGCGGTGGCTCGATGCAGCTCAGCGCACCCGACGGCGTCGACCCCGAGCAGTACCAGGAGGACCTCAAGGGCTGCCTCGACGACTCCGCAGCGGCCGGTGACGCGCAGGCCGCGCAACCGATGCCGGGCAGCGAGGAGATCGCGAGGAAGACGGCGGAGTGCCTGCGGGAGCAGGGGTTCCCGGACTTCCCGGACGACCAGGAGGCGCAGAACCGGTTCCAGCCCGACGACCAAGAGGCGTTCGACGAGGCCGCCCACACCTGCACCGACGCGGCCTTCGAGGCCGTCCAGGGCGGAGCCGGGTCGTGACCCACCGTCGCGTCCGTCGCCGGGTGATCGTGTCGGTGTGCCTCGTCGCGGCGGTGGCCGCGGGGGCCGGGACGTGGGCCCTCGCCACGGTGCCGAGCGGTCCGGGAGCCTCGGCCAGCAGCGGGTCGCGCGGCGGGACCGCGTCGACCGGAGCCACCGCCACGGTCACGCGCGGCGACCTGACCGACTCGAAGGTGTTCGCCGGGACGCTCGGGTACGGCGCGGGGAGGGGGGTCCCCGGTGCCGCCGCCGGCACGATCACCTGGCTGCCCCGTGCGGGTGACGTCATCGAACGCGACGGGGCCCTGTACGCCGTCGACGAGCGGGACGTCCGTGCGATGTACGGCACCGTGCCGCTCTGGCGGGACCTTCAGCGTGGGCTGCAGGGCGCCGACGTGCGGCAGCTCAACGAGAACCTGGCCGCGCTCGGGTACGACGTGTCCGTGGACGACCGGTTCGGTCCACGGACCGCGCGAGCCGTCCGGCAGTGGCAGCAGGACCGCGGACACGAGATGACGGGGGTGCTGACGGCGGACGACGTCGCGTTCGTGGACGGCGCGGTCCGGGTCGCCTCGGTCGACGGTCGGCTCGGCGAACTGATCGCCGGCGGAGCGGGCGCAGGGGCGGGGGCCGGTGGCGCTGGTGCCGGCGCGGGTGCGGCGGCCGACGTCCTGCAGGTCACGAGCACCCGGCGTGTCGTCACGGCGACCGTTCCCCAGCGCGACGCGGAGCGGCTCGCGGTCGGCACCGACGTCGAGGTCCGGGTGAACGGTGCCGGGGCGGCGATGCCCGGTTCCGTCGTCGACGTGCAGCCGACGACGAGCGAGGACGGCGGCACGGCCGTCGACGTCTCGGTGTCGTTCGACCCCGGGAAGCGCACGTTGCCCGCGGCAGCCTCCGCGCAGGTCGATGCGAAGGGCACCACCGAGCACGACGTCCTGTCCGTGCCGGTCGCCGCACTCGTCGCGGGCGCCGGTGGTCGGTACGCCGTCGACGTCGTGCAGCGGGACGGCACGACGGAGCGGGTTCGGGTCGAGCCCGGCTTCAGCGCGGACGGACGGATCGCGGTCACGGGTGACCTGGCCGCCGGCGACCGCGTGGTGGTGCCCGGATGAACGCCGCCGTGCTGCCACCCGCCGCCGTGCTGCCATCCGCCGCCGTGCTGTCGCTCCGGGACGTCACGAAGACCTACGGGGACGTCGGAGCCCTGCGCGGGGTGTCGCTCGAGGTCACCGCCGGCGAACTCGTCGCGGTCGTCGGCCCGTCGGGCTCGGGCAAGTCGACGATGCTCAACGTCGTCGGGACCCTCGACCGTCCCACGTCCGGCACGGTGACGATCGCCGGCAACGACGTCGCGACGATGTCCGACGACGCCCTGTCCGGACTCCGTGCTGACCACATCGGGTTCGTCTTCCAGCACTTCCACCTGCAGGCCGGCGCGACCGCCACCGAGAACGTCGCCGACGGCCTGCTCTACCAGGGCGTGCCCCGGCGCGAGCGGCAGCGGCTGGCGGTCGAGGCCTTGGGACGAGTGGGCCTGGCGCACCGGGTGGACCACCGACCGCACCAGCTCTCCGGCGGGGAGCGCCAACGCGTCGCCATCGCGCGGGCCGTCGTCGGCGACCCGACGATCCTGCTCGCCGACGAACCGACGGGTGCGCTCGACACAGCGTCCGGTGCCGCGGTGGTCGAGCTCCTGCGCGAGCTCAACGCGGCGGGCACGACGGTCGTGGTCATCACGCACGACCTGGACCTGGCGGCGTCGCTGCCACGACAGGTCCGGATGCGCGACGGCATGATCGAGCCCGAGGTCACCCGATGAGTCGGCGTCGGTCCGTGGGCGCGGTCGACCTGCTCCGCCTCGGCGTCTTCGGGCTGCGGACCCGGCCCGGACGTGTCGTGCTGTCGGCGCTGGGCGTCGCGATCGGCATCGCGGCGATGCTCGCGGTCGTCGGGATCTCGTCGTCGAGCAAGGCGAAGGTCGACCAGGTGCTCGACACGCTCGGCACGAACGTGCTCACCCTCACCCAGGCGCAGGGCCTCGGCGAACCGGTCCCGTTGCCGTCCACCGCACTCGAGTCGGTGCTGCGGCAGGACGACGTCGAGTCGGCCGCCGCCGTCGGCACCGTGCCGGACACCGGCGTGTACCGGAACGACCACGTCCCGGCTCCCGAGACGAAGGGCCTCGGGGTGCTCGCCGCGTGGGGCGACGTGCCACGGGTCCTCGGCGGGCAGCTCGCAGCCGGGCGGTGGATCGACGACGCCGCCGGGGCGCCGCCGCAGGTCGTGCTGGGGGCACGGGCAGCCGCGGTCCTCGGCATGGAGGACCTGCATCCGGACAGCCGGGTCTGGATCGGCGGGCGGTGGGTGCAGGTGGTCGGGGTGCTCGACCCCGTCGCGCTCGCCGAGGACCTCGACTCGCGGGTGTTCGTGCCCCGCGGGTTCGCCGGGCAGCTGGGCTTCGACGGGGCCCCGACCGCGGTCTACACGCGCGTCGACCCGGCGCACGTCGAACGGTCGAGGGACCTGCTCGCCGGTGCGGTCCGACCCGGGGCACCGCAGGACGTCGGCGTGACACGGCCGTCGGACGCGTTGGCCGCGAAGGACGCCACGGACGACTCCTTCACCGGGCTGCTGGTCGGCATCGGCGGGGTGGCCCTGCTCGTCGGGGGCATCGGGGTGGCGAACACGATGGTGATCACCGTCCTGGAACGCCGCGCCGAGGTCGGCGTCCGCCGTGCGCTGGGGGCCCGTCGTCGGAGCATCCGCGACCAGTTCCTGGTCGAGTCGTTGCTGCTGTCGTTCCTGGGCGGCTTGGCCGGCGTCGTGCTCGGCGTCGCGGTGACGGTCGTCTTCGCCGTCACGCGGGGCTGGCCGGTCGCACTGCCGGTGTGGGCCGTCGTCGGGGGACTCGGTGCCACGGTCGTGATCGGCGGGGTCTCCGGGCTCTACCCGGCGGCACGCGCGGCGCGGATCCCGCCGACGTCCGCCCTGGCGGCCGTCTGACGCGTGCGGTGGACGCGCGCACTGGAGGCCCCGTGCCGGTCCGGCGGACCGGCACCGGGCCTCCAGACGGTCGCTTCCCCACACCGGACGCAAGTCGCAGATCATGCCTGGTCATGACCACCTGGTCAAGCATCTGCGTCGATCTGTTCGACATCCGTGATGCCCCGGAAACACGCGGATCGAAAGCGGTCACAGGGACCGATCCAACGGTTGACAAGGGGCCGTGCAGGGTCTTCTATTGCGAATACGCAACGTCCTTTCATAAAGGTCGGACCAAGGGAGTCATCGTGACACGAACGCGTTTCGCCGCACTCGGTGCGCTCGCCCTCGCAGGCGCGCTCGCCCTCACCGGGTGCTCCGCCGGGAGCAACGCCGCTTCCGACGGCGGCACGAAGTCCATCGGCACACCCGATGGCAAGGGCAAGACCATCACCGTCTGGATGATGAACGGCGACCTGAGCGACAAGGTGCTCGACGCCGCCGGCAAGCAGTTCACCGCCGACACCGGGGCGAAGGTGAAGATCCAGACCCAGCAGTGGGACGGGATCACCACCAAGCTCACCACGGCGCTCGCGCAGAGCGACGCCCCCGACGTCGTCGACCTCGGCAACACGCAGGTGCCGGTCTACGCGGCAGCCGGCGGGTTGACCGACCTGACGCCGTACCGCGACGAGCTCAAGGACGGCCAGACCTGGCTCACCGGGCTCGAGGGCCCCGCCACCGTCGACGGCAAGCTCTACGGGGCGCCGCTGTTCGCCGGCAACCGAGCCGTGGTCTACGACAAGCAGGTCTGGAAGGACGCCGGCGTGACCGACGTGCCGACCACCTACGACGAGCTCACCGCCGACCTCGACAAGGTCAAGGCCGCCAACCCGGCCAGTGACTTCTCCGCCTTCTACATGCCCGGGCAGTACTGGTACGGCGGGCTGCAGTGGGTCTGGGACGCCGGCGGCGAGATCGCCACGGACAAGGGCGGCAAGTGGACCGGCACGCTCGATTCCGCGGACGCGGTCAAGGGGCTGACCGCCTGGAAGGACTTCCAGAACACGTACTCGGCGAAGTCCACCCAGGACATCAACACCGACAAGCCCTCGCAGAGCGACGTCTTCGCACAGGGCAACACCTCGGCGTTCCTCGGGTCCGCCTGGGAGATCGGCTCGATCACCACGGCGAAGCCGGAGCTCGCCGATCGCATCGGCACGTTCCCGATGCCGTCGTCCACGGCGGGGAAGACGCAGCCGGTGTTCCTCGGTGGCTCCGACCTGGGGATCCCGGCCAAGGCGAAGAACCAGGAGCTCGCGCTCTACTACCTGAAGATCCTGACCTCGAAGGAGTTCCAGCAGGACCAGGTGTTCGGGGTCGACGGCTGGGAGCCGAACTCCACCGAGCTGCTCGACGCGGTCGCCGGCGACGTCGACGAGCTGCACAAGCCGTACTTCGAGGCGGCCGGTACGAGCCGACCGACCCCGGCCACCCCGGGCTGGGCCACCATCGAGGGTGACGCCTCGTTCCAGTCGATGTTCGCCGACGTCGCCACCGGCCGGAAGTCGCCGGAGCAGGCCGCCGAGGGCTTCTCGAAGCACCTCACGACCGCGCTGAACGCGCAGCCGTAGGCGATGACGTCCACTGCGGAGCCGGTGACCGACGCGGAGCAGTCCGCGCCGGTCACCGGCGGGCGGGCCGACGGGCAGGCTGGCGGGCCGGTTCAGGGTCCGTCGCGGAGTTCCCGTCGAGGCGGGCGGGGCACGGGTCGTCGGTCGCCGGTCGGGTCGCGGGCGCCGCTCGTCCTGCTGGCCCCGGCGGCACTGCTGCTCCTGGCCCTCGTCGTCTACCCGCTCGTCCGGCTCGTCGTCATCTCGTTCCAGGACTACGGGCTGCGGGCGATCTTCACCGGGCAGGCCGGGTTCACCGGGCTGACGAACTACACGGACGTCCTGACCGACGCGTCGTTCTGGCCGGTCATCCTGCGCACCGTGCTCGTGACGGGCGCGATGGTCCTAGGCACGATCGTCATCGGCATGGGGGTGGCGCAGCTGCTCACCCGTCTCGGGGTCGCGATGCGCACGGTCGTCAGCGTCGTGCTCGTGCTGGCCTGGGCGATGCCGAACGTGGCCTCGAGCCTGGTCTGGCAGTGGCTCTTCCAGCCGTTCTACGGCGTGCTCAACTGGCTCATCACGCAGCTGCGGGTGTTCGGGGACCACACGCAGGACAACTGGGCGTCGCACCCGGGGCAGGCGTACACGATCGTGCTGACGCTCGTCATCTGGCAGGCCGTGCCGTTCGTGGCGCTGACGCTGTACGCCGCACAGTCCCAGATCGCGCCGGAGTACTACGAGGCCGGTGCGCTCGACGGGGCCTCGGTGTGGACGATGTACCGCGCGATCACGCTGCCGGCCCTCGCGCCGACGCTGCTGCTCGTGTCGATCCTGTCGGTGATCTGGGACTTCAACGTCTTCAACCAGATCTGGCTGCTCACCCGCGGCGGACCGGAGGAGGCCACGCTGACCCTCGGCATCTGGACCTTCGTGCAGTCGTTCGTGTCCAACGCCTACGGGCAGGGCGCGGCGATCGCCGTGATCTCGACCCTGATCCTCGGGGTGCTCACCAGCTACTACATCCGCCGGCTCGTCCGCAGCGGTGAGGAGGACCTGTGACCGTCTCGAGAACGGCGCCCCGCGCGGGCAGCGTCTCCGCGCCGGGCCCCGTGCGGGTGCGCAAACGCAAGCCGCGCATCGTCGCGAACACCATCGCCGTGGTGTTCTGCCTGGTCTGGGTGTTCCCGATCTACTGGATGGTGAACACGGCCTTCAAGCCCGCCGACGAGGTCACCACGATGACCCCGATCTGGGCGCCGCTGCACCCGACGCTCGACAACTTCACGCGGGCGCTCACGCAGGAGGGCTTCCTCGTCTACCTGCGGAACTCCACCATCGTCGTGGTGGCGGCCGTACTGCTGTCGATCGTCGTCGGGTTCCTGGCGTCGGCGGCACTGTCGCGGTTCCGGTTCCGCGGACGGCGGGCGATCCTGGTCGCGATCCTGTTCGTGCAGATGATCCCGTCGGGCGCACTGCTCATCCCGCTCTTCCTGTCGTTCCAGACCCTGGGGCTGCTGAACAGCTACGTCGGGCTGATCCTGGCGTACGTGGCGAGCGTGCTGCCGTTCTCGATCTGGGTGATGCGCGGCTTCTTCGTGGCCGTCCCCGTCGAGATCGAAGAGGCCGCGAAGGTCGACGGCGCCGGCACCTTCCGGATCCTGTGGAGCGTGCTGTTCCCGCTCGTCATGCCCGGGGTCATCGCCACGAGCGTGTTCGCGTTCATCGCGGCGTGGAACGACTACCTGATCGCGTACGTGATGCTCAAGGACCAGGGGATGTACACGCTGCCGGTCTGGCTCGCCGGGTTCTCGACGAACAAGGGCACGGACTTCGGTGGGTTGATGGCGGCGAGCGTGCTGTTCTCGATCCCGGTCGTGGTGTTCTTCCTCATCGTGCAGCGCCGGCTGGTCAGCGGGATGACGGCGGGTGCCGTGAAGGGGTAGCGCTCGGACGACCGACACCTGTGGACGTGTCGGTTGCGTGACGGAACGGTTGCGTTCTTGTGGGTTTCAGACGTACAGTGCTCGAAACCCAACGGAACGAAGGAGTTCGGGCATGTACGCAACCGAGCGGCACACCGCCATCGCCGCCGAGCTGCAGTCCGCCGGTCGCGTGTCGGTCGCCGGTCTGGCCGAGCACTTCGACGTCACCACCGAGACCGTTCGCCGTGACCTCGACGCCCTCGAGTCCGCCGGGGTCCTGCGCCGGGTGCACGGGGGAGCGGTCCCCGTCGGCCGCTCGAGCGTCGTCGAACTCAGCGTCGCCGAGCGCGAGGGGCAGCACGGCACCGCGAAGTCCGCCATCGCCCGCGCCGCGATGCGCCTGGTGCCGCCGACCTTCACCGGCTCGATCGCCCTCGACGCCGGCACCACCTGCGCCGCCGTCGCCTCCGAGCTCGCCCGCTGGGAGCCCGAGGTCGCCGGCTCGACGATCACCGTCATCACGAACTCGGTGCCGATCGCCGCGACCCTGCAGCACAGCGAGCACCTCGAACTGCACCTGCTCGGCGGCCGCGTGCGTGGCGTCACGAGCGCCGCGGTCGGCACGGCCACCGTCGAGCAGATCGGCGCGCTCCGGCCCGACGTGGCGTTCATCGGCACGAACGGCCTGTCCGCCGGCTTCGGTCTGAGCACCCCGGACGAGTACGAGGCCGCCGTGAAGGGCGCCTACGTGCTCGCCGCCCGACGGGCCGTGGTGCTCGCCGACGCCGCCAAGCACGGCGTGGAGGCCCTGATGCGGTTCGCGCGCCTGGACGAGATCGACACGCTCGTCACCGACGAACAGCCCCCGGCCGACCTCGCCGGTGCGCTCGCCGACGCCGACGTCGAGGTGGTCGTCGCATGAACGCCCGCATCGTCACGGTCACCCCCAACCCGTCCCTCGACCGCACGATCGAGCTCGCCGGCGAACTGCAGCGCGGCGCCGTCCAGCGTGCGACCCGGTCCACCGCGGAACCCGGCGGCAAGGGCGTCAACGTCTCCCGCGTGGTCGTCGCGAGCGGTGGGGACACCGTCGCCGTCCTGCCCGGCGACGAGCTCGACCCGGTGCTGCTCGGCCTGGCCACCCGCGGCATCCCGACGGCCGCGCTGGCGATCGGGGCGCCCCTCCGCTCGAACGTCACCGTGACCGAACCGACCGGCACCACGACGAAGCTCAACGAACCCGGCCCCTCGCTCGCCGGCCGCCTCGACGACCTCGCCGCCCTGGTCGCCGACACCGCCGCTGCGACCGCCACCGGCCCCGCCGCCCGCTGGGTCGTGGTCGCCGGGTCGCTGCCGCCCGGTCTGCCCGACGACGCACTCGCCGTGCTCGTCCGGGCCGTCCGTGCCCGCCACGGTGCCGACGTCCGGATCGCCGTCGACTCGTCCGGGGTGCCGTTCACCGCGCTGCTGCAGTCGGGCGAACGGATCGACCTGGTGAAGCCGAACGCCGAGGAACTCGCCGAGGTCGTCGGCGGCGACCCCGAGGAGTACGAGCGCGACCTCGACGCCGCGGTGGCCGGAGCCCAGCGGCTGCGGCGGAAGAACGTCGGCACGGTCCTGCTCACCCTGGGCAGCGCCGGCGCCGTGCTGGTCTCAGACGAGGGGGCCTTCGCCGCCGCCGCACCGAAGATCGTCGCCCGGTCGACCGTCGGAGCGGGGGACTCCTCCCTCGCCGGCTACCTGCTCGCCGAGGTCGCCGGAGCCGCACCCGAGCAGCGTCTCGCACAGGCCGTCGCCACCGGTGCCGCGGCCGCAGCACTGCCCGGCAGCGACGTGCCGGCACTCGACCACACCGACCCGACGGCGGTCTCCGTCCGGGTGCTCGACACGCACCCGGCCCCCGAACCCGCCTGATGCCCTCCCCACCCCGCCCGACCACCCCACGAACACCTGCACCACCGCGCGATCAGCGCCATTGCGAAGGAGCAAGCACATGTCCGCAGACTCGAGTCCGCGCCTCATCAGCGCACAGCTCGTCGGCCTCGACGAGGACCTCGGCGCCACGTCGACCGACGTCATCCGGGTGCTCGCCGATCGCGTCGCCGCGACCGGCCGCGCCGCCGACGGTGCGACGCTGGCCGACGACGCCATCAAGCGCGAGGCGAGCGTCGGAACGGGCGTCCCCGGTGGCATCGCCATCCCGCACGCCCGGTCGGCGTCGGTGTCCGAGCCGACGCTGGCGTTCTCGCGCCTGGCCCGGAAGGTGCCGTTCGGCGCCCCGGACGGCGACGCCGACATCGTCTTCATGATCGCCGTGCCCGAAGGGGCGGACAAGGACCACCTGACGGTCCTCTCGACCCTGGCCCGTGCGCTCATCCGCGAGGACTTCACCGCCGCGCTCCGTGCCGCGACCACCCCCGACGAGATCGTCCGGTTGGTCGACAACGAGGTGAGCGGCGAAGTGGCCGAGGCCGGCGTCGGGAAGGCGAGCGGTGCCTCCGAACCGGCCACCGCGCCGGAGGCGGGCCGCAAGGTCTTCGTCGGCGTCACCGCCTGCCCGACCGGCATCGCGCACACCTACATGGCGGCCGACGCCCTCGTCGCCGCCGCCCAGCGTGCCGGTGCCGAGATGCACATCGAGACGCAGGGGTCCTCGCAGGTCGAACCCCTCGACCCGGCCCTCATCGCCCGTGCCGACGCCGTCGTGTTCGCGGTCGACGTCGACGTCCGCGACCGCGGTCGGTTCGCCGGCAAGCCGCTCGTGTCCGGACCCGTCAAGCGCGGTGTCGACGAGCCCGACAAGATGATCGCCGAGGCCATCCGCGCCTCGGAGGACCCGCACGCCGCACGCGTGCAGGGCGGTGCCGCCGTCGAGGGCGAGTCCACCGCCAAGAACGAGCACTTCGGCCAGTCGCTCAAGCGCTGGCTCCTCACCGGCGTCAGCTACATGATCCCGTTCGTGGCCGGCGGCGGGCTGCTCATCGCGCTCGGCTTCCTGCTCTCCGGGTACGGCATCGCGCTGACCCACGGTGACTCGGGCCAGAACAACGCCGTCTTCACGCTCACCAACTACACCCTGCTGAACCTGCCGCCGGAGGGCCTCGGCTACTACCTCGGCGCCGCCGCGTTCCAGATCGGACAGGTGTCGCTCGGGTTCCTGGTCGCAGCACTCGCCGGGTACATCGCCTACGCCATCGCCGACCGTCCCGGCATCGCACCGGGCTTCGTGGCCGGGTCGATCGCCGTGTTCATGAACGCCGGGTTCCTCGGTGGTCTGGTCGGCGGTCTCATCGCCGGTGCCGCCGCGTACTGGATCGGGCGCATCCCGACCTGGCGCTGGCTGCGTGGTCTGATGCCGGTCGTGATCATCCCGCTGTTCGCGTCGATCATCGCCTCGGGCCTCATGCTCCTGGTGCTCGGTGGCCCGATCGCCTGGGTCATGACCGAGCTCACCGCCTGGCTCAACTCCCTGTCGGGTGCCTCGGCCGTCCTGCTCGGGATCATCCTCGGGCTGATGATGGCGTTCGACCTCGGTGGTCCGGTGAACAAGGTGGCGTACGCGTTCGCCGTCGCCGGGCTCGGTGCCGGGACCGCCACGAACGTGGTGCCGTTCGAGATCATGGCCGCCGTCATGGCGGCCGGCATGGTGCCGCCGCTCGCACTCGCGCTCGCCTCGACCGTGCTCTACCGCAAGGGCTTCACGAAGCCGGAGCGTGAGAACGGCAAGGCCGCGTGGCTCCTCGGTGCGTCCTTCATCTCCGAGGGTGCGATCCCGTTCGCCGCAGCCGACCCACTGCGCGTCATCCCGGCGTCGATGGTCGGTGCCGCGATCACGGGTGCGATCTCGATGGCTGCCGGCGTGACCTCGCGAGCGCCGCACGGCGGGATCTTCGTCTTCTTCGCGATCGGTGACGTCCTGATGTTCGTCGTCGCGATCCTGGCGGGGACCGTGGTGTCCGCGCTGGTGCTCGTCGCCCTGAAGAAGTGGGTCCGTCGTCGCCCCGTCGACGAGGCCGCTGCGGGCAGCGAGGCTGCTGTGGCAGGCGAGACGGTGGGCCAGCGCTCGCCGGTCGCCGCGTAGTCGATCGCAGCACACGACGGACGGGAGGCCCGGTGCCAGCTGGCACCGGGCCTCCCGTCCGTCGTCCGGTCGCGACGCGTGCTACTCGGCGATGTTCGCCGTGACCGCGTCGATGTACGCCGCACGCTCCTCGCGCGAGTGCGGGCGCCCCGGCACGCCCGGCCGCTGCTCCCACGGGAACGGCCCGGCCTCGTGCCGGTACTCGATGCCCATGGCCTCGAGCCGGGCGGTGTGCTCGGCCAGGCGTCCGCGGAACTCGGCGAGGTCGCGCGGCCCGGTGACGTCGGCCGACCACAGTGCCTCGGCGAGGGCGGCGACGCGGGGGAAGAGCTGGTAGTCGAGTCGACGGGCGGAGTCGACGTGCTCCGTCCACATGTTGCCCTGGCCGCCGATGACGTGGGTGCGCTCGTCGTCGGTGAGCCCCGACGGCACCGGGTCGAAGGCGAAGACGTCGTCGACGGTGAGCACGATCGACACCGGGATCGGCTCGGTCGGCAGGTCGCTCTGGCGGTAGTCGAGGTACACCTGGTCGTCCGGCGACGAGATGACGTCGTGCCCGCGGCGGGCGGCGGTCCGTGCGCCGGTCAGTCCGCGCCACGAGACCACGGTGGCGGAGGGGTCGAGCGTGCCGCCCTCGAGGATCTCGTCCCACCCGAACGCCCGCCGGCCGTGCGACTCGACGTGTGCGGCGAGCTGTCCGATGATCCAGGCCTGCAGTTGTTCCTCGTCCTGCAGCCCGAGCTCGCGGATGCGCTCCTGGGTGCGGGGGTCGGTCTCCCACTGCACCTTCGGGCACTCGTCGCCGCCGATGCCGATGTAGCCGGAGGGGAAGAGTGCGATGACCTCGTCCAGGACGTCCTTGAAGAAGTCGATCGTGGCGTCCTCGGCGTTCAGGACGTCGTCGGCGATGCCCCACTCCGTCCACACCTCGACCGGTTCGCCCGTGACGCCGAGCGACGGGTAGGCCGCCAGCGCCGCGCGGACGTGCCCGGGGGTCTCGATCTCGGGGACGACGGTGACGAACCGGTCGGCCGCGTACGCCACGATCTCGCGGACGTCGTCCTGCGTGTAGTACCCGCCGTGCGGGCGGCCGTCGAACCCGGCGACGACGAGTGCGCCGTCCGGCCCGGGGACGTGCGCGCCGACCTGGGACTCCCGACGCCAGGACCCGACCTCGGTCAGGCGCGGGTACTTCCGGATCTCGATGCGCCACCCCTGGTCCTCGGTGAGGTGGAAGTGCAGGCGGTTGATCCGGTGCGCGGCGAGTTGGTCGACCACCCGCATGACCTCGTGCTTCGTCCGGAAGTGCCGGGCGACGTCGAGCATCACGCCGCGCCAGGCGAAGGCCGGGGCGTCCTCGACGACCACGGCGGGGACGGACCACGGACCGGTCGCGACCCGGCCGCGGCGGTACACGTCCGGGGGCAGCAGCTGCAGCAGGGCCTGCACACCGTAGAAGACCCCGGCGGGCGAACCGCCGACGACGTCGACGCCGTCCGGCGTCACCGTGAGGCGGAACGACTCCGCCCGGTCGCCCTCCGACGTCGTCGGGCCCGCGGGCAGGGACGGGTCGTCGGCGACGCGCAGCGCGATCGTGCCGGCCTCCGGTGCCGTGTCGTCGAGGGCGTCCCGCACCGGCAGCCCGGTCGATCCCCGCAGGGTCTGCTGCAGGTACAGTCGGACGGACTCGCTCGCCGGGTCGGCGGCGATCCGGGTCGACGGGGTGATCGCGAAGGCCCCGACACCGGGAGCGGTGCGGCGCGGTCGTGGGACGAGCATGTCGGAGCCACCATTCCTCAATGATCTTTCGTAATGTGGAGGCTATGACCGTGCAGCAGACCGTGTCAACGACCCCCGGTGTCGTGGGGACGACCCCCGGCGTCCTGCGGCAGATGAACTCGCGGGCGATCCTCGACGAGCTCCTGCGCGATGACGTCTCCCGCACGGTCACCGAGCTCGGGCGCACGGTCGGACTCTCCCGCCCCACGGTCGAGGCGGCGCTCGCCGACCTGGTCGACGAGGGGTGGGTGACCGAGGCCGAGGCGATCGCCACCCCGAACAAGGCCGGTCGTCGCGCCAAGCGCTTCGCCGCGGACGCGTCGGCCGGCTCCGTGCTCGGCGTGGACCTCGGCCTGCACGGGATCGTCGGCGTGCGCGCGGACCTGCGCGGCGTCACGCTCGCACGCGTCGAGGAGCGCTACACCGACCTCGCCGACGCCGAACAGGCCTGGTCGAGCGTGCAGGACGTCGTCCGTCGGCTGACGGCACCCGTCGGTGGTGCGGTCGGCGGCTCCGCCGGTGGTGCGCCGGTGCTCGGTGCCACGTTCGGCGTCCCGGCGGTCGTCGACCGCGACGGCGCGATCGACTACACGGTCGCGGTGCCGGAGTGGGTCGAGCGGCGGGTGCCCGGCCGGATCCAGGACCTCTTCCCCGGGGTCGCCACCTTCTTCGACAACGACGCCAAGCTGGCGGCCACGGCCGAGGCGCGGTGGGGGCGGTTCCACGGCGTCCGGGACGCCCTGTACCTGGTGATGGGTCGGCAGATCGGTGCCGCCCTGGTGGTCGACGGCTCGCTGGCGCGCGGTGCGTGCGGTGCGGCCGGCGAGATGGGCGGCATCGCCTCGACCGGCTGGCCCGCCGCGCCCGCCCGCCTGGAGGCCCGGATCCCGTCCGGCACGGACCTCGAGTCCGTCTTCGCGGCGGCGGCCCAGGGCTCGGTGTCGGCCGTCGAGACCGTCCGTGCGTTCGCCGCCGACGTGGCACCCGGCGTCGTGCAGCTCGTGACGACGATCGACCCCGAGGTCGTCGTCGTCGGTGGCGAGGTCCTGCCGGCTGCCGAGGTGTTCTGCGCCGCGCTCGACGAGATCGTCACGCCACAGCTCCGGCACCCGGTGGTGTTCGCCCCGTCGACCGTCGGTCGCGACGCCGTCGCCCGGGGTGCACTCGCCCGATCGCTCGCGCACGTCCGGTCCGCTCACATGGGACTCGGCTGACACCCAGGGAGCGTGCCGGGTCCTGACAGGGCGTTCAGGGATGCTGGGGGCATGACGACTGCCGTGACCGCCCGTGCCATGACCGTCGCCAGTGGCGACTCCACCGCCCCGTCGGACCTCGGCGGCCTCTCCGGCCTGGTGCTGCAGCTGATCGACGCGCTGGGGGAGTGGGGCGTCGGGCTGATGCTCTTCGTCGAGACGGTGTTCCCGCCCATCCCGTCCGAGGTCATCCTGCCGCTGGCCGGGTTCCTCGCGGGCGCCGGCCAGATGAACCTCGTGCTGGTCCTGGTGCTGGCGACGATCGGCTCGTACCTCGGGGCCCTGGTGCTGTACTGGCTCGGCGCGAAGATCGGGTTCGAACGCACCACGCGGTGGTTCGGCAAGCTGCCCCTCGTCGACGAGGACGACTTCCGCAAGGCAGCCGGCTGGTTCCACCGGCACGGCAAGAGCGCGGTGTTCTTCGGCCGGTTCGTCCCGATCGTCCGCAGCCTCATCTCGTTGCCGGCCGGCGCCGACCGCATGCACCTCGGCACGTTCTCGGTGTTCACGATCATCGCGAGCGGCATCTGGAACAGCGCGCTCGTGCTGCTCGGTGCCGCGTTCGGGTCGCAGTACGACCAGGTCGAGGCGTACACCGAGTGGATCGACCGCGTGCTCTACGTCGCGATCGCCGCGGTCGTGGTGACCTTCGTCGTGCGCCGGGTCCGCCGTGTCCGCGCCGAGCGGCGCACGGGCGGCCCCGACGACCACGACGACGCCGAAGGCAGCCCTGCCGTGGGCGGTGCCCGGGGTCGTCGTCGCGCCGAGCCCGCCCGCGACTGAGCCTCAGGCCTTCGTCAGCGCCGACTCCTTGTGGGCGGCCTGCTTGCCGCTCTTCTCCGACTCGACGATCCAGTACGGGTCGTCGTCGGTCGGCGTGAAGTGCTGCCCGTCGAACTCGAAGTCGCTCGTCCGCTTGCGCACGAGCGTGCCGGTCGTCCTGCCCTGCGAGGTGTTCCAGTGCACCTCGTCACCCTTCGACAACGCCATGCTGTCCTCCTTGCGCGATTCCTCGTCCTGGTGGAGGTCGGACTGTACCCCGTCGATCCCCGGGAACTCAGGGAAGTAGGGCGATCACGATGTCGTAACGGCCATGCGGATCGAGAGTCGGACGCGTACCGTTTCCCCTGAGCCCACACGCCGGCAGCGGCCGCGGAACCACGGGCTCCGGACGGGACGACGGACACCATGACCCTGCTGGACAGCGCGCGGGCGGACACCGTCCTCTCTGCGCGGTACCGGCTCGTGAAGCTCATCGGCACCGGCGGCATGGGATCCGTCTACGAAGCCCGTGACGAGCACACGTACCGGGCCGTGGCCGTGAAGCTCTTCGCGACCCCGGACAAGATGACCACCGCCGACCGCGTCCGCCAGGAGCGCGAGATCCGGCTGCTCAGCATGCTCTCGCACCCGGGCCTCATCCCGCTGTACGACGCCGGCACCCACGAGTTCGAGGACGGCCCGCACCGGTTCATCGTGATGGAGCTCATCGCCGACACGACGCTGCTCCGCCGGCTGTCCGAGGGCGCCCTGCACAACTACGAGGTGGCCGACCTCGGTGCGCAGCTCGCCGACGCCCTGGCCTACGTGCACTCCCGCGGCATCGTGCACCGCGACGTCAAGCCCGCCAACATCCTGATCAGCGACGAGGGCTCGTCCGGGTTCGCCCGTACGGTCAAACTCACCGACTTCGGCGTCGCCCACTTCGTCGACGGTTCCCGCCTGACGAACGACGGCACGGTCATCGGCACCGCCGCCTACCTCAGCCCGGAGCAGGTCGCCGGCGAACCGATCAGCTTCGCCACCGACGTGTACTCGCTCGGGCTCGTCCTGCTCGAGGCGCTGACCGGCAAGCAGGAGTACTCGGGCACCCTCATCGAGGCCGCACTCGCCCGGCTCCGCCGCGACCCCGAGGTCCCGGACGACGTCGCCGACGAGTGGCGCGAGCTGCTCAGCCGGATGACGGCCCGCGACCCGGAGCGCCGGCCCACCGCGGTCGCCATCGCCAACGCGCTGCGCGGCGGCTCCACCCAGATCACCGGCCCGGTGCCGCTCGGCCCGGAACGCGTGAAGCACCAGCGGGACCACCGCATGCACCGCGCCGCGCACCGGCACGCCAAGCGCGGCACGTTCTCGGCGGTGCGTCGCTGGCGCCGGCGGAACGTCCTGGTCGGGTCCTTCGCGGCCTTCGGCGTCACCGCGGCCTGCGTGGCCGCCTACGTCGCGGGTGCCCTGCACTGACCCGCTCGGCGGCTCCGTGCTCCGGGCACCGGAGCGCCCTGGCAGGATGGACAGCATGACCGACCAGCGCTGGATCAAGATCTGTGGCCTGTCGACGCCCGACACCGTGGACGCCGCCGTCGACGCGGGTGCCGACGCCGTCGGGTTCGTCTTCGCGGCGGGCAGCCCCCGGACCGTCACCGCCGACCTGGCGAAGGAACTCGTCGAGCGGGTGCCGGACGGCATCGACGCCGTCGGGGTCTTCCGTGACCAGAAGATCGACGAGATCGTGGGCATCGCCTCCGAGGTCGGACTCACGACGCTGCAGCTGCACGGTGGCGAGTCGGCGTCCGACTTCGCCCGCGCGCGCGACGCCGGCTTCTTCACCATCCGGGCCATCGCGGCCGAGGACTACCTGCGCGAGACGCCCGAGCAGCGCGCCGCGTTCGACCACGACCTGCTGCTGCTCGACGCCGCCGTGCCCGGCAGCGGTCGCCTGATCGACCCGGCCACGATCGACGGCGTGGACGAGGCCTGGATCCTCGCCGGCGGGCTGACCCCGGCCAACGTGGTCGCCGCGGTCGAGGCGCTCGACCCCGACGGCGTCGACGTGTCGAGCGGGGTCGAGTCCGAGCGCGGCGTCAAGGACCCCGCCAAGATCCGCGCCTTCGTCGAGGCCGTCCGCAGCCTGGGCTGAGCGCCCGGCCGCATCGGTCGCGTTCGCGGCTCTGGACGCGACCGGGGACGGACAGGAGGCGCGGTGCGGGCCCGCCACGGGCCTCCCGTCCGCCGCGCGCTCAGCGCAGGGTGGGGATGAGCTCCGTCAGGAACGCGTCCGTGTCCTCCCAGCCCTGCACCGCGTGGCAGGGGACCCCGAGCGCCTTCACCGGGTAGTCGTTGCCCTCGGGGTCGAGCCGGTCGCCCACGAAGAGCATGTCGTCGAGCGCGATGCCGGTGATCTCGGCGAGGCGCTGCATGCCGTAGGCCTTGTCGATGCCCTTGCGGGTGATGTCGATGCTGGTCGAGCCGCCCGAGCGGACCTCGAGGTCGGGCAGGTCCTGCTGCACCAGACGCCGTAGGTGGTCCTTCTTCTCGCCGGTCGGGTCCCACTGCTTCTTGACGTCCACCGGGGCGGCCTGGCCGAGGGCGGAGAACGTGATCTGCGACCCGCGGTCCTCGAGGATGGCGCCCCAGGTCTCGGACTCCCAGTACCCGGCTTCCTTCGCACGGGCCTCGACCGCGGCGAGGGCGCGGTCCTTCTGCTCGTCGGTGAGGTCCTCGGCGTACTGCAGCGCCCAGTCCTGGTCCTCCCAGCGGTAGTACCGGGTGCCGCAGGTGGGCAGGAGGTGCAGGGCGTCGAGCGTCAGGCCGTCGCGCTGCCGGAGCGGGGTGACGAGCTGCTGCTCGAACTGGGTGAAGTTGCCGCCGGAGATGACCGCGACCGGCACGACCTCGAGCAGGGACGCGAAGGTCTCGAGCATGCGGGGGTCGAGGGAGGACTTCGACGGGGCGAGCGTGTCGTCCAGGTCGAAGGCGACGAGGCGGGGCGTGGTCATGCCCCCGATCCTGCCAGAGCCCGCCGACCACCCGCAGGGTGCGACCATCCGGGCGCCCCGGTGCTGCGCGAAGTCTGCGGGGTCACGCGCGGTGCGTGGCGGGGACCCGGTCGCGCGCGTAGGTGATGTCCGTGTAGCCGTGCGGGGCCGGGTTGCCGTCCTCGTCGAGGTTCACGAACACGACCTCGTCGATCGTCAGGATGCTGCGGTGCGTGAAGAGGTTGCGCGCCTCGGCCCGCATGGTCAGCGACGTGCGGCCGAACCGGGTGGCGACGAGGCCGATCTCGACGATGTCGCCCTCCTTCGCCGAGGACAGGAAGTTGATCTCCGACATGTACTTCGTGACGACCTTGCCGTTGCCGAGCTGGATGATCGCGTAGACCGCGGCTTCCTCGTCGATCCAGCGGAGCAGGCTGCCGCCGAACAGAGTGCCGTTGGCGTTGAGGTCCTCCGGTCGCACCCACTTCCGGGTGTAGAAGTTCATCTCCGGCGGGGCGTCGTCCTGGTGCTGATCCATGTCACGTCATGGTACGCCGACGGCCGCGCCCCCGCAGGGACGCGGCCGTCGTGGCGATCGCGGGCGGCGGTGCCGCCGGTGCTCACTCCTTGACGAGGACGACCTCGTCGAGGGGGATGCGGGTGCGCGGGGCGACCTCGCGCTCGGCGGCCTTGTCGTCGAGCTGCGACGGGTGCGCGACGGTGCCGACGGCCGTGACCGTGTACGGCAGGAAGCGCTCGGGCAGGTCGAACGCGACACGGAGCCCGGCGGCGTCGATGCCCGCCATCTGGTGCACGTGCAGGCCCTCGGCGTGCGCCTGCACGGTCAGCGCGGCGAGCGACTGGCCGAGGTCGTACTGCGCGAAGGGGCGCTCCTCGCCGTCGGCGGTCACGGTCTCGAGCACGCCGACGACGAGGGCGCTGGCGCGGAAGGCCCAGGCGGCGTTGAAGCCGAGCAGGTTCTCGTTGATCTTCCGGAACGTCTCGGTGCCGCGGCGGCCGGCGATGAAGCGGCGGGGCTGGAAGTTCATGGCCGAGGGTGCCCAGCGAGCGGCCTCGAGGACGGCGTCCAGCTGGTCGTCCGAGATCGTCGCGGTCTCGTCGTAGGAGCGGGGGCTCCAGCGCTCCTCGAGCAGCGGCACGAGCGGCTGGCTGGAGTCGGTGGACCGGGTGAGGGTGTCGGCGTTCGTCGAGGTCATGATGCGCTCAACGGTATTCGATGCGTACGCATTTCCGACCTGAGTGACGTCACATCACCGCCGGCAGGTGCCAGGATGGACGGGATGGGTGGCGTGTTGACCGGCTTCGCGATCATCGGCGCGATCATCGCCGGTGGGTACGTCGTCGGACGCATCGGCCTGCTGGGCCCGCACGCGCAGTTCGTGATGAGCCGGCTCGCGTTCTTCGTGCTGATGCCGTGCCTGCTGTTCCACACCATCGCGACCGCCGACATCGCGTCGCTGCTGTCCTCGATGCTCTGGGTCTCACTGCTGAGCGCCGCCGTGGTCGCCCTCGGTGCCGCCGCCGTGTTCCGCTTCGTGCTGCGCCGCCCCGTCACCACGACCACCGTCGGGGCCCTGGCGTCGAGCTACGTGAACGCGAACAACATCGGGCTGCCCGTGGCCGTGTACGTGCTCGGCCAGGCGACCGCGGTCGTCCCGGTGATCCTGCTGCAGCTCGTCGTGATGGCCCCGATCGCGCTGACGATCCTCGACGCGGCGACCGCGGGTGCCGGCGGGTGGGGACGACGGATCGCGGGGCCGTTCCGGAACCCGATCATCATCGCCTCGCTCGTCGGGCTCGTGTGCTCGGCGACCGGGATCACGCTGCCCGACCCGGTGCTCGAGCCGTTCTCGCTCGTCGGCGCGGCCGCGGTGCCCGTCGTGCTGCTGTCGTTCGGGATGAGCCTGCACGGTGCGACCCCGCTGCGGGACCCGGCGATCCGGACCGACGTCATCGTGGCGTCGTCGATCAAGCTCGTGGTGATGCCGGCCGTGGCGTTCGTGTTCGCCCGGTTCGTGTTCGGGCTCGGCGACCAGGAGGTCTTCGTGCTCACCACCCTCGGCGCCCTGCCGGCGGCGCAGAACGTCTTCAACTACGCGCAGCGGTACGGGGCAGCGGTCCCGGTGGCGCGCGACGTCGTGCTCATCTCGACGCTCGGCTCGGTGCCCGTGCTCGTCGCGATCGCCGCCCTGCTGCACCCGTAGCGTGCCCCGGACGCGCGTCGCCGGCGTGTGGCCGCCCGGAAGACGCCGTCGTGTTGTCGAGACGCCTCGATGTCGCCGAGACGCCGCCGCATTCGGCGGCGTCTCGCGCTCTTGCGGGCGTCCTGCGGACACGCCGGCGTCTTCCGCGCCGTGGTCGCGCGACACGGCGGACGGGAGGCCCGTGGCGGGGCCGCACCGCGCCTCCCGTCCGGCTGTGGTGGCGACCACCGCGGATGGTGAGCAGGAAAGGTCGGATCGCGGTCGCCGACTCGACCATTCCTGCTCACGAAGCGCGGACGGCACGCGCGTACCCTGGCGGGCACGCGGGGCGGACCGCCTCGTGACCGATGACCACGACGAGGAGACCGGCGATGGACACGATGGCGATGATGAAGAACATGTCGATGACGGACATGCCCATGGGGATGGACATGGACATGATGCAGGACACGATGATGGCGATGAACGCCGCGTCGATGGCGGCGACGATGTGCTCGGCTGCCGACATGCGGATGGGCGGCGAGATGGCCACCTGCGCCGCGATGTGCTCGAACACCGCGATGCTCGCCGACACCGGCATGCGGATGATGATGCGTCCGATGGGGATGGACACCGCCGCGATGCAGGCGATGCTCATGGCCGTCGTCGCGATGGGCACCGCGTGTGCCGCCGAGTGCCGTCAGCACCAGGACATGGATGAGTCGTGCCGGTACTGCGCCATGGCCTGCGACGCGATGGTGTCGAAGTGCCAGGCGATGCTCGACTCGATGGCGGCCTGACCCGCTCCGTGCGCGCTCCGCGACGCGTGCGCGCTACGCGACGCGTGCGGTGGTCTGTCGACCGCCGGCGCTGAGGATCTCTGCGACCGGGTGGTGGGCGACCGGCTCGCCAACTGACAGGACGCCGTCGGCGTCCGCCACCCGCAGCTGCGTGATGCTCCCGTCGAGGAACAGCACCACGGCGTCGGCTGCGCGGGTCTCGACGACGATGCCGTCGCGCCATGCACCGGGGGCCGCGGTCGCCATGAGGCGCTGGATGGGAAGGATCGTCGTGCGGGACATGGCTTCACCTGCTCTCGAAGGGGTTCGGTGCAGGAAACCTACGTCGGCGTGACGGACGGCTCAATCACGGCGGACGCCGGGCGTAACAGAGCCGGACGGGCGCCGATCCCAGGCCGGGCCGGGCCGGTGACCCGGCGCCGATCAGAAGATCATCGGGCGGTCGTCGTCGAGCGACGTGTCCAGGTCGAGGTCGACCACCACGGGGACGTGGTCGCTCGGGGCGTCGCCCTTGCGCTCGTTCCGGTGGATCGAGGCGTCGGTGACGACGTCGGCGAAGGCCTGCGAACCGAGGACGAAGTCGATGCGCATGCCCTCGTTGCGCGGGAACCGCAGCTGCTTGTAGTCCCAGTAGGTGTAGCCATCGGGCACGATCGGGCGCACGACGTCCTGCAGGCCCCGCGCCTCGAACTCGCGGAACGCGGCCCGCTCGGGTTCACTGACGTGCGTCGACCCCTCGAAGACCCGCATGTCCCAGACGTCCTGGTCGAGCGGTGCGACGTTCCAGTCGCCCATCAGTGCGAGCGGGGTCTCCGGCGACGCCTCGATCCACTCCGAGGTGCGGTCGGCCAGCTGGGCGAGCCAGTCGAGCTTGTACGTGTAGTGCGGGTCGCCGAGCTCGCGGCCGTTCGGGACGTAGAGGCTCCAGAGCCGCACGCCGTCGACGGTGACGCCGATCGCGCGGGCCTCGACCGGCAGGTCCGGCCCCTCGTGTCCCTTCAGGAACCCGGGCTGGCCGGGGAAGTCGCGGGTGACGTCCTCCATCGGCAGCCGGCTGGCGAACGCGACGCCGTTCCACTGGTTCAGGCCGTGCGCCTCGACGTGGTACCCCGCGGCCTCGAACTGCTCGACCGGGAACTGCTCCGGCTTGCACTTGATCTCCTGCATGCCGAGGACGTCGACGTCCTCACGCACCAGCCAGTCGACGATCCGACCCACTCGGGTGCGGACGGAGTTCACGTTCCAGGTCGCCACGCGCATGGAACAAGAACCTACCGGTGCCGACTGACGACGAGGTCGGCACGTGCGCCGCCTGTGCGGCGTACGGCACGATGGTGTTCGCTGGAGGCCAGCAATCGACCGCACGGAGGCAGCAATGGCATCGACGACCAACCGCGTCGACGGGACCCCGACCGGGACCACGACCGGAGCCACGCTCGGCACCGGGGCCGGGAGCGCCCAGCCCGCCGGCACGACCACGACGCAGGTCACCGCCAAGGGCAGGACCATCATCGACGACACGGTCGTCGCGAAGGTCGCGGGCATCGCCGCCCGCGACGTCCCCGGCGTCTTCGCGCTCGGCGGCAACGCCTCGCGGGCGTTCGGTGCCATCCGCGACGCCATCGGCTCGAGCGCGCTCGGTCAGGGCGTCCGCGTCGAGGTCGGTGAGACCCAGGTCGCCGTCGACCTGACCATCGTCGTCGACTACCCGACGCCGATGATGGAGGTCGCCTCCGCGGTCCGTGCCGCTGTCACGAACGCCGTCACCGAACTCGTCGGCCTCGAGGTCACCGAGGTCAACATCGCCATCAACGACGTGAACATCCCGGCGCTCAACGGCGTCGCGGACGAGCTCGACACCCGGGACGGTCGAGTCCGGTGAACGCCACCGTCGTCGGGATGGGCACCGGCGCCCTGCTCGCGATCGTCGCCGTGACGCTCGGGTTCTGGGCGTTCGTCGTCGTCGCGGTCTGCATGGCGGTCGGTGCACTGGTCGCCCGCATCGTCACCGGTGACGTCGACTTCCGTCGCCTGCTCGACGTGCTGCGCGGACGCCGGAGCTCGTCGTGAGCGACGCCGCCGTCGCCACGGCCGGCGACAGCGGCGTCCGGCTCCGCGGCTCCGACCGCATCGGCACGTCGGCGCTGGTGCACACCGCCCAGGCGGTCGCCGCCGAAGCGCTGCGCGTTGCCTTCCGGGAGGTCCGTGCCCGGGTCGCGGACGACGGCCGCGGTGCGCTGGCGGTCGAGATCACCGCCCCGCTCGCCCTGCCGGTGCTGGGCTCGCACGCACTCCCCGACGAACCGGTCGTCGCCACGGCGCACCGGGCTCGCGGCACGATCGCCGAGCGCTTCCGGACCATCACCGGCCGACAGGTCGCCCGCGTGACCGTGACCTTCGCGTCGTCAGTCGTGGACACCCCGCGGAGGGTCCGGTGACCGCCGCGACAGCCGTCGACCCCGCCGGCGGCAACCCCGATCCGGTCGTCCCCGCCGGCCCGTCGCACGACGACCACCTCGCCACCCACCGCCGCCTGCTGCGCCGCGAGACCCACGTCTCCCGCTCCGGCGCAGTCGTCGTCGCGATGCTCATCGCCCTGGTGCTCGCCGCCGCCGCGGTCTTCGCCGGCGCACTCGTCCTGCTCGACCAGAACGTCCTGGGCGTCGACCCCCGTGCCGTGGTCGACGCCGCGCTCGCCGCTCCGGACGGCCTCGACACCACCATCGTGATCGGCATCGGCGCCGTCGTGGCCCTGATCGGCCTCGTGCTCCTGCTGCAGGGGATCCTGCCCCAGCGCCGTCCGCGGCACGTGATGTCGTCCGACCGGCTCGCAGTCGTCGTCGACGACGAGGTCCTGGCCTCCGCCGCGGCCCGAGCCGCCCGTTCCGCGACCCGTCTGGGCGCCGACGCCGCCGTGGGCACCGTCGGTCGCCGCACGGTCGACGTCGTGCTCCGTCCCGCAGCCGGGGTGGACGTCCCCGCGGTCGCCGCGACCGAGGCCGTCGAGCGGGAGTTCGCCGCGATCGACGCGCAGCCGCCGCTGGCCGCGCGGGTCCGTGTGCAGCCGACCGGACGGGTGGACGGATGAACGCCACGAACCGCGCGCTCGGCCGGACGGCGCTCGTCGTGCTCGGGCTCGTGCTGCTCGTCGCCGGGGTCGCCGCGATCCTGGTGCAGACCGCCCAGGGGGTGCCCCTCGTCGCATCGTGGTGGCGCGCGGTCGGTGATGCCCTCGCCGGACTCGGCACCGGGGCGTCGCGAGACGACTCGGTGTTCGCGTGGACCTGCGTGCTCGGCGGTGGCGTCGTGCTCGGCGTGCTCGCACTCGTGGTGCTGACGACGCTCGGCGGTGGCCGCGAGAGCACCGTCGTGGACAGCGACGGTTCGGCCGACGGCGTCGCCGGCTCCGTGCGCATCGAGTCCACGGCCGTGCAGCACGCGCTCTCCTCGGCCATCGGCGACATGCCCCAGGTCGGTTCCCTCGCCGTCGACGTCTACCGGGTCCGTGGTGGTCGGGCGATCCGGGTGCGGGTCCGTCCGCGCCGGGGTGCCGCGCCGCGGGAGATCACCGAACGGGTCGAGGCCGTCGTCGCCGACCTGGACGCCCTGCTCGGCGAACGCCTGCCCGTGCTGCTCGAGATCGCCCGTGGTGGGTCGGGGTCCTCCCGCCCGGATCGCGTGCACTGAGCGTCCCCGTGGTGCGCTCGATCGGTGGACTGCCCCGGCCGGGCGAGACCGTCCCGGTGCCGCGCATCGTCACCGAGGTCGCGCGAGGGCGTGAGGTCGCGCTCGTCTGGCACAACCAGATCGGCGGGACGACGTTCCGCATCGGGCCGGACGCGCACGCCGAGGAGTTCGTGAAGGTGCTGCCGCACGCCTACGGTTCGTGGATCAGCGGCGAGGCCGCGCGGCTGACGTGGGCGTCCCGGTACGCCCGGGTCCCCGAGGTGCTCGACCACGGCACCGACGAGGACGGCGTCTGGCTGCACACGCGTGCCGTGCCCGGCTGGAGCGCCGTCGACCCGCGCTGGCACGACGAACCCCGGACCGCGGTGGTCGCGGTGGGGGAGGGCCTGCGCGCGCTGCACGACACGTTGCCCGTCGACGACTGCCCGTTCACGTGGGCGACCGCGGACCGGCTCGATCGTGCGCGTGGGGCGAGCGCCGACGCCGACGCCGTCCGCGGCCCGGGCGGTCTCGGTCCGGAGCCGACGAGTGACCGGATCGTCGTCTGTCACGGTGACCCGTGCACGCCGAACACGCTCATCGGTGCGGACCGGCGGTGGAGCGGGCACGTCGACCTGGACGCGATGGGGGTCGCGGACCGCTGGGCCGACATCGCGGTGGCGACGATGGCGCTCGGGTGGAACTACGGACCCGGGTGGGAGCCGCTGTTCCACCGGGCGTACGGGCTGCCGGACGACCCGGAGCGCACCGCGTGGTACCGGGAGCTGTGGAACGCCGGCGACGACGGGATCGACGACCCAGAGTCGGGGCCGGTCGGCTAGAAGGCGACCCCGCGAGCGCCCATGAAGGGCACCGGGTCGGTGGTGGCACCGTTGATGTGCACCTCGACGTGGCTGTGGCAGCCGGTCGACGCCCCGGTGGAGCCGACGAGCGCGATGAGCTGCCCCGCGGAGACCTGCTGGCCGGTGGCGACCCGGAAGCCGCCGTCGACGATGTGGCCGTACGCGGTCTGGACGCCGCCGCCGTGGTTGATGCGGACGTAGTTGCCGTAGCCGCCGTACCAGCCGACGTAGTCGACGGTGCCAGCCGAGGCCGCGACGATGGGCGTGTAGCAGCCGCTCGCCAGGTCGGTGCCCTCGTGCATGGTGACGACGCCGGTGATCGGGTGCACGCGGTACCCGTAGGGGCTGATGACGTAGCCGCTGGCCGGGCGGACCCAGCCGGTCCCGGAGCCCGCGCCGACGGAACCGCCGCCGCCCGAGCCGCTGCTGCCGGTCGAGTCGCCGCCTGACGGAGCGCCCCCGCCGGAGTTCGCGGCGGCCTGTGCGGCGGCTGCTCGCTGCGCGGCGGCTGCGCGCTCGGCGGCTTCGCGTGCGGCCTTCTCCTCCGCCGCCTTGCGGACGCGCTCACCCTTGGCGAACTCGGCTTCGGTCCGGACGCGGCCGGAGGTCAGGGTCGCGAGCTGGGCGTCGAGTCGGGCCTTGTTCGACTGCTGCTCGTCGTAGGCGGCCTGCACGGCGTCGGACGCCGCCTGGGCTTCCTGCATGCGGTCTTCGGCTTCGGCAGCGAGGTCGCCCAGTGCTTCGGC
The DNA here is from genome assembly GCF_003234735.1 of Curtobacterium sp. MCLR17_040. Classification (NCBI taxonomy): domain Bacteria; kingdom Bacillati; phylum Actinomycetota; class Actinomycetes; order Micrococcales; family Microbacteriaceae; genus Curtobacterium; species Curtobacterium sp. MCLR17_040. Next base: position 160,990 of record NZ_QKTE01000001.1, on the reverse strand, counting down.
GGCGCGGTCGGCCTGTGCCTCGAGCGAGCTGGCGACGGCCGCGTCGGCGCTCGCGGCGGCCTGCACACGCTCGGCCTGCTCGGAGAGCTTGCTCAGCGCACCGAGGTTGTACAGCAGGTCACTGGCGTCCTCGCCCTGGGTGATCACCGAGGTGGTGACGTCGGCGCCACCGGAGCGGGACATCTGGGCGGCGAACTGCCCGGCCTGCGCGGCGCTCTGGTCGGCGACCTTCGCGTGGTCCTTCGCGTCGGCGCGGAGCTGCTGTTCCTTCTCGGCCGCGGTCTGGGCCTTGCGCTGGGCCTTGTAGAACACGTCACCGAGCTTCTGCGCCTTCGCCTCGGCAGCCTCGACCTTGGCGTCGAGTTCGCTGATGATGCCCCGGATCTCGGTGATCTGCCCCTGCTTGGCGGATTCCTTGCCGCGGGCGGACTTCACTTCGTCCCACGTGGGGTAGGTCACCGCCTGGGCGGCCGGAGCGTCGGCGATGACCGTGCCGACGAGGCCCGCGAGTGCCAGGCCGGTGACGGCGAGGCGCAGGCGCACGGGGACACGGTGGGCGCGGGGGCTGGTGGGACGAGACATCGAGCACGAGCCTATACATCCGTACAGCGAGCATCGGACGGCAACGCGCCGCTGTGGACAACTTCAGCAGTGGATCAGAAGCCGCGGTCACGCCGGATGACGTCGGCGCTCCCGACGACGTCGCGCCGCAGGATCGCCTGCCCGGTGGTGCCGGCGTAGTCGTAGACGTCGAACCCGGTGCAGTGGGTGATCGTCGCCGGGGGGCCGAGGGAGTCCTCGACCGCGGTGGTCCAGAGGTCGTGCGACCCGACCACCACGAAGCTCGGGTCGGCGTCGCGGTAGGCGCCGAGGTCGACGAGCCACGGGTACGTCTCGAAGGTGTCGCGGACCTGCAGCAGCCCGACGTTCGCCGCCGCGTAGGTGGCGAGGGGCCGGACCGTCCAGAACTGCCCGACGCCGGTGACCTGGCGCCCGTCGGCCCAGCGGTCCAGGCACGCGGCCGCCGGGTACCGCGCGGTCGACACGGCGTGGGCGGTGCCTGGGGCCACGGCGATCCCGGTCGCGAGGACGGCGGCCATCGCGAACGCCACCCCCGCCCGGACCCCGCGGTGCGGGCGGTGCACGCGGGTGCGGCGGACGGCGGTGCGGGTGAGCTCGGCCACGGCGACGAGCGCGAGCAGCGGTGCCGTCACGATCGGCTGCAGGTAGCGCGGGGTCTCGGACCCGGCGACGACGACCCCGACGGACACGGCGACGACGGTCACCAGCGGCAGCACCGTCGCGACCAGCACGGTGCGTGCGGTGCGGACCCGCCAGGCCCAGACCGTGCCGCCGACGGTGACGAGCACCCCGGCGAACAGCAGCAGGAGCCCGAGGTCGCCCGGTGCCGTGCCCGCCCGGTCGTCGGTCAGCGCCGCGAAGAACCGCAGGGTCTCCCCGGCCCGTGACGGCTGCACGTACGTCGCCGGGTCGAGGGAGACGAACGGTCGCAACGGGATCCGCACCAGGTACCCGACGACCGATCCGACCGTGACGGCACCGGCGAGCAGCGCAGCGGGGCGCCACGGCACCCGCCGTGCCAGCACCAGGAGCCCGAGGGTGACGACGACGGGAGCGGCGGACCACGGCACGTACAGCGGGTTCGACGCGGTCGTGCACGCGGCGACGAGTCCGAGCACCACGAGCAGGGGCACCGACGCCCGGCCGAGGCGCACCGCCCGCAGCACCAGCACCGCGGTGCCGAGCACCGCCAGCACGGCGCCGTAGTAGTAGGTCGTCGTGAGCAGCAGGGACGCCAGCTCGAGCGAGGTCGCCGTCGCCGACGACTCCGTCAGCACGAGCAGCGTGACCAGGCCGAGCGCCCCCGCCGACACCGCGATCCGCGCGGGGCGCCCGGCGGACGGCATCAGTTCGTTCGCAGCGGCACGCACCAGCGCGTAGACCGCGAGGAGCACGAGCACCCCGTTCAGCGCCAGGGCCTGCTGCGGGGTCCCGGTCACCAGCGAGCAGAACAGGTACACGGGCAGCTCGGGGAAGAAGAAGAGTGCGGGCGACATCGCCCACTCGAACGGCTGGCCGGCCTGCAGCGAGCGCTCGACGAGCGGCAGCAGCACCGAGTCGCCGTCGTACCAGAGCAACGCCACCCGTTCCGTCGCGACGACGTGGCGCAGGGCGATGACGGCCAGGGCCAGCGCGACCAGGCCGCCCAGGGCCTCCCGTCCGATCGTGACGGCCACCCCACCGGTCCGGCGGCCGCCGGACGGAGCCGGCTCCACGGCGGGGCGACGCGGTGCTCGGGACATGCCCCGGAGCGTACCGAGGCCGCCTCGGTGCCGGTACGCACAGACCCACAGGCTGGGGGAGCGCGTTGCGGGCCCGACCGACTACCCTTGTGCGCTGTGACCGAGGCGCGCGAACAGTTGATCCAGTACATCTCCTCCGAAGCGGTGTTCCACGGCGACTTCACCCTGACCAGCGGGAAGAAGGCGACGTACTACATCGACCTGCGGAAAGTCAGCCTGGACCACCGCGTCGCGCCGCTGATCGGCCAGGTCATGACCGAGCTCGTGCAGCAGGTGCCGGACGTCTCCGCCGTCGGTGGCCTGACCATGGGCGCCGACCCCATCGCCAGCGCCGTCCTGCACCAGGCCGCAGCCCAGGGCCTGACCTACGACGCCTTCGTCGTCCGCAAGGAGCCGAAGGACCACGGCCGCGGCAAGCAGGTCGAGGGACCGGACCTCAAGGGCAAGCGCGTCGTCGTGCTCGAGGACACCTCCACCACCGGCGGCTCGCCGCTCAAGGCGGCCGAGGCGCTCGAGCGCGAGGGTGCGATCATCGCCGCCGTCGCGGTCGTCGTCGACCGGGACACCGGTGCCAAGGAGACGATCGAGGCGGCCGGCTACCCGTACTTCGCGGCCATCGGGTTGGCTGATCTGGGGCTGACCGCGTGACCGAGGAGCGTCCGGACGACGCACGCGAACCCGACGGCACCGCCGGCCCGGCAGACGGGGACGACGGCCTGGAGGCTCGGCGTGCGTCCGGATCGGACGCTCCGTTCCACGGTCTCCGCAGCGCTGCGGACATCTTCGGGGCTCCGCGCGGCGAGGAGGACTGGCCGTCGCGGCGGGAGCGCCGCGAGGCCGAGCGCACCGCCCGCGAGACGGGCGCGCCGCTGCCCGAGCCGTTCGTGGCCGAGGGGGAGGCGGAGGGCGCCGAGGCTGCTGCTCCTGCTGCTGTTCCTGCTGTTCCTGCTCCTGCTGCGCCGGCTCCTGCCGCGTCTGCGCCGGCCGCTTCCGCTCCGGCGCTCGACGACGGCGCGACCCAGGCCATCTCGATGCCGCCCGAGCTGCTCGCACCCTCCGAGAACCCCGACGCCGTCGTCGAGCACGAGCGCTCCACACTGCACGACCGGATCCCGGCCGCCGCCGACGTCGCGCCGGACTCCACTGCACCGCACCCGTCGTCGATCGTGCTGCCGACGGCACAGACCCACCGCGACGAACGAGCTGCCGCGTCGAAGGCCATCGAGGACGAGCGTCGCCGCGTCGACCCGTTCGGCGAGGGCCGCGCCGACGTCGACTGGCTCGGCCGCGCGACCGGGAACCACCCGGAGTCCGTGGCACCCGCTGCTCCCGCTGCCCCGCAGCCCCTCGGCGTCGAGAACGTGCTGCCGCCGACCGAGGAACCGCCGACCTTCACCGACCTGCTGCGCATCACCAGCACCGGGCCGGTCCCCACGCAGACCGGTGCGCACGACCGGCCGTTCGACTGGGCGATCGGTGACGACGAGCCCGGCGAGGTCCCGGCGACGCTGACCACCGACTCGTTCGACACCACCGCGCTGTCCGCCGGGTCCTGGTCGCTCGCCGACGAGTTGGACGACGAGGACGAGGTCGTCGCCGGCGAGGTCGACACCCCCGCCTCCGGGCTGCCGCAGGCACCGCGGACCTACCCGGTGCCGCCGGCGGTCCCCGTGCCGCCGGTGGTGCCCCCGGCGGTCCCGGCTGCTGGCGCCGCTGGTGCTGGTGCTGCCTCTGGTGCCGCTCCGCCGGAGGCGACCGAGGCCGTGGACGTGCCCCGTGAGCCCGCCGGAGACGACGTGCCGGACGCGACCGAGGGCCTCCAGGTCGATGCGCCGACCACCGCGATGCCGGCGGCCGGGACGCCCTGGTGGTCCGAGCCCGACGCGACCGTGCCGCCGACCGCCGCACCGCCGCTCGTCGAGCCGGCTGCGGGTGCCCAGGAGTACCCGGCGCACCTGCCGCCGTCGGTGGGGCAGGACCTCGACGCCGTGCTCGGACTGCGTGGGAACGACACCGGTCCGCAGCCGGAGTCCCTTCCTGCCGCGGCGCCGGACGACCTGGACCAGTCCGAGTGGGACGGCCGCGAGACCAGTGACACGAGTGCCATCAAGGACCTGTTCGGCACCGAGGCCGTCGGGCAGCTCGGCGGGACCGGCTACGACCCGGAGGACACCGGGACGCGGATGATGCCGGCGGCTGCCGTGCCCGCGGCTGCTGCTGCGCCGACTGCTGCCCCCGCGCCTGCTGCTGCTGGCCGGCCGGCCGGCGGTCCGGACCGGCAGTCCGGCGACCGCGACAACTTCATCAACGAGGGCTTCGCGCGGCTGCGGAACGAGGGCAAGCGCGGCAAGCAGCTGCTGATCTACGGGTCGATCGCGCTGATCCTCGTGCTCATCGTGCTGGTGTTCCTGCTGTCGAAGTGGATCCTCGGGAACAACATCGCCGACCAGGCCGTGCCGACGAAGTCGCCGGTGGCTGCCTCGTCGGCGCCGGCGACCCCGAGCGCCGCGCCGTCGGCGTCGGCCTCGCAGTCGGGTGACGCGGCAGCACCGGCCGCCACGCTGCAGTTCGCCACGACCCCGGCCCTGCCCGGTGAGCACCCGTGGACCGACCTGGCCGGCGGGGAGTGCCTGTCGCCGTTCACGAACGCGTGGTCGCAGACCTTCACGGTGGTGGACTGCGCGACGCCGCACATCGGGCAGCTGACCGCACGGCTCGCGGTCGAGGGCGACACCTATCCCGGTGCCGAGGCCCTCGCGACCCAGGCGGCCGACCAGTGCCAGTCCGACACAGCGCTGAACGCCTCGGCCGCCGCCGCCGTGGGCGACGTGCAGGTGCAGGGTTCCTACGCGCCGGACCAGGCGACGTGGGACCAGGGTGACCGGTTCATCGCGTGCTTCGTGACGCGCTCGTCGGGGCAGCCGCTGACCGGGTCGTTGGCGCCGGGGGCGTAGGCGGGCCGTCGGCGCGGGTCGCACGCGTTCTGCGACGATCCACCCCGTGATCGACTGGTGGTCTGTCGGAACACGCACATGCAGCGACTGCGTGCGCAACGAACGACATCCCACCCGTCGAACGACGAGTGGGATGTCGGAACATGTACGCGCATCGGCTGAGATGCGCCGGCGTCAGGCGCTCGCGGGCACCTTCGCCGACACGTCGGACAGCGTCTGCAGGTCGTCGGCGGTGAGCTCGAGCTCCGCCGAGGCCAGCAGCGCCGGCAGCTGCTCGGTGTTCCGGGCGCTCGCGATCGGCGCGACGACGTCGGGCTTCGCCTGCAGCCAGGCGAGTGCGACGGTGGCGATCTCGGAACCGTGTGCATCGGCGATCGAGGACAGCGCGTCCACGACGGCGAGCCCCTCGTCGGTGAAGTAGCCGGACACCTGGCCCTCGCGGTCCTTGCCGGCGAAGTCGTCCTTCGAGCGGTACTTGCCGGTCAGGAACCCCGCGGCGAGCGAGAAGTACGGCACCACGCCGAGTCCGTGCTCGTGCGCGAGCGGTGCGATCTCGGCCTCGTACGGCTGGCGTGTGACCAGGTTGTAGTGCGGCTGGATGGCGACGGGCTGGGCGAGGCCGTTCTCCGTCGCGATGCGGATCCACTCCGCGGCGCGGTCCTTCGAGTAGTTCGAGATCGCGGTGTAGCGGACCAGGCCGTCCTGCACGAGCTGGTCGAAGGCGCGGACGGTCTCCTCGAGCGGGGTCGACTGGTCGTCGAAGTGCGCGTAGTACAGGTCGATCCGGTCGGTGCCGAGGCGCTCGAGGCTCGCGCGGGCAGCGGCGGCGACGGTGCCCGCGGCGAGGCCCTGGAACTCCGGGTGCTGCGAGCCCTTCGTCGCGATGACGACGTCGTCCCGCTTGCCCGAGGCGCGCAGCCACGAACCGATGACCCGCTCGGACTCGCCGCCCGAGTTGCCCGGCGCCCAGGCCGAGTAGACGTCCGCGGTGTCGATGAAGTCGCCACCGGCCGCGGTGTAGGCATCGAGGACCTGGTGCGAGGTCGACTCGTCCGCCGTCCACCCGAAGACGTTGCCGCCGAGGGCGAGGGGGAACACGTGCAGGTCACTGGTACCGATGCGGGGCATGCGGAGGTCCTTTCGTGGTCGGAGGTGCGGTGGGAGCGAACCGCACGTCTCCCGACGCTATGCCCCGATGCTTGACACGGCCCCGGCGCGAGGGGCTTCGATGGACGGATGACCACGCTCACCGATGCCCTCGCCGATCCGCGATCCTCCGCCCGGCTGCAGGCCGTGATGGCCGCGGGGACCACCCCGGACCCCGCGGACCTCGAGGTGCTCGTGGCACAGTGCGCCGTCGAGCCGGACTTCTTCGTCCGCGACATGCTGACGTGGGCGCTCACCCGGCACCCCGCCGACGACGTCGTCGCCCGCGTCCTGCCCGAGCTCGAGCGCCCCGAGCCCCAGGCCCGCAGCCAGGCGCTCCACACCCTGTCGAAGATCGGCGACCCGGAGGCGTGGCCGGCGGTGCGCTCGCTGCTCGAGGACCACGACGACGAGGTGCTCCGCGCCGCCTGGCGCACGGCCGTCGCACTGGTGCCGGACGACGAGCGGGCGTCGCTCGCGCGGACCCTCGCCGTGCAGCTCGGCATCGGCGACCGCGAACGTCGGCTCAGCCTGTCGCGTGCTCTGGTGGGACTCGGCGAAGACACCGTCGGACCGGTCCTCGTCGCGGCCGCCGACCGGGGGACCGACGCCGTCCGGGAGCACGTGCACGAGACCGAACGGCTGCTGCACGACCCCGGCGTCGCGTCCGAGTACGCGCTCGAACGGGCTCGGCGCGAGGTCGCCCTCGGCCGGACGCGCTCCGTGCAGGGCTAGGGCCGGCGGGCGCGCGCGGCCGGGCGGGCTGAGTGGTCGCGAACCGTCGCTGTCACGGTGGTGGGGTGGGCGCGTCGCGCGGTCACGACACCCCGTGGCCGGGGCGCCGAGTGGTCGCGAACCGTCGGTTGCGGGGCTGCCGGGCGACGGTTCCTGACCATTCGGCGGAGGTGAGCGGGGTGCCGTGGCCGGTGGGGCGTCGGACGGGAGGCGCGTGGCGGCCGCGCACCGGGCCTCCCGTCCGTCGCCACGCGGGTTCGCGGGCAGGTTCATCTGGCCGAGGCCGATTGCGTGCGACTTGTCGCGCTGCGGTCACGACGCCCCGTGCGTTGGGTGCCGAGTGGACGCGAACCGTCGGTTGCGGGGCTGCCGGGCGACAGTTCCTGACCGCTCGGCGGACGTGAGCGGGGTGTCGTGACCGGGAGACCACGCGACCATCCCGCCCGCACACGCAGCGCGGTCAGTCGCCGTCGGGCGCGAGCCAGATGGAGGACGCGGCGGCGGCCGGCAGGTCGACGAGGGACTCCGAGCCGTCGGTCGCCCGCCGCGACACCGCGATGACGCCGGCGTAGTCCCGCACCCGCTCGACCCGCAGGTGCGTGCCCAGTCCCACCCCGAGCTCGTCGAAGTACCGCAGCAGCGAGGGGTCGTCGTCCGAGACCCGGTCGACGGTGCCGCACGCTCCCGGCTCGATCGCGCCGAGGAGCGTGCCGGGGGAGTCCGGCACGATGCCGTCCGCCCCGGGGATCGGGTCACCGTGGGGGTCGTGCGTCGGGTGGCCGAGGTCGGCGTCGACCCGGTCGAGGAACTGCTCGGACACGGCGTGCTCCAGGGCCTCGGCCTCGGTGTGGACCTCGTCCCACGAGTAGCCGAGCCGCTCCACCAGGAACGTCTCGATCAGCCGGTGTCGCCGGACCATCGCCACCGCGACCTGCTGCCCGAGCGGGGTGAGCACGACGCCGTAGTACGGGGTGTGCTCGATCAGGCCGTCGCGGTCGAGCTTCTTGAGGTTGCCCGACACCGTCGACGCCGACACCTTCAGCGACGCCGCGATGTCCCGCGTCGCCAGGCCGGGCCCGCCGCGCTCGCTGGCCTTCCAGATGAGCTTGACGTAGTCCTCTGCCATGGTGGACAGGGAGGGCAGGCGCATACCGCCAATCGTACGTCCCGCCTGGTACAACCAGCAGATGACCACCACCGCCCCCGTCCGAGCCCGCCGCCGTCGCTGGCCGGTGCCCCCGTCGCTGCTGCTCGGGCTCGCGCCGATCGTGGTGTTCGCGGCGATCAGCGCCTGGCGGTCACGGCCGAGCGACGACTACGCGACCCTCGGGCAGACCGTCGACAGCGTCGTGCACGCCCTGGTCATCCCCGAGGGCATCGCCGTCGTGGCACTCGCCCTGTTCGTCACGGCGCTCGGTTGGTGGCGGATCGCCACGGTCGACCCGGTCCGGACGCGGCTGCGGTGGACGATGCTCGCACCGATCCTCGTGCTCGTGGTGTGCATCGTCCGGCTGCCCCTGATCGACTGGACGGCGCTGCCGTCGCACTACTTCCTGCTGCTCGCCGTCGGGGTGCTGTTCGTCGGGGTCTTCGAGGAGCTCATGGCCCGCGGGACCCTGCTCGTCGGGCTGCGGCGGCGCCTGCCGGAGATGGGGGTCTGGGCCCTGTCGTGCGCACTGTTCGGGCTGCTGCACCTGCTCAACGCGCTCGCCGGTGCCGGGATCGGGCCGACGCTCATCCAGGTCGTGTTCGCGGCGTCGTTCGGGTCGACCCTGTACGTCGCGCGTCGGCTGACCGGGTCGCTGCTCGCCCCGGTGCTGCTGCACGCCTTCTGGGACTTCGGGTCCATCGGGTTCTCGGCGACCGCGGACCCGAGCGACTTCGGCAAGCTGACGCTGCTCGGCCTGATCGGGCTGTTCTCGTTCGGGGTGCTCGCGTTCGGCATCGTGGCCGGCGGGGTCATCGCCTGGTACGACGACCGACCCCGTCGGCTCGCGAAGCGGTGGCGGACGGTGCCGCCGATGGGGACGGTCGTGGTGCCGGGAGGCGAGCCGCGCCTCCAGGTCGACGTGGTCTGAGGGAACGGACGCGACGGCCGCTGCACTGGCGGACGCTGACCCGACCGGCGCGTGGCGACCCCGCGCGGACGCGACGGTGCCCCGGAGCGCAGCACGCTCCGGGGCACGGTTCGGTCGTGTCGGTCGACGCGACGCGACGCGACGTGTCAGTCGGCTCGGCGTGTCGTGTCGGTCGACGAGACGCGTCGGTCGACCAGCGTCGTGTCAGTCGGTCCGACGCCGGAGCTGTCGACGGCGGACGACGACCAGCGCGACGCCGGCCATCAGGAACACGATCGCGGCGATGGTGACCCCGGTGAGCTGCACGCCGGTGAACGCCAGGCGCGTCGCGGACGGGTCGGTCGCGGACGGATCGGCGGCGACGGTCTGCCCCGCGGCCCCGGCTCCTGCTGCGGCGCTCGAGGCAGGCGCGGCCCCGCTGCCCGTGCCGGCGCCCGTGCCGGCGCCCGTGCCTGCCGTGCCCGCCGTTCCTGCCGTTCCACCGGAACCGGTGCTCGCGCCCGTGCCGCTGCCGCCGGTCCCCGTGTGCGGCTTCGTCGTGGGCTTCGGGGTCGGCTTCGGCGTGACGGCCGTGGACACGATCCGCGAGACCGCACCGCTCTTCGTGTTCAGGAGCACCTCGCGGTGCTGCGGGTGCGTGAAGTCGAACATGCTCCGGATGGACCCGGCCCGAGCGTCGAACGACTGGTCACCGATCCGCCCGGTCGACCAGTTGTCCTCGATGAACTTCGTGGTCGAGGTCTGCTCGATGGCGGTGTGGTCGACGTGGTTCTGCTTGGCGAACGGCGAGATGACCAGGTACGGCAGCCGCTGCGAGGGGCCACAGCGGTCGAGGTACCCACCGGCGACACCGACCTTGGTCGCGGCCGCGGTGCAGACCGTGGTGTCGTTCGAGGAGTCCGTCGACCCGTTCAGGATCGTCGGCGCGACGTGGTCATACCAGCCGTCGGAGTCGTCGTAGTTGATGACGATGGCCGTGCTCGACCACTCCGGCGACCGCTCGATCTCGTTGATCTTCGACGTCAGGAACTTCTGCTCGTCGAGCGGGTCGGAGTACGCGGCGTGGCCGTCCTGGGCCTCGGGCGCCTTGAGGAAGGACACGGCGGGCATCCGGTGCTCGGCGAGCGCGGTGTCGAACGCCGACAGGTCGTACTGGTGGTTCGCGCGGTCGGTGGAGCCGATCATGCGGTCGCTCGTCGGTGCCAGGTGGTGCGGGTTCGAGGTCGACGCGTAGTACGCGAACGGGTTGTGGTGCGGCGAGTAGTCGTTGCTGACCGAGCCGCCCACGTTCGTCGTGGTGGCGTCGCACTTGGCGAGGGTGCCGGTGCCCGAGTAGGCCGTCGTCGGGGTGAAGCCGCCCTGGAACCAGCCCCAGGTGACGCCCTTCGCGTTGAGCAGGTCGCCGATGTTCTTGCCCGACATCTTGACCAGGTTCGACGTCGACGTGTGGTCCTTGTCGGAGCAGTCGTCGAAGGCGGGGTCGGGGTCGGCGGTGACGGTGCCCTGGCCGGCGGCGTCCTTCGCGACGACGGCGGTCGAGGTCGGCACCGTGGCACCGGTGACCGAGTCCACGCCCGTGCCGCCGTGGGTGTTGCCGCTGATCAGGTTGAGCGCCCCGGGGGTCGAGGGGCCGAAGCCGGTGTCCCAGGCGTTGTCGCTCATCGCGTAGTTCTGGGCGTAGTTCCACAGCCCGGTGGTGGTGTTGCCGTCGTAGTAGTCCATCGTCAGGCCGGGGGGCCCGTACAGGCCGGTGCAGGTGTCCACCGAGGTGCTCTCGACGAACTCGTCCATGGCACCCCCGTCGACGGCCTTCTGCTCGGGCAGGTAGTTGTGGTTCTGGTCGCACGTGAGCGCCTGGGCGGGCGTCAGCCGTGACGGGGCGTAGGCGTTCGGGTTCTTCGTCAGGGTGCCGGAGGACGCGAGCGTGTTCACCTTCGGGGTGTTCCGCGCCGCGGTGAAGCGGGTGCCGTCGGTGTTCGCGGCCTTCGGGTAGGTGCCGAAGTAGTGGTCGAACGACACGTTCTCGTCGTACATGACGACGACGTGCTTGATCGGTGTGGTGGTCTTCAGGGAGTTGTCCGCGGCGGACGCCGACTGCGGGATGGCGAGGGCCGTCCCGGCGACGGCCGCCAGGGCCATGATGGCGAGCGCGCCCTGTTGGACGCGTCGTTCGGAAGGTCGGAACACGTGGAACCTCTCACTGGTCGGGACGGTGGGGTGGTGGGGAGCGGTGGAGCCCTGCGGCGGGCGCGTTCGAGCGACGGCCCGGCTAGGTCCGTGCGAGCAGCCGACGGCCCAGCCAGTCGTCCGCGTGGCGGACCCCGGGCAGGGCGAAGTAGTAGCCACCGCCGACCGGTGACAGGTAGTCGACGAGCGGCTCGTCGACCAGGCGCTTCTGCACGGCGACGAACTGCCGTTCCAGGTCGGCCTGGAAGCACGCGAACAGCAGGCCCATGTCGAGGTCGCCGTTCGTGTCGGTGCCGTTGTCGTAGTTGTACGGACGACGGAGCATCTGCTGCACACGGGCCTCGGCGGTGCGCGGGTTCGCCAACCGGATGTGCGCGTCCATCTGGATGACGTCACCGGTCGGGTCGTCCTGGTACCGGGGGTCGTCGAACTCCCCGCTGCGGGTGAGCGGGGCACCGGAGTCGCGGTGCCGGCCGATCATGTTCTCCTGCTCGTGCAGCGAGACGCGGTCCCAGAACTCGACGAACATCCGGATGGTCCGCACGACGTGGTAGCTGCCCCCGGTGACCCAGTCGGGTTCGCCGTCCTGTCCGCCGCGGGTCCAGACCAGGTCGTCCATGACGCTGCGGTCCGCGGTGGAGGGGTTGCCGGTGCCGTCCTTGAACCCGAGCAGGTTGCGCGGGGTGCCGGAGGGGCGCGGCGGGGACGCGAAACCGTCCTGCCGCCAGCGCACCTGCATGCCGCCGCGGGTCGCCCGGGCGATGTCGCGGACCGCGTGCAGGACGGTGTCGGTGTTGTGTGCGCACACCTGCAACAGCAGGTCGCCGTCCGAGATCGACCGGTCGAGGTCGTCGTTCGGGAAGTCCTCCATCGTCCGCAACCGCGCCGGGCGCTGCCCCGACAGGCCGTACCGGTGGTCGAAGAGCGAGGCACCGACGCTCGCGGTCACGGTGAGCCCGTCGGCCGCGACCTCCGGTCCGAGCACGCCGGAGTCGGCCGGCGGCGCGGTGATCCCGACGTCGGCAGGCATGCCGCCGCGGGTGAGGAACCGTGCCCGCTCGGTGATCGTCCGGAGCAGGTCGGCGAGCTCCCCGCGGTCGGCCGCGGTCACGTCGAATGCCAGGAACGCCGACTGTCGCTGCGCGGGCGTGGTGATCCCCGCCTGGTGCGCCCCGTGGAACGCGTACGAGGAACCGGGCGGAGCGTCGGCACCGCCCGTGGTCGCGGCGGCTGCCTGGAGGCCCGTCCCACCCCCGGCGGTCAGGCTCGCCGCCGCCGCGGCGGCTCCGGCACCTGCCCCGACCGCGCTGGTCAGGAACGCGCGGCGGCCGACCCCGCGGGTGGGGCCGGTCGGCGGGTGCTGGTCGCCCGGGGCGCCGGCGGGACACGCGCTGCCGTCGGCGGACAATCCGAGGCGGGCGTGCGCCTCGGTCATTCGTCGGTACGTCGCCGCGTCCATCCCGCGTGGGAGTTGCCGGCTCTGGAGGCCCTGCCGGCCCTGGCGCTGTGGTCGTTCGGTCACGAGGTCCTCCTCGGGTCGCAGATGGCGGCGACGGGGGCGAGTCGTTCGAGCGCAGCGTCGAGGTCGGCGTCCAGGTGCTCGCGGGCGGTGCGGTCGAGACCGTCGAGGGTGTCCCAGCTGCCGTCGGGCCGTCGGTGTGATTCCACGTCGGCGCGGAGGGTCGCCAGCGCGCGATCGGTGGCCCGGAGCCCCGGGTAGCGGGTCCGCAGGATCGACCGGAGCGGCTCGAGCGCGTGTTCCGTCCCGATGGTGTTCGCGTCGATCGTCGCCAGTGCGGTGTGGCTGCCGGCGTCGGTGGCCCCGGTCGCCTCGAAACGGAGTGCATTCTCGAGGATCTCGTGCGAGCGCAGGCCGATGTCGAGCGGGTCGACCCGTTGGGTGGGGAACGTCCGGCGCAGGTAGGCGACGGCGGCGACCAGGGCGTCGGCGGGCACGACGGCGCGACGGCTGGGCGCACCCGACCACAGCAGCGCCTCGACGCGGTGGAACCCGGTCAGGTGCGGGTCGTCGAGTGCGGTCCGTCCGGCGGCCGGGAGCCCGTTGATCGCGGTGTCGTCGTCCCCGAACGCACCGTAGGCGGCTCCGAGCTGCTCGTACTCGCGGTGCCCGGTCAGCCAGTCCCGCCGTGCAGCGCGGACGTCACCTGCACGGACGTCGGCGTCCAGCGCACGCACGTCGTCGAGCAGCGTCGGCAGGCGACTCTCGATCCAGGCGCCGTACGACTTCGCGGCGGGGATCAGGTCGTCGCGGGCGACCGGGACGATCCCCGGGGTCTCGTCGCTGACGTGGGTGGCGCCGCGCAGGTGGACGACGGGTCCGGTGCTCGGGTTCGCGTCGGCGGGCAGGCAGCGGAACCGGTACTGGCCGCGGGGGAGTCGGACGCCGTAGTCGTGCGTCGCACCCGATCCCAGACCCTCCGCGTCGAGGTAGACCGCGCCGTTCGTGGGGTCGACCAGCTGCACCTCGATCCCGGCGACGGAGGTGTTGTGGATCCGGAACGTCTGGGGGCCGGCGAGGGCGCGGTCCGGGCTCGCGGGCCACCCCGTCCCGCAGGCGTCGGTGCCGGCCTGCACGGTGACCGCCGACGTCTGCGGCGCCGGCGAGGGGACCAGGTGCGGGGCGACGATCGCCGTCCCCACGAGTGCCCCGAGCGCGCCGACGACCACTGCCGTCGTGGCACGAACCGACATCGGCACCGATGACCCCATCCTGTAGCAACTCACAGAAAACCCTGATCAGAGCCACTTTCGGCTCGACCAGGGCAACCATAGAGTCGCCCCAGGGGCAGTTTTCCCGTCGTTCACCGCAGGGCGGTTCTGTTCACCGGATCGTCATCGAGCGATCTGCGGCGAACGGGCGCACCCGGGTGGCGTGGGCCGTTGGAGCTCGAGCTAGAGCTCGACCTCGAACGGCTCGGTGCGCACGAGCTCGTGCACGCCGGAGATGACCTCGCTCGGGCGGAACGGGTACCGGTCGATCTCGGCCTGGTCGCTGATCCCCGTCATCACGAGCACGGTGTGCAGCCCGGCCTCGATGCCGGCCTGCACGTCGGTGTCCATGCGGTCGCCGATCATGCCGGTGTTCTCGGAGTGCGCCCCGATCCGGTTCATCGCTGAGCGGAACATCATCGGGTTCGGCTTGCCCACCACGTAGGGCTGCTTGCCGGTGGCCTTCTCGATCATCGCCGCGATGGCACCGGTGGCCGGCAGGACCCCCTCGGCGCTCGGGCCGGTGGCGTCGGGGTTCGTCACGATGAAGCGGGCACCGGCGCGGATGAGCCGGACGGCCTTGGTGATCGCCTCGAACGAGTAGTTGCGGGTCTCACCGACGACGACGTAGTCGGGCGCGGTCTCGGTCATGATGAACCCGGCCTCGTGCAGGGCGGTGGTCATGCCGGCCTCACCGATCACGAACGCCGAGCCACCGGGCATCTGCGACTTGCAGAAGTCGGCCGTGGCGAGCGCACTCGTCCAGATCCGCTCCTCGGGCACGTGCAGGCCCGAGCCCCGCAGTCGGGCGCTGAGGTCGCGCGGCGTGAAGATCGAGTTGTTCGTCAGCACGAGGAACTCGGTGCCGTCGTCGAGCCACTGCTGGATGAGTTCCGGCGCGCCCGGGAGCGCCTGGTTCTCGTGGACGAGCACGCCGTCCATGTCGGTCAGCCAGCACTCGACGTCGTCTCGGGTCGCCATGGCCCTCACCCTACTGCGCAGGGGTTCAGGCCCGGCTCGTGGCCGGCTCGGAAAGGGCCGGGAGGCCCGGGGCGGCTCTTGCGCGCTGCTCCGAGACCCGAGAAGGTCGAGACACCGAACCGCGGTCGGCTTTTGCCCTACGCTTTTCGGGACACGTACCGAATCAAGGAGGCCCCTCGTGCTCGTCGAACCCGGAACCCCGTCCGCCGCGCCCCGACCCACCCCGGTGTCGGAGACGGAGCTCGAGGTGACGCCGCGACGACGCCGAGGCCGCCCGAACGTGCTCTCCCGCGAGCAGGTGATCGACGCCGCCACGACCATCGCGAACGAGGACGGCCTCGACCGGCTGTCCTTCCGAGCCCTGGGCGTGCGGCTCGGGGTCGCCCCGATGACCGTGCACCGGACCATCGGCGGGCTGGACGACCTGCACGCCGAACTCGTCCGCCGCACCGTCGACGAGTTCACCGCCACCTTCGTCTGGCCGGACGAGTGGCACGCCGTCGTCCGCACCTTCGCCACCACGTTCCGCGACCTGATGCGCACCCACCCGCTCGTGCTCGAGTCGCACAGCCAGCGCGCCCCGCTCGCCTCGACCGAGTCCGACGCCGTCGTGGCGAAGGTCGTCGGTGCCCTGCAGGACGCCGGGCTGCCGCCGGCCGAGGCGATGTACACCTTCTTCGTCGTCTACGACTTCGTGGTCGGGCACGCCGGGGTGCAGGTCGGGCGCGGGGACTCCGAGGCCGGACGCCCCGAGCGGCACCGGCTGGTGGGCGAGATCCTCGGCGAGCACTCCTACGACGACCGGTTCGCGCTCGGCCTCGACATCCTGATCGCCGGCATCGAGTCGCGCATCGCCCACGGGGCCGGCACCGCCTGAGCCCGCGGCGCCGCCGGGCGCTGCCGTCGTCGGGCCGGTGCCGTGTGCGCCGTACGCTGGTCGGGTGACCACTGCGCCCGAACCGTCGCACGAGCTGACGACCAACGGGGTGGGGCCGCACCCGGAACCCTGGCCCGACGACCCGAGGCTCGACCCGGAGCTGCTGGCCGCGGGGGACTCCCGGAACGTGCTCGACCGCTACCGGTACTGGTCGATGGACGCGATCGTCGCCGAGCTCGACACCCGCCGGCACGCGTTCGACGTCGCGATCGAGAACTGGCAGCACGACCTGAACATCGGATCGATCGTGCGGAGCGCCAACGCCTTCCTGGCCGGCACCGTGCACATCATCGGACGACGCCGGTGGAACAAGCGCGGGGCGATGGTCACCGACCGGTACCAGCACGTCCGCTACCACCCCGACGTGGACGCGTTCCTCACCGCGATGGCCGAGGAACAGCGACCCGTCGTCGCCATCGACAACACCCCCGGTGCCGAGCGCATCGAGACCGCGGTGATCCCGGAGCGATGCGTGTTCCTGTTCGGCCAGGAGGGCCCCGGGCTCACCGACGAAGCGGTGGCCGGGGCGTCCGGGCACCTGGAGATCACGCAGTTCGGGTCGACGCGGAGCATCAACGCCTCGGCGGCGGCCGCGATCGTCATGCACAGCTGGGTCGTCCAGCACGCGGAGTTGCCCGGCGCGACTTCGTGAGCAGAACTGGCCGGGTACGGGCCCTGGACCCGACCATTTCTGCTCACGAAGCGGGCGGGGCGGAGGCGAGGCGGGCCTCCCGGCCGGGGTCCGTGCTGACGCGTCAGCGTGCGGCGGTGGTGCGGCGCGCGACCAGGCGGGGTTCGACCAGGAGTTCCGTGGCGGCGATCCGCGGATCGGCGATGCGGGCCAGCAGGCGCTCGCCGGCGCCGCGGCCGATCTCGACACTGCGGTCGTCGATGCTCGTCAGGCCGACGTACCGCATCGCCGCCACCGGGGTGTCGTCGTAGCCGATGACGGAGACGTCCTCGGGGACGCGCAACCCGCGTTCGGCGAGTTCGGACAGGGCGCCGAGGGCCATCACGTCGTTCGCGGCGAAGACGGCCGTGACGTCCGGGTGCTCGTCGAGGAGCATGCCGAGGGCGCGGGAACCGGCCTCCTCGGTGGGTTCACCCGGCAGGACCGTCGTGACGACAGAGGCGCGTGCTGCTGCGGCCTGCTCGAACCCGGACTGGCGTTCGGCCGAGGCCGCCGAGCTCGCACCGACGAACCCGAGTCGGGTGTGGCCGAGGTCGAGCAGGTGCTGCGCCGCGATGCCGCCACCGGCGTGGTCGTCGTTCGCCACGGTGTCCGCGCGGGGGATCGCCACGCGGCCACCGGCGATGACGAGCGGCATCGAGGCGGGGATCGCGAGGTCGGTGGTGGGCTCGCCGGCGATCACGATGCCCTCGACGCGCATGGAGAGGAAGCCCTCCACCGGAGACGCATCGAGCCCCGTGTTGAGGAACCGGTCGGCGACCACGAGCCGGTGCCCCTGGTCCTGCAGGCTCTCGCGCAGGCCGGTGAGCAGGTCCACGAACCACTGGTTGCGGAAGTCGTCGAGGACCACGCCGATGGTGCGGCTACGCGTGCCGGCGAGGGAGACGGCTGCGGTCGAGGGCCGGTAGTCGAGCTCCTGGATCGCCTTGAGCACGGCTGCCCGGCGCTGGTCGCTGACCCGGGGGGAGCGCTGCAGCACGAGGGAGACGAGGGACTTCGAGACCCCGGCGCGTGCGGCGACGTCGTAGATGGTCGCGGGCTTGCCGTCTCCCATGATGCGCTTCGACCTCCGTTGGCTCGTGCGTCGATCGTAGCGGTTGACGTGACATGGGCCGGGCGGGTGGGTGTGGGGTGGCGTCGAGTGAGCAGAAGACGACGGGTCTCGAACAGTCACTCGTCGTCTTCTGCTCACTCCCTTGGGTTCGCGAGTCCTCCACAGGGGAGGCACGGTGCCGGTTCTGCACGGAACTCCGGTTCGGTGAGCGGGGCGTCGGCGCGGGGCGCGAGCGTGTCGGCATGCGACCACGACCACTCCCTCCGGCGCTGCGAGGCCGGGCCTTCGACATCGGCGCGGCTGATCGAGCCGGAGTTCCCCGACAACGACTCCAGCGGAAGGACCTGACGTGCCCGACGCGATCGATCCGATGGCCCCGGGACCGACCACCCGATCCGATCCGCCGCATCCAGGCACTGCGGCCGGTCCTGTTGCCCGGACAGTTCGTCAGCCACACCTCTGCGGGAGTGTTGTGGGGTCTGCCGGTGCCGTGCGGTCCTGACGCACCGGTGCACATCACCAGCGTGCACCCGCAGGCGCAGCCCCGGCGCGTCGGCGTGGTCGGGCACCGTGTGGCTGCTGACCGAGTGGGCACCCGGCAGCGCTGGGGTGTTCCGTCCAGCAGCCCCGCGGCGCTGTGGGTGGAGTGCGGGGACCTGCTCGGACTCGATGAGCTCGTCGTCCTGGGTGACGCCATCGTCACGTCGCGGGCCTGCGCGACCGCGCTGGAGGACCTCGCCGCCGCGCTCGCCGGGGTGGGGAATCGTCGTGGCGTGCGGAAGCTGCGCGTGGCGCTCGAGCTCGTGCGGGTGGGGGCCGGGTCGCCGCAGGAGACCCGAGCGCGGCTGGCGATCGTCCGCGCGGGGCTGCCCGAGCCCGAACTGCAGGTCGACGTGCTGGACGAAGCCGGTCGGTTCGTCGGCCGCGTCGACCTGGCGTACCCGGAGCACCGCATCGTCATCGAGTACGAGGGTGACCACCACCGGACCGACGCCGAGCAGTGGGGCCGTGACCTCCGCCGCTACCGGGAGATGGAACGACTCGGCTGGGCGGTCGTCCGGTGGACGAAGTCCGACCTGACGCTGCACCGCTCAGCCGCAGTGGCGCACCTGCAGACGCTCCTTGCACGCGGAGGTCGCGTCGAGTGAGCAGAAGACGACGGGTCGCTATTGCACACCCGTCGTCTTCTGCTCACTCGATGTAGCGGGCGGCCCCGCGCGCGAGCGCCCCCCGCCCGCCGCGCCCGCTACCCGATCAGGCTCGGGCGCAGGTCGCGCAGCGTGCGGGAGCGGGTCTGCCGCGCCGTGACCACGAAGGACACCAGGAGCGCCCCGAGCAGCCAGCAGAGCAGCACGCCCGCGTCCGACCACGCGGCACCGAGGTTCCCGCCGTACATCGTCTGCCGGATCGCGTCGACCGAGTACGTCATCGGCAGCGCGAAGTGCAGCGCCGCCAACGGCCCCGGCAGCGTCTGCCACGGGAACGTCCCACCGGCGGTGACGAGCTGCACGAGCATGAGCACCAGGCCGAGGAACTGCCCCACCGATCCGAGCAGCACGTTGAGCGCCATGATGATCGCCGCGAAGGTCGCCGAGGCCAGCACCATGATCCCGATCGTGCCGCCGACGTGCACCACGTTCAGGTCGAGGGCGAAGCGCACGATGAAGAACAGCGCCACCATCTGCACCAGGCCGAGGAGTGCCGGCGTCAGCCAGCCGCCGAACACCACGGCGAGGGGCTTCCGCACCGCCGTGATCGCACGCTTCGAGATCGGCTTGAGGATGAGGAACAGCGCGTACATGCCGATCCAGGCCGCGAGCGAGATGAAGAACGGCGCGAGGCCGGCACCGTAGTTCGACGCGGCGGCGACGTTGTCGTCCCCGACCTTGACCGGGTCGGAGATGACGGAGGCCTGCGACGCACGCTCCGATGCGTTCGACGCCGGGATCTTCGTGCGGCCCTCGTCGAGCGACGACGCGAGCTTCGACGAGCCGGTCGTGAGCTTGTCCAACCCTGACGCGAGCGACGAAGCGCCCTGGTCGGCGGTCTTCGCACCGGTCGCGAGCTGGGACGCACCCGACGACAGGGTCGGAGCGGCCGAGGCCAGCTTCGACGTGCCGTCGGCCACCTTCGAAGCCCCCGACGAGAGCGTCGAGGCACCCGTGGCCGCGTCCGCGATCCCGGACGACAGCTCCGGAGCCTTCGCGGCGAGCTTCCCGGTGCCGGCGGCGAGCGTGTCCGAGCCGTCGGAGAGCTGCTGGATGCCGCTCGTCAGCGCCGGGGCCTGCTCGGCGAGCTGGGAGGCGCCAGCGGACACCTGCGCGCTGCCGGTCTTGAGCTTCTGCAGGTTGCCGGACAGGTCGCCGGCACCGGTACCGAGCTCGGTGCTGCCGGCCTGCAGGTCGTCGAGCCCGGCGAGCAGCCGGGTCTTCTGTTCCGCGGAGAGCACCGTGGAGGCTTGGACGACGGGCTTCAGCGACGCGACGAGTTCCGGCGACTGCGCAGAGAGCTGCTGGACGCCCGCGATGAACGGTGCGGCCTCGTCGGCCAGCGCGGCGTTCCCGGCGGCGACCTGCGACGCACCAGTGGACAGGCGTGCAGAGTCGGAGGGAAGCGAAGCCGTCTGGTCACGGAGCTGGTGCAGCCCGGACTGCAGCTGCTGCGCCCCACTGTCCAACTGCTGCGTCTGCGACGGCAGCGCGGCCGTCTGCTGCTGCGCGCTGGCCAGCCCGGACGCCAGGGTCGACGCCCCCGACGCCACCTGCTGCGCTCCGCTGTTCAGCTGCTGGGTCTGCGACGGCAGGTCGGCCGTGCCGGACGCGAGCTCCGCCGCACCGGACGACAGCTTGCCGGTACCGTCGGCGAGCGTGTGCGCACCACGGTCCGCCTTCTTGGTCCCGGAAGCGAGCTCATCGGCACCGTCGACGGCGTCGCCGAGGCTGTCGCGGACGTCGGCGAGCCCGACGAGCAGGGTCTTCGCCGCCTGCTTGCCGACGCGCTCGGCGACGGCGGTGCGCATGGTCTTGCCCGCCTGTTCGGCGATGGTCGAGGCCAGGTACGAGTTGGTGTCGGCCGTGGTCATGACGAGCTTCGCCTGCGTCGGGTCGTCGGACTGCGCGGACACCAGGTGCTCCGAGAAGTCGTGCGGGATGGTGACGACGAAGTCGTACGTGCCGTTCCGGACGCCGGAGCGGGCATCGGCGGCGCTCGTCTTCGTCCACTTGAAGTCGGCGCCGTCGATGGCCTCCTTCGTGACGTCCTTGCCGTAGTCGACGTGGTCGCCGTCCAGCGTGGCGCCGGCGTCGAGGTTCACGATCGCGGCGGGGATCTGGTCGAGCTTCGCGTACGGGTCGCGGTTCGCCCACAGGTAGGCGCCGCCGTACAGCAGCGGCACGATCATCAGCGCGATGAACGCCAGGCGTGCGAGCGGGGTCGCGGTGAGCCGCGCGAGTTCTGCGCGGACGAGCGAGGTGGTGGTCACTTCTGTGCCTCCGTCGGGACGGTTGCGGATGCTTCGGTGACGGAAGGAGCGGCCGGGAGGCCCGGCTCGGTTCCGTCGGTTCGGGCCACGTCCTCGGGGTCCTCGGTCTGGGGCGTCGCGAGCGTCGCGACGTCGCCGTGCGTCTCGACGCCGTCGTGCGTGTCGATCGTGTCGAGCAGGTGCTCGACGGTGGTGGCGGCGGCCTTCGAGGTCACGAGGACCACGGTCACGCCCCGTCGTGCGACGTCGCGGACCACCTGGAACCAGTCCTCGACCGCGCCGCCGTGCCGCTCGGGCGAGGTGATCACGATGCCGGTCACACCGTCGCGCAGCAGGGCGAGCTCGACGAGCAGCCGGACGCGCACGGCGGTCGGCACCCGCTGCACCGCGGTGTCGACGTAGTCCCGCAGTCCGAGCTCGTCGAGCACGGTGTCGACGTGCTCGCGGTTCGGGCGCTGCCCGGCGAACGCGAGCTCCTCACGCACGATCTGCTTGAGGGTCATGACGGGGAAGGGCTCGGCGACCCCGGGGGTGTCCACGAGGGCGAACGAGCGACGGACGGCTGCCGGGTCCTCGTGGCCGTCGAGCAGCAGCCGGCCGGTGTCGGGCTGCATGCGGCCGCCGGCGACGAGTGACGCGAGCACGGGTGCCTGCTCGGTCTCGACGGCGAGGACCCCGGGGCGTCCCGGGGCGGCGACGGCGGAGACGACGGGCAGGGGTGCGCCGGGCTCCTCGCCGATGCCGACGTGGTCGAGTTCGAGCGTCATGCGTGGTCCTTCGGGGCAGGAGTGGGAGTGGGAGCAGCGGGTTCGGAGAGCAGTGCCGTGCGCCAGTCGATGCCGGCCATGCCCAGCGCCGACACCACCACCATGCGCCGTCCGTCCTCGTCGCTCGTGCCGGAACGGGTGGCCTCGTCGAGGACGGCGATGCACGCGCCCTCGACCAGACGGCCGAGCGTCTCGGGGTCGACGTCGTTCCGCATGGCACCGTCGGCGATCCCGAGCGCGCACGCCTGGCGTACCTGTGAGCGCAACGGCGCGAACACCTCGGCCACGGGTTCGGCGAACGGGCTGCGGACGGCGACCCGGGCCATCGAGCGGACGTGCGACACCTCGGTCCAGAGCGTCACCGCGATGGCGGCGAGGCGTGCGGCCGGCGGGAGCTCCTGCAGGTCCGATGCGGTGGGCATGGCCGCGGCGATCCGGGCGGCACCGGCGGTCACGACCTCGCGCACCAGGTCGTCGCGGGAGGGGAAGTGTCCGTACACCGCACGGCGCGAGAGTCCCGCAGCCGCGGCGATCGTCTCGATCGAGGCGTCCGGGTCCTGCTGCAGACAGGTCTTCGCCGCGTCGAGGAGGGCTGCCCGGTTCTCCGTGGCGTCGCGGCGGGGCGCGCGGGAGGGCTGCTCGCTGGTGGTCACACACCCCATCGTAATAACGTGCACACGTGTGTGCAACTTAACAGGTTCCGTCCCCCGGACGAGGGGAGTCCCCCAAAGTGCGGACTGTCTTCCCTGAGAACGAACGCATAGCTTCACAGGAATCTCATGCGAACCACGGACTGAGCCAGGAGTGCCCTCTTTGAACCGTGCAACACCGAACATCGACCCGAACCCAACCCCCCATCGCTTCACCCGCGTCCTGACCGCCGGCATCGCCGTCGCGGCCCTCGCGTGTGGCGGTCTCGCAGTCGGGGGCGCGGCCTCCGCAGCTCCGGCCGGGATCTCGGTGGCCGACCTCAAGCTCTCCGCCCCGCTCCGTGATGCCAAGCCGACGAAGACCGTCGCCGCGTTCGTGCGCACGACCGGCCAGGGTGCCCTCGAAGTGGACGCCAAGGCGAAGGGCGGGGACCTGACGAAGTCGCGGACCCAGTCCTCCGCGGCCAAGGACCGCGTCGAGGCGATCCAGTCGACCGTCGCCGCGGTGCGGTCGGCCGTCAAGCGCGCCGACGCCGACGCGACCGAGCTCTACTCGACGGAGTACACCGTCCCCGGCGTCGCGGTCGTCGCCGACGTCGACGCGTTCCGGAAGATCGCGGAGCGCTCCGACGTCGAGAGCATCATCCCGCTCACGCCGAAGAAGATCGTCGAGCCGACGGTCAACGAGAACGCCGACGCCGCTCCCTCGGGTGTCGACCCCAGCCTGGTCCAGCCCGGTGTCGACGGCGTCGCGCCGAAGAACGCCGCGAGCGACGTCTACACGCGCTCGCTCAACGCCTGGCAGCAGACCGGCCACACCGGCAAGGACGTCAACGTCGCCGTCCTCGACACCGGTCTCGACTACACGCAGGCCGACTTCGGTGGCCCCGGCACCACCGAGGCGTACCAGCAGGCCCTGGCGAACGCGAGCGGCGGCGCCCCGGACCCCAGCCTGTACGACGCGTCGAAGTTCCTCGGCGGGTACGACTTCGCCGGTGCGACCTACAACGCCGACCCGACGGACCCGGACGCCTACGACCCGGTGCCGGCTCCCGACGACAACCCGATCGACGGCAAGGGCGGCGACCACGGCACGCACGTGTCCGGCTCGATCGCCGGCTACGGCCTGACCGCCGACAAGCAGCAGTTCGACGGCGACTACACCAAGCTCACCACGCAGCAGGTGCAGGACATGTGGATCGGTCCCGGCACCGCGCCCGAGGCCGGCCTGTACGCCCTGAAGGTCTTCGGTGACAACGGTGGCTCGACCGACGTCACCGGTGCCGCGCTCGACTGGGTGGGCCAGGCGCTCACCGAGGGCAAGGACATCAACGTCCTGAACCTGTCGCTCGGCTCCGACTACGGCGCGCCGGACGACCCCGACAACGCCAAGATCGACGCACTGACCGCTCGCGGTGTGCTCCCCGTGATCGCCTCGGGCAACGCCGACGACTTCACCGACATCGGTGGATCGCCGGGCAACGCCGAAGGTGCGCTCACGGTCGCCGCGAGCGCCACCGGCCAGTCGCTCTACGACGGCGTGCAGGTCACCGCACCGGCCGACGCCGCGAAGACCTACCGCTCGCAGTACTCGTCCAACTTCAAGGGCACCCTGCCGGTCGAGGGTGACGTCGTCGTCCCGACCGCGAACATCGACGGCTGTGCAGCGTTCAGCGCCGCCGACGCCGCGAAGATCAAGGGCAAGGTCGTCTGGCTGAAGTGGACGGACGCCGCGCTCGAGTGCGGTTCCCTCGTGCGCTTCAACAACGTCGAGGCCGCTGGCGGCGTCGGCGTCCTGCTGGCGGGCACGCTCGACACGTTCGAATCCGGCATCGGTGGCAACGCGACCATCCCGGGTGCCGAGCTGACCGCGAAGAGCGTGGCGAGCCTCCAGGCCACCGCCAAGGCGGGGACCCTGCACGTGCGCTTCGCGGACGAGCTCAAGGGCTTCGAGGTCGCCATCGAGGCGGACGCCGTGAACACGCTCGCGTCGTTCACCAGCCGTGGTGTGCACGGATCGTTCGACGACATCGTCAAGCCGGACATCGCCGGCCCCGGGGTCAACGTGATCTCCGCGGCCAACGGCACCGGTGACGGCCGCATGTCGATGAGCGGTACCTCCATGGCCACGCCGGACGTCGCGGGCATCGCGGCGCTGACGTTCCAGTCGCACCCGACCTGGTCCGCCCCGCAGGTCAAGGCGGCCCTGATGAACACGGCGACGCACGACGTGAAGGACGGCAATCGTTCGGCCACCCTGCTCCGCCAGGGCACCGGTCGCGTGGACGCACTGCAGGCGGTCACCGCCGGCACCACGGTCCGCAGCGCCGAGAACGACCAGCTCGTCACCGCGTCGTTCGGCGTCGTCGAGGTCGCGAGCGGGACGAGCGAGACCCGCACCCTGCAGATCGACAACACCGACAGCACGGCGCACACGTACAACGTGTCGTACCAGCCGCAGGTGTCGCAGCCGGGTGTGACCTTCGCGCTCAGCTCGAAGCAGGTCACGGTGCCCGCCAACGGCACCGCGTCGGTCACGCTGACGTTCTCGGTCGCCGACGCGACGAAGCTCCGCCGGGTCATCGACCCGACCCAGGAGGCCGTCCAGCAGGGCTACCAGCGCGAGTTCGTGGCCGCCGCTTCCGGCATCGTGGCGTTCGCGCCGACCGACAGCTCGCTCAACCCGATGCGCCTCGGGGCCTACGTGGCCCCGAAGCCCGTCAGCGCGGTGCGGGCACGGACCACGGTCTCGTTCACGGGACCGGGCAAGTCGGCCGAGCTCACGCTCAAGGGCCGCACGCTCGACCAGGGTGGACTGACGACCGGCTACCACGCCGCCGTCGCTCCGTTCGTGCTCGGCGGCACCGACCCCGCCGAGGCGTTCCCCGAGGGTTCGGCGACGCGTTCGCTGCAGGCGGCCGACGTCCGTTCCTACGGTGCGTCGTACGACAAGGCGTCGGGAACCCTGGCGTTCGGCGTGCAGACCGCCGGTCCGGACGCGAACCCGGGCGCCGTCACCAACGTCGAGGTCCTCATCGACACGGACCGTGACGGCGAGCCCGACTTCCTGGTGTACAACGCGAAGTCGGCTGCCGTGGACGCCACGTTCGCCACGACGGTCGACCTGGCGAAGGCCGCCCTGGACGACCCGGACGTCGACCCCGTCGTCGACGTCCAGCCGCTCAACGGCGGTGCGCCCGGACAGGACGTGAACACCTTCGACAGCTCCGTGAAGGTGCTGACCGTCGCTGCGAAGGCCATCGGTTCGTCGAAGAAGTTCGACTACACGGTGCTGACGGAGTCGGCCTACGCCCCGGGTGCCGCCACCAGCGGTTCCTCGGTCGTGGACGAGACGAAGACGGCCACGTTCGACCCGTCGAAGCCGAAGCTGTCGTTCTCGCAGGACGGCACCTCCGGCGTGCTGTTCGCCGACGCCGACTCGCTCACGGTCACCCGTGCCTCGGGTGTCACCAAGGCGACGGTGCTGCTGCTCCACCTCGACAACGCGGCGGGCAAGCAGGCCGACACGTCGACGATCAACGTGGTCCCGCCGAAGCTCGCGCTCGCGAAGGGGAGCAAGGTCACGGTGAGCGGGACGGCGAAGGTCGGCTCGACCCTCACCGCGAAGCACGGTACGTGGAGCACGACGAAGGCGACCTACAAGTACCAGTGGCTGCGTGACGGCAAGGTCGTCAAGTCGGCAACGGGTACCAAGTACAAGCTCGGCTCGTCCGACGTCGGGCACCGCATCAGCGTGCAGGTGACGGCCCACGCCTCCGGGTACGCGGACGGCACGGCCAAGTCCGGGGCGACCGCGAAGGTCACGCGCCGCTAGGACAGGGTGCGCGCGCGGTTCACGCGCCACATGGTGAGCAGAAGAGGTCGGGTCCCGAGTGGGGATCCGACCTCTTCTGCTCACCAAGCGCGGGGCATCCCACCCCGCGAACGCGTGTTCGGGACAGGTAGTTAGACAAACTAGTGAAGTGGTGCCACTGTTTGTCCCATGCAGAACACGCTGAACCAGCTCCGGTCCAACCCGGTCGAGTGGCGCCGTCGTGGACTCACTCCGCCGGACGTCATCCAGGCCATGATCGAGCAGCGCCTGGCCGAGCCGGGGCACTCCCAGCCCGTCGGTGACCCGTCGTACCAGGACTTCTTCCGGAGCTGATCCGGGGTCGGCCGGGTGGCTCGGGACGCACCGGCGGACAGACGGGAGGCGCGGTGCCAGCTGGCACCGCGCCTCCCGTCTATACGTCGGTGACGTCTCGGACGTCACTTGCCGATCTTGCCGTCGGCCGCGTCCTCGGCCTTGCCGATCTGGTCGCCGTGTCCGCCGCCGGTCGCCTTGTCGGCCGCGTCGCCGGCCTTGTCGAGGCCGGCGTCCGTTGCCTGCTCGCCCTTGTCACTGTCGGCGAAGTCCTTCGCCTTGTCTCCGATGCCGCTCATGTCGTGCTCCTTTCGCGTCGTGGATCTGGACGCGTCCGACCGTGCTCCGACCGATCCGGACGGACATCCAGGTGCGCTCGATGTGGACAAGCGGCCCGCCGTCCACAGGACGTCACAGCGGGTGACGCGCAGGTGACCAGCCGATAGACTCGGGTGGACCACCGGCCCGGACGGCCGTGTGCGGTCCTCCGCCAACGTGAGGAGAACCAGATGCCCGCAGCAGTCATCATCGGAGCCCAGTGGGGCGACGAGGGCAAGGGGAAGGCCACCGACCTCCTCGGCTCCCGCATCGACTACGTCGTGAAGTTCAACGGCGGCAACAACGCCGGCCACACCGTCGTCGTCGGCGGCGAGAAGTACGCCCTGCACCTGCTGCCCTCCGGCATCCTGACGCCCGGCGTGACCCCGATCATCGGCAACGGCGTCGTCGTCGACCTCGAGGTGCTGTTCCAGGAGCTCGACGCCCTGCGCGCCCGCGGCGTCGACGTCTCGAAGCTCCTCGTGTCGGCCAACGCCCACGTCATCACGCACTACCACCGCACCGTCGACAAGGTGACCGAGCGGTTCCTGGGCAAGCGGCAGATCGGCACCACCGGTCGCGGCATCGGCCCGACCTACGCCGACAAGATCAACCGCGTCGGCATCCGGATCCAGGACATCTTCGACGAGAACATCCTGCGGCAGAAGGTCGAGGCGGCGCTCGACCAGAAGAACCACCTGCTGGTCAAGGTCTTCAACCGCCGTGCGATCGACCCGGAAGAAGTCGTCGAGTCGCTGCTCTCGTTCGCCGAGCGCCTGCGCCCGATGGTCGCCGACACCGCCCTCGAGATCCACCGTGCGCTCGAGCGTGGCGAGACCGTCCTGTTCGAAGCCGGCCAGGCCACCATGCTCGACGTCGACCACGGCACCTACCCGTTCGTCACCTCGTCGTCCGCGACCGCCGGTGGCGCCGCGACCGGTTCGGGCATCGGCCCGGGCAAGCTCGAGCGGATCATCGGCATCGTCAAGGCGTACACGACCCGCGTCGGCGCCGGTCCGTTCCCGACCGAGCTGTTCGACGAGTCGGGCGAGTTCCTGCGCGCCAACGGCTTCGAGTTCGGCACCACCACCGGCCGCCCGCGTCGCTGTGGCTGGTACGACGCCCCGATCGCCCGCTACACGGCACGCATCAACGGTGTGACCGACTTCGTGCTCACCAAGCTCGACGTCCTGACCGGGCTCGAGACGATCCCGGTGTGCGTCGCGTACGAGGTCGACGGCGTCCGCGTCGACGAGGTCCCGGTCAACCAGTCCGACTTCCACCACGCGAAGCCGGTGTACCAGGAGTTTCCCGGCTGGACCGAGGACATCACGGGAGCCCGCACCTTCGACGACCTGCCGAAGAACGCGCAGGACTACGTCCTGGCGATCGAGGCGATGTCCGGCGCACGGATCTCCGCGATCGGTGTGGGACCCGGCCGTGACGCCATCGTCGTGCGGCACGACCTGCTCGGCGACGACGAGCGTGCCGACCAGCGCGCCGGCGAACGCACCGACGCAGCGTGACGATGCGGATCCTGTTCGTCTGCAGCGGCAACATCTGCCGGTCGCCGCTCGGCGCGCAGGTCCTGACGGCACGACTCGGCCCGGACGCCCCCGCGTTCGTGGTCGAGTCGGCCGGCACCATCGCCGACGACGGCGCCGCGATGGACGCCGCCGCGGCGGAGCAGTCCGTCCGGCTCGGGGGCGACCCGTCGGCCCACCGGTCGCGGTACCTGACGGCCGAGATCGTCGCGAACGCCGACCTGGTGCTGACCGCCGAGCGATCGCACCGTGCAGCCGCCGTCTCCCTGGCGCCGCGGGCATCCAAGCGGACGTTCA
Organism: Curtobacterium sp. MCLR17_040; assembly: GCF_003234735.1. Lineage (NCBI taxonomy): Bacteria > Bacillati > Actinomycetota > Actinomycetes > Micrococcales > Microbacteriaceae > Curtobacterium > Curtobacterium sp. MCLR17_040. The sequence goes on along the minus strand of NZ_QKTE01000001.1, from coordinate 131,969 downwards.
CGATCAAGCAGTTCGCGCGGGTGCTCGCCGGCCTCGAGCCCGGCGACCTGGCCGACGTGACGACCCCGCAGGAACTCGTGGAGCGTGTCGCCCGGCTGCGCGGCACGGTCCCGCCGCCCGCCGACCCGGCCGACGACGACGTGGACGACCCCTACCGTCGCTCGACGGCGACGCACCAGCGCGTGGCCGACGAGGTCGACGTGGCCCTGACGGGCATCGCGGACGCATTGCGCGCCGTGGTCTGACCCCCTGACGGACAGGAGGCCCGGTGTCAGCTGACACCGGGCCTCCTGTTTGTCTGGACTGCTCGTGTCCTGCGAGTGATAACGATTCTCAGTTTCATGTAAGGTCGCTGTGGCAGCGCGCAGCGCTGCGTCCCCGCCTCTCAGCAGATCAGGAACCCATGCGTCCACGCTTCCTCATCGGTGCGCTCGCGCTCGCCGTGATCATCCCCGGCGCGCTCCTCGTGCGCCCCGCACCGCCCTCGCCCGACCGACCGCTCGCGGACTCCGTCCCCGCCTGGACCGCACACGCCGAGCGCGGTGACCCGGTGACCGCCGACGAGTTGTCCCTCACCGTCCTCCTCGACCCCGTGTACCTCGACCGCGCCCCGGCCGTGGCGACCTGGTTGCGCGGTGCCGGGCTCCACGTCGGCCCCGTCGAGCGCTCGATCGCGTCCCTGCCCGTTCGCGGGACGGCCGCGCGCATCGCGGACGCCTTCCACACCTCCTTCGCGCGGTGGGACGTCGCCGGACAGAGCGCCGTGGCACCGGTCCGCGCCCTCGCCGTGCCACGCGGGCTGACCGCCGTCGTCGGCGTGTCCGGAGCCGTTGACTCCGACGCCGTCCGACCGACCGAGACGACCACTGCAGCAGCGGTGGCACCCACCCCGGCACCGGGTGAGACCGTCCCGCGACCGCCGGTCCTGGCCGACGACGGACAGTGCGCAGCATGGTGGGGCGAGCGCCTCACGACGGACTGGCCCGCATCGGTGCCGGTCACGCACCGATCGAACGCGCTGTGCGGGTACCAGCCGGCCCAGTTGCGCGAGGTCCACGACGTGCCGGCCGGGTACACCGGACGCGGCGCGACCATCGCGATCGTCGCCGCCTACGACGACCCCGACGTCGAAGCGAACACGGACACCTACTTCCGGGCGGCGGGCGCCCAGCCGTTCCGCTCGGGGCAGTACCAGCACCACGCTCCGGCGTCGCCGGACACCTCCCGCTGCGGCGGGCCGCAGAGCTGGACAGAGGAGCAGCACCTCGACGTGCAGGCGGTGCACGCGATGGCCCCCGACGCCGACATCGAGTACTGGGGTGCCGACGACTGCAGCACCACCTCGTTGTTCTCGCGGATCCTCGACGTCGTCGAACACGGCAGTGCGGACGTCATCAGCCTGTCGTTCGGGTCCACCGAGGACCTGGACACCGCGGACGACCGGACGCTGCTGAACCGCGTGCTCGTCGAGGCGGGGGCCCGGGGCATCTCGGTGTTCGCGTCCTCGGGGAACGACGGCGACAACAGCGCCGTCGGTGACCACGACTCCGGCCCCGACGTGTCGTCGCCGGCGTCCAGCCCGTACGTGACCGCGGTCGGAGCGACCAGCACCGGGCTCGCCCGTGACGGTTCCGTTGCGGTCGAGGCTGGTTGGGAGACCGAGACCCGCTTCGCGCGCAACGGTGCCCTCATCCCGCCGGGCTTCGCGTACGGCGCCGGCGGCGGCCAGTCCGACGTCTACGACCGACCGACGTGGCAGCGCCAGCTGCTCGACGAACCGGGGACCGGGCGACTCGTCCCCGACGTCGCGTCGATCGGCGACCCCAACACCGGCTTCGTCGTGTACGGGCCACACAAGGGCGTGACCGGCTACGTCACGCACGGCGGCACGAGTCTGGCGACCCCGATGGTCGCCTCGATGGTCGCCATGGCCAAGGCCGCCACGGGGGTCCGGATCGGGCTCGTCACGCCGATGCTCTACGAGATGCTCGGGACCGACGCCGTCCGCGACGTCCGCCCCGCTTCCGCTGCCACCTGGTCGCCGCGCGGGCCCGATGCCGGAGCGCTGTGGCCCGAGACCCTGTTCCTCTGGGACACCGGTCGGCAGGGACTCCGATCCGCACCCGGCTGGGACGACGTGACCGGGGTCGGCGTCCCCGCCGGCCGCGCCTTCTTCACCGCGTTCGCCGAGGAGGCCCGCCGATGACCGATCGTCCACGCACCAGTTCCGTCATCGCGCTCGCGGCCTCGGCGCTGCTCGGCATCGGCCTCGTGGTGCCCATGCTCGCGCTGCCGGCCAGCGCGGACACCGCGGCCGACGGCGCCACCCTCGCCGCCGCGTCGGGCGTCGAACTGACCGACATCGACGGTGGCACGCTCACCGCACCGACCCCGGCCGTGCGCTGGGACTCGGGCGACCCGACGGTGGCCCGGGTCGACACGACGCAGGACGTCCTGAAGCTCAACACCACCCGCACGAGCGGTCTGCGCTCGGAGGCCGGCCCGGACGGGGCGACCTCGACGATCGCGAGCGGGGAGTTCACCCTGCGCGATCGTCCCCCCGTCGTGTTCACCGGACTCCGCGCCGCGTGCACTCCCGGCGGCACCCCCGCGGTGTCGTTCGACCGCCTGACCATCGACGGCGACGACGTCACCACCGAGGCCACCGCGACGCCCGGGTGGAGCCGCGACCTGCCGGAGTCCCGTTACGGCGCCACCAAGGTCGTCGTCGGCAGCACCACGACGGCCGCCGACGGCACCACGACGACGGTCGCGCTCCGCATCGACGCCGAAGCCGGTGCCTCCGAGATCTGGCGCGTCCGTGCCGGATCGGTCTCCTGCGCGGCGGGTGACCGCTGGCCGGCTCCCACCCCGACGCCGACGCCGACGCCCACCCCGACCCCGGCTCCGACGCCTGATCCCGCGCCGCAGCCGACCCCGGCCCACGGCGACGCCCTGGCCACCCGGAGCGTCAGCGGTGTGCAGGTGACTGCCCCGGACGGAACCGTGCTCATCGACGGGCAGCCCACGGTGACCGGCGTCGCGAAGCGCACCGCCGACCGGGTCGACGCTGCCGACGGTTCCCCGTCGACCGCACGTGGGGTCACCGTCTCGACTGCGGCGGACGGTACTTCGGACGTGCACCTCGACTCGTTCGAGCAGATCCCCGACCGGGCCTCGGACCCGGTCGCGGAGTACCGCTGGCCAGCGCTGCGCGTGTACGGCCTCGACGCCCACCTCACGCCAGAGGGGACGATGACCGTGGACTTCGCGAACGAGTCGAACGCGGTGTTCGTCAACGGGGTGTGGATCAACACCGCCACCGACCTGTACACCGGCGTCGACGCTGACGGCAAGGAGCGGGTCAGCGTGGCCTTCGGGGAGCGCACGGTGCACGCGGACGGCAGCACGACCCTGACCGCGCTGCACTACCGCGACCTGACGGGGGCGCACCCCGACGTGCGGCTCGGCGCCGTCACGATCCCGGCGAGGGCGAGCAGCCCGACGGACGCTCGGGTCACCGCCGCCTTCGGGGTGGGCGTCCGGGGGACGGGCGGTACGGCGCTGGTCGCCCCGCAGCCGCGGGTCACCAGTGCCGGGGAACACCGTTCCGCCGCCCGCATCGACGCGATCGCCGACTACCCCGCCCGGGCAACCGACGTCACGGCGGGGATCGGGGACGACGGCGACACCGCGACCATCTCGGTCGGGCACTTCGAGCAGATCCCGGACGAGGCCACCGACCCCGTCGCCGCCTACCGCTGGCCGGCACTCCGCGTGAACGGATTGCACGCCGAGGTGACGGCGGCCGGCACGATGACGGTCTCCTTCGACGACGAGTCGAACGCCGTGTTCGTGAACGGGGTGTGGATCAACACCGCCACCGACCTGTACACGGGGCTCGCCCCGGACGGGACCGAACGGGTCCGCGTCCACCTCGGCGAACGGACCGAGAACCCGGACGGGACCGTCACGCTCACGGCGCTCCGCTACGAGGACCTGACCGGGACGCACCCCGACGTGCTGCTCGGCCAGGTGACGTTGGCGGCGGCGCAGCCCGCCCCGGACCCGACCCCGGGCGGGGGCGGCACCACGCCGACACCGGAGCCGCACGACCCGGCCATCGCACGCTGGCATGCCTTCGGGCTCCGGGCATCCGGACCGAGCGACGTCCCGGCGCAACCCGTCGCTGCGCCCGCCGCCGACGGCACCACCGTGACCGAGCGGGCGGACCAGGTCGGGGACGGCGCCACCGGACAGCTGCGTGTCGACGGGGTCACGGTGCGGTCGGCGAGTGACCGCGGCGAGGTCCGACTCGAACGGGTCGTCCTCTACCCGGGCACGAGCATCGCCGGCGAGCTCCGTGACGTCCGTGTCCGGGTGACCCACGGCGGTGCCACCGTGACGACCGCGGGTGGGCGGATCGCGGGCACCACCATCCCGGCGGGCACGATCCGGGCGAACACCCGGATCGCCCTGCCCGGCGGGCTGGGGAAGGTCGTGCTCAACGAGCAGCGGACCCGCGGGCGGGACCGGACCGTCACCGCGCTGCACCTGAGCGACCCCGCCGGGTTGGCAGCCGACGTGTCGGCAGCGGTGGTCACCACGGCAAAGGTCGATCCGCCCGCGAACGGCGGGAATGGCGGGCAGGGCGGCGGCAGCGCAGCCGGAGGCCCGGGCAACGAAGCGGCTCCCGGTGCCCTGACGCCGGACGGCACGAGCCCGGCCGGTACGAGCGGTACGAGCGGCATCGGGACGGGCAGCGGAGACCTCGCGTTCACCGGTGCCTCGCTCCTGCCGGGCCTCATCGCGGCGGTGCTCCTGCTCGGAGCGGGTACCGCGATGGTGGCGCTGCGGCGTCGACGGCGCGTGCGCTGACCGCAGGCCCGCGGGATCGCGGGACGTCAGGCCCGGTGCCGGTCGGCACCGGGCCTGACGTCCGCCGCGTGGGGAGGCCCGCGCGACCGCCACGTGCGAGGATGACTCATGCCCGTCGTCGAGTCCCGCTGCGTCATCCCGGTCGAGCCCGACGTGGCGTTCGCCGTCTCGCAGACACAGGGGGCGATCCGGAAGCGGTGGGACCCCTTCATCCGCCGCCAGCACCTGATGGACGGTGCGACCGTGCCGGCGAAGGGCGTCCGGACGTACACGGTGCAACGGTTCGGGCTGGCGATGGAGAGCGAGTACGTCTCGTACCACCCGCCCTCGAACGTGGGGATGAAGATGACGAAGGGCTCGTGGTTCTTCGAGCGCATGGGCGGAGGATGGCGCTTCACGGCGGCCGAGGGGCAGCCCGGGCACACCCTCGCGGTCTGGCGCTACAACTTCACCTGCAGGCCGAAGTGGCTCGCGCCGATCGCCGAGCGCATCGGCGTGCTCGTGCTGCAGCGGGACATCGACCGGCGCATCCTGGGGTTCGCCCGCGGCTGCGAGGACCCCGTCGTCCTGGCCCACGTGGCCGCACAGCGCGCTGCCTGACCGGACCCGCGAGACGCCGGCATCCTGCGGGCCGAGTCGGTTCGGAAGACGCCGTCGTCGAGCGATGACGACGGCGTGTTCAGGAGTGCCGAACCCACCCGCAGCGCACTTGCATCCTTCGATGGAACTCCCGCAGGTGCATCCCGAAGCCGGTCGTCCCCGAGCGCCCCGTTTCCTAGCGTCGCGTACATGACGAACACAACCGAAGTCCGGCCCACCGCCGGCACCGCAGCCCGCGACAGAGGGGGTGTGCGCGGCCTCATCGCCCGGCACCCGCTCGTGTCCTTCTTCACCATGGCACTCGGCCTGAGCTGGCTCGCGTGGGTGCCGTACATCCTGTCGCCGCACGGCATGGGCGTCTGGGACATCCACTTCCCCGAGGTCCTGGGCAGCGCTCAGTTCACGGGCGTCCTGCCCGGTGCGCTCCTCGGCCCGTTGGGCAGTGCCTTCATCGTCACCGCGGTCGCCGACGGTCGCGCGGGGCTCCGCCGCTGGGTGGGACGGCTGTTCCGCTGGCGGGTCGCCTGGTACTGGTACGCGCTGGCGCTCGTCGTCGTGCCGGCCCTGATCGTCGTGTCCGCGCTGCCGTTCGCCGGTGGTGACGTACGGCACCCCTCGGCCCTGGCCTTCGCCATGCTCGTGCCCGGACTGATCATCCAGCTGTTCTCGACCGGCCTGAGCGAGGAGCCCGGCTGGCGCGACTTCGCCCTGCCGCGCCTGCAGCACCGCTTCGGGGGCCTCGGCGCCGCCGCGATCCTCGGCCCGATCTGGGCGCTCTGGCACATGCCGCTGTACTTCAGCGACTGGGGCGGCTGGCCGAACGCGCACTGGAGCGAGCCCGTCGTGTTCGCCCTGTTCACCATCACCTTCAACGTCGTGATGATCCAGGTCTTCAACAAGACCCGCGAGAGCCTGCCCCTGGCCCTGCTGCTGCACGTCGGCGTGAACAACACGATCTCGACGCTGTTCCCCGAGATGTACCCGAGCATGACCGCCGGCACGCTGATGATCGGCCTGACGATCATGTCGACGATCGCCGCCGTGGTGCTGCTCGTCGCGACCCGCGGCCGCCTGGGCTACGACCCCGCCCGACGCGCCCTGCCCCTCGACGCACCGGTCCCCACCCGCGCCCGCCTCGTAGGATCCAACGATGGCACCCGCTGAGCACGACGCGCTGCGCGCACCGGCCGAGTCGGCAGCACAGCGCGAGCCGGCAGCGCAGCCCGCGCGATCGGCCCAGCCCGAGCAGCGCGCCCGCCGCGTCGACGTCCTCGTCGCCCTCGGCACGGCCGTCGTCGCCCTCGGGCTGCTGCTCGGCCTGCCGCCCCTGGACAGCCTCGAACCGGACGGCCCCGCCCTGGCTCTGGGGGTCCCTGCAGTGTTCTCGGCCTCCTGGACTGTCTTGGCCCTCGGCCTGCTGGCCCAGGCGGCAGCCCTGCTCGCCGCCCGCCGGGCACCACGCACCGTGCTGATCGTGGTCGCCGCCCTGCCGGTGGTGGTCGCGGCGCTCGCCCCGGAGTCGTCCGACCTGTTCGGCCTCACCGCACTGCCCGTGGTCGTCGCCGTCGTCCTCGCCGCACTCCGCGTCCCGCTGGCCCGCCTGTGGCCGACACTCGTGGTCGCCGCTGCCCTGGTGGCAGCCGGCAGCGCGGTGCTGGCCGCCGTCGCCGGTGGCGCGGGCCGCGGTGACGTCTCGACGGCCCTCACCGGCTCGCTCGGGCAGGGCGTGCTGCAGGCGATCGGCGCGGTCGGCCTGCCCCTCCTGGTCACCCTGCTCGTGCAGTCCCGCCGCGAGGTCCGTGTCGCCCGCACCGCCGAGGCCAGCGCCGTGAACCGGGAGCAGTATGCCCTGGTCGACGCCGCGGTGTCCCGTGAACGTGCCGCGATGGCCCGTGAGCTCCACGACATCGCCGCCCACCACCTGTCCGGCATCGCACTGATGGCCGCCGTCATCGACCGGCAGATCGACGCGGACCCGGAGCGTGCCCACGAGGGTGCCCGCCAGGTCCGCGAGCAGAGCACCGCCGTGCTCGAGGACCTCCGCCGCCTGGTCGGCCTGCTCCGCGACGACGCCCCCGCCGAGCGCGCCGTCGAGACCGTCGCCGGCATCGTCGACCTGGCCGAACGTGCCCGGTTCCGCAGCGACGTCCGGCTCGACGTGCTGCCGGGGGACCGCCCGCTGGCCGACGGCGTCGGCCCGCTCGCGCAGCTCGCCGCCTACCGCACCGTCCAGGAGGCACTGGCCAACGCCGCCCTGCACGCCCCGTCCGCCCCGTGCACCGTCACCATCGACGACCGCGACGCGACCCGGGTGGTGATCCGGGTGGAGAACGCACCGGCCACCGTCCCGGCAGCGGGGACCTCTCCCTCGGGCGGCAACGGCCTGCGGGGGATGCGCGAGCGGGCGGACCTGGTCGGGGCGCGCCTCCAGACCGGCCCGACCGCGACCGGCGGATGGCTGGTGGAGCTGGCGCTCGGCCGGGAGGCACCTGCCGCACCCGCGCAGGCCGCCGACGGCCCCGGGGCGGTCGCGTGATCCGCGTGCTGGTCGCGGACGACCAGCCCCTGGTCCGCGCCGGGGTGTCCGCGCTCCTCGGTGCGGAGCCGGACATCGAGGTGGTCGGCGTGGCCGCCGACGGCGGCGAGGCGCTCGCGCTGGCGCGCGAGACGCGACCCGACGTCGCCTGCCTGGACATCCGGATGCCGGTGATGAACGGCATCGAACTCGCCCGGATCTTCTGCGCACCGGACGCCGATCCGGCGATCCCCGCGCTCATGCTGACGACGTTCGACCTGGACGACTACGTGTTCGGGGCGCTCGAGGCCGGGGCCTCCGGGTTCCTGCTCAAGGACGCCGAGCCGGACACCATCGTCGACGCCGTGCGGCAGGTCGCCGCCGGCAACGGCACGCTCGACCAGGCCCTGACCCGGCGGGTGCTGCGGGAGTTCGTGTCTCGTCGGAGCCTGCAGCCGGTCTCCGGCGACCGGGCCGACGGCGTGCTGACCGCCCGTGAGCGCGAGGTGCTCCTGCTGCTGGCGCAGGGGATGTCGAACGAGGAGATCGCCGCAGCCCTGGTGCTCGAGGTCTCGACCGTCAAGTCGCACCTGGCGCGGATGCTGCCGAAGCTCGGGGTGCGGTCGCGGCTGCAAGCCGTGGTGTGGGCGTACCAGAACCGGATCGTGACGGTGCCGGAGCAGCCGTAGCGGGCCCGGTGTCAGCCGGCGGGCTGCGGCGTCAGTCGGCGGGCCGTGGCTCGGCGGCGCCGGGGACGACGAGCTGCCAGACGTCGTCGTCTCCGTCGTGGGAGAGGTACAGGCGGAAGGCGCCCTGGTCGGCGAGGGGGTCGCCCGAGAGGTACTCGACCGGTTCGCCGCTCGTCTCGCACTGGTCCGAGGTGCTGATGACCTGGATCGTGTCGCCGGGGGCGACGGCGTCACCCTTCGTGACGTCGGTGACCGTCGCCTCGTACACCTCGTAGATGCCCTGCGGTTCCACGGTGCGGTCGGTCTTGGTGACCTCGGCGTCGACGACGAGTTCAGCGGCGTCGCGGCGTTCGGCCGGGGTCTTCAGCTGGACGTAGTCGGTGCACCCGGTGCTCTGCACGTTGTCGTCGTTGCTCGGGTTCGTGGGGGCGCCGGTCCCGCCGCCGACTTCGGGGGCGCAGCCCGCCAGGGTGCCGCCGAGCACCACGACGAGTGCCACGACCGGTGCGATCCGTCCCCACTGCATGGGGCGAGTATGGCTCACTCCGAGCGACGACACCAGGGTGGTCACGCCTGTCCGGGGAACGCGCGTTCCCGTTCGGGGGACTGTGCACGGGCGCGTCGGGCTGGTGCAGTGTATGCATGCACATCGAAACGCCGCCGGTGACCACCCCCGACGACCCCGCCCTGCGGGGTGAGGTCATCCACGGGATGATCACGGCGCTGCGTTCCCGTCCGCTGCACGAGGTGACCCCCGAGGTCGTCGCGGCTGCGGCCGGAGTGGACACCGACGTCGTCGGCCGCACGTTTCCGAGCTGGGACGGCCTGCTTCTGGCGACCATCGACCGGTGGAACGAGGAGCGCACCGTGCCGCTCATGCCCCTGGCCGAGCAGCACGGCACCATCCGGTTCCTGCGTGCGATCGTCACCGCGAACGTGGCCGACCCGTCGCTCATGCGGTTCCTGACGGCGACGTTGAACATCGCGGCATCGCCCGAGCACCCGCTCGCGCCGATGCTGCACGCCCGGTGGCGACGCTTCCACGCCTTCGTGCAGCACGCCCTGGAGCGCGACGTCCTGCTCGGTCGTGAGCCGAGCACGATGGAACCGGCCCGCGGCTCGGAGCAGCTGCTCGCGACCTACGAAGGGCTGCAGCTGCAGTCCATGGTGCGACCGGAGATGGACCTGCTCGAGGCGTTCGACCGCGCCGTGACGCGCCTGCGCGAGGGCTGGTCCCGCGCGTACGTGCCGCCCGTCTGGGACCTCGCCCGGGTCGGTTGACCCTCCGGGTGGCTCGTCGGGCCGCCCCCACAGACCGAGGACGCTAGGGCGTCCGAGGGCAGACGCTCACCGTCTGCACGCGTCGCCGCACGATTCGGGTTCGAGCGGCGGCGCGTACCAATCTCTGGACGGTGTCCGTGCGTTCCGCACCGGCCGCCGTGCGCTTGTTCCGCGCCGTCAGTCCGCGTGCATCGCGAGCGGTCGCTCGGTGTCCACCTCGACCGGCTGCCGGCGGATCGCGATCACCGTGACGTCGTCGTCGTGCGGCACCTCGTCGGCACGGGCCGACAGCGCGAGGACGACCGCGTGCGGGTCGCGGCCGGCGCGGGCGATCGCGGCGACGGAGTCGATCGTGTCGTCCAGGTCGTCGTACAGGTCGAGCACGCCGTCGCTGAACGAGACGAGCAGGTCGCCCGGTTCGAGGGTGCCGTCGGAAGTCGCCCACTCCTCGCGGATGCCGAGCCCGAGCGGCATGTCGCCGGAGCGCAGCCGGTCGACGTGTCCGTCGGCCCGCAGGACGAAGCTCAATCCGTGACCAGCGTCGGCCCACTGGAGGGTGCCGTCGTCGGAGATCCGGGCGTGGAACAGCGTGGTGAAGGCGAGATCGGGTCCGACGCCTTCGGCGGTCAGCCCGTCGGATGCCCGCTTCAGCGCCTCGCCGGGGTCCTCGACGGTCCGGGCGCTGCGCAGGGTCGCTCGCACCGCGGCCGCGATCAGCCCCGCGCCGACGCCCTTGCCCATGACGTCGCCGAGGCTCACCGCCACCCCGGTCGGCGTCGGGTACCAGTCGAAGAAGTCCCCACCGACGCTCCGGGCCGGCAGGCAGGCACCGGCGACGACGACGTCCTCGGTGATGCGGCCGGTCGTCGTCGGGAGCAGGGACCGCTGCACGGCGGCCGCCCGGTCGATCTCGGCGCGGACCTTGCCCTCACGTGCCTCGGCCGACCGCAGGTTCAGGCGCGAGCGACGGGAGAGCTCGTGCACGACGACGGCGACGGTGCCGAACACGATGACCACGGCACCGACGCGGACGAGTTCACTCGGCCCGGGCGGGTCGGTCGGGGTCAGCACGTACGGGGCGAGCATCACGACCAGCAGACCGAGGACCGCGAACCCCACGGTTCGACGCCCCTCGAGCGATGCCCACCAGATCACCGGCAGCACCACGAGGGCCGTGAACACCGAGGCACCCGCACCCGTACCGGTGCGCAGCAGCGCGATCGTCAGGAAGTCGACGGTCAGCAGGATCGGCACCACCCAGGCCGCGCGGCGCACGAGCGTGGGGATCGCGCTCATCAGCGTCGCGACCACCACGCCGACCACGCTCGCGACGAACAGGTGGTGCTGGGTGATCGGCAGCGACGGCATCACGACGCTCAGGAACGCCGACAGCGCCAACAGGCCGCTGATCGGAGCCTGACGGACGAGAGGGTTGTCGACGATGCTGGTTGGGCGAGTCATGCTCAGTGCAGGCTAGTGGTCCGCGCGGCTGAGCGACCGCCCCTGACCCCATCTGGGGACGCAGCCCTGGCCGCTCAGCGCGGCCAGGTGGCGACGACCGCGACCGCGTTGAACAGCACGTGCGCCAGGATCGCGCCGCCGATGCGGTCGGTCATCGCGACGAGCGTGCCGGTGAGCAGGCCGAGCAGGAACGTCGTGACGAACACCTGGAACCCGCCGAGCGACGTGCCACCCGCACCGAGCAGCAGGTGGAGCAGCGCGAACAGGAACGCCGTGACCAGCACCGCGAGGAACCGGGTGCGGGGCGTGAGCTCGGCGGCGAGCCGGCGCTGGAACAGCCCGCGGAACACCACTTCTTCGAGCACCGGGCTGACGACGACGATGCCGATGGCCGACACGAGCAGCAGCCCGACGTCCGGCGTGCCGAGCGTCGGTGCGGGGACCAGCCCGGTCGTCCCCGTGAACGCGAGCGACATGAAGACGTCCACTGCGCGGCACACGATCACGATGCCGATCGCGAAGACCACGATCCCCAGGTCGAGCCGCAGCCGCGACACCATCGCCGCACGCGGGGTCCGACGGAGCACCACGGCGGCCGCGACGACGAGCGGCACCCAGACGGCGGCGTCCGCGGCGAGCACCTGCAGGACCGGCGAGGGGATGCCCCCAGTCCGGGTGACCTGTCCGACGATCCGGGTCAGGATCACGGCGACGCCGAGTGCGACGAGGATGACGATGAGGTCCCGCTGTCGCCGCACGCTGGGCTCGGTGGTGGTCGTGGCCGGCTCGGAGCGCATGGGGCCACCGTAGAGGACACCGCGCGGCGGATGGCGACTTCCCCCGAGCAGTACTCGTTCCTGTGGCACTATTTGTATGCCGTGCGCTGGGAGTACCCCGGCGTGCCTGTGTCGGGACCACGGGGACGGCCATGATCGGGGAAGGCAAAGGCGTGGAACTCCGCGACTACATCACGGTGCTCCGCAAGGGATGGGTGCTGATCGTCGTACTCGCCCTGGTGGGAGTGGCCGCAGCCGCAGGGTTCTCCCTGCTGAAGAAGCCGGTCTACTCGGCATCGGCGCAGGTCTTCGTCTCCACGGAGACGTCCGGCAGCGCCAGTGACCTGGCGCAGGGCAACACGTTCACCCAGCAGCGGGTGCTGACGTACTCGAACCTGGTGTCGACGCCGATCGTGCTGCTGCCGGTCATCTCGTCGCTCAAGCTCGACATGAACGCGGACCAGCTCGCGACGATGGTGTCGGCGACGGCGCCGACGAGCACGACCCTCATCTCCATCTCGGTGGAGGGCACCGACCCGGTGCAGGCCGCCGACATCGCGAACGCGACCTCGCAGAGCCTGACCAACGTCGTGCAGGACATCGAGGCCACCGACGCGAGCGGCAAGAGCACGGTCAAGCTCACCCGCGTGAAGCAGGCCGACGTGCCGAGCGTCCCGGTCAGCCCGAACGTGCCCGTCAACGTGGCGCTCGGGCTGCTCGTCGGGCTCGCCCTGGGCATCGGCATCGCCGTGCTGCGCCAGACCCTGGACAACCGGATCCGCACCGAACTCGACGTCGAGAAGATCAGCGACAAGCCGGTCGTCGGTGGGATCGCCTTCGACGCCAAGGCCGCCGAACGTCCGCTCATCGTGCAGGTGGACCCGCGCAGCCCCCGTGCCGAGTCCTTCCGCACGCTCCGCACCAACCTGCAGTTCCTCGACATCGGCACTGGTGCCCGCACCTTCGTCATGACGTCGTCGATGCAGTCGGAGGGCAAGAGCACCACCGTCGCGAACCTGGCGATCGCCCTGGACAGCGCCGGGTTCCGCGTCATCCTGATCGACGCCGACCTGCGCCGCCCCCGCGTCGCCGAGTACATGGACGTCGAGAGCAACGCCGGCCTGACCGACGTGCTGATCGGCCGCGCCGACCTGGAGGACGTGGCCCACCCCTGGGGCCGCGGCAAGCTCGTCGTCCTGCCCGCCGGTCAGATCCCGCCGAACCCGTCCGAGCTGCTCGGCTCGCGCGCGATGCAGGACCTGATCGACCTGCTCGAGCAGCAGTTCGACTACGTCCTGTTCGACGCACCGCCGCTGCTGCCCGTCACCGACGCGGCGATCCTGGCCAAGAAGGCCTCCGGCGCGATCGTCGCGGTCGCCTCGGGACAGACGCTGAAGGGCCAGCTCGCCGCGGCCGTCGCCACCCTCGAGAACGTCGGGGCCCCGGTCTCCGGCTTCGTCCTGACGAAGATGCCGCTGAAGGGCCCGGGCGCCTACGGACACGGCCGCTACGGCTACGGCTACAGCTACGGCCACGACGAGGACGACAACACCGTGACCACGTCGACGCACCCGCCGAAGCGTTCCGGCAAGAAGCTGGGCGTGCTCCGCCGCGCCGGGCGCTGAACGGGGTCGATCAGATGAAGAATCGCCGGGGAACCCGAAGCCTCGGCCGCGCACTGCCCCGGACCACGTTCATCCTGGTGGCCGTCGTGGTGGTGGCGCTGATCGTCGTCGACATCGTGCTCGTGGCGCTCGCCCTGGGTCGGACGGCGCCCGAGGAGAACGGACCCGCCGGCCCGATCCCCACCTTCTCGGGAACGCCCGACCGGCGCGAGACACCGCGACCGAGTGCGTCTGCCGACGCAGACGCCGCCTCCACCAAGCAGCAGGGTCGCCGCCTGCTGGCAGCGGTCGACGGCCAGGAGGCGTGGCGCGCGTCCGGTGGGTCGTGCGGCGGCCCGCGGCCGGTGCTGGAACACTCCGTGGACGGCGGGGCGACGTGGGTCCCGGTGGGACTCGGGACGGATGTCGGATCGCTCATGGCGATCCGGGCCTCCAGTGCGGAGCTCTCGGTCCTGGTGGGTGTCGGCGACGACTGCACCACAACGGCGCGGACCAGCACCGACGCCGGCGTGACGTGGGAAGCCGGGGCGCCCGGCGCCGCCGGCGCCGGCATCAGCACCGACGGTGTCGTGCTCGCGAGCGGGACGGAGCAGGCGCCGTGCGGCGACCCGATCGACGCGTTCCAGGGTGAGAAGACCGCGGTCGTCATCTGCGACGGCCAGCTCGAGTGGCGCACCGGCGATGCCGCCTGGGTCGACGTGCCGATGGGCGGCGTCCGTTCGATCGGAGTCGACGGTGGTAGCTACACGCTCGCCCGCGTCGGTGCGGCATCGTGCGACGGCGTGCAGATCGAGACCATGTCCGCGTCGGACGTGACGCCCTCGTCGTCCACCACGCCGATCGGCTGTGCCGACGGCGCGGACACCGACAACACCGTCACCATCGACCGTGCCGGCCAGGACGTGTGGCTGTGGGACGGCAAGACCGTGCGGGTCTCGTCGGACGGTGGCGCGACGTGGTGACCGGGTCGTCCTCGTGACGACGGATGCGCTCCGCGCACCGCGCGCCGTCGGCGCCACCGACGAGTGGAGCCGCACGTACTCGCGCCGCGTGCTGTTCACCGACCTGCTGGCGCTGATCTGGGTCGTCTTCGGTGTGCAGATCGCCTGGCTCGGGCTCGAGTCGAACCTGGCGACCAACACCGCAGACCTGCGGCTGAGCTACTTCGCGATCTCCATCGTCGTGATCGTCGTGTGGATGAGCGCACTCGCCCTGTACGACACCCGCGGTGCGCGGGTGATCGGCGTCGGCAGCACCGAGTACCGGCTCGTCGCGGACTCCAGCGTCCGGGTGTTCGGCCTGCTCGCGATCGCGGCGTTCCTGCTGCACGTCGACCTGGCTCGCGGCTACGTGCTCATCGCGTTCCCGATCGGGATCCTCGTCCTCCTGCTGTCGCGGTGGATCTGGCGACAGTGGCTCGTGGCCCAGCGTCAGCAGGGCGCGTACTCGGCGACCGTGCTGCTCGTCGGGTCTCCGGCCAGCGTGCTGCACATCGGCCGCGAACTCGCGCGTTCCCCCGAAGCCGGCTACCGCGTGGTCGGGGCGGTCGTGTCGACGAACCACCGCGGTCTGCTGACGGGTTCGACCATCCGGAGCCACGGCGGCTTCGACGACGTCGGCTCCGCGCTGCGCGAGACCGGCGCCGACACCGTCGTGATCACCAGTTCCGACGACCTGCCGCCGGAGCGCGTCCGCGAACTCAGCTGGTCGCTCGAGCCGGGCCGGCAGCACCTGGTGGTCGCGCCGAGCCTGACCGACATCGGTGGTCCCCGCATCCACACCCGGCCGGTGCAGGGCCTGCCGCTCATCCACGTCGAGACGCCGACCTACTCGGGGCGCAAGCTCTACACGAAGCGTGCCTTCGACCTGGTCGGTGCAGGGTTGCTCGTCGTCGTCCTGTCGCCGCTGCTGCTCGTGCTCGCCGTGCTGGTGAAGACCACCTCGACCGGTCCGGTGTTCTTCCGGCAGGAGCGCGTCGGCCTGAACGGCAGCACCTTCCGGATGATCAAGTTCCGCTCGATGGTCGTCGACGCCGAGGAACGTCTGCAGGAGCTCAGCGCACTCGACCGGGCCGAGGGCAACGACGTCCTGTTCAAGATGCGGAACGACCCACGGGTCACCCGGGTCGGCGGGTTCATGCGCCGCTACAGCCTGGACGAGGTGCCGCAGCTGTTCAACGTGTTGACCGGCAGCATGTCCCTCGTCGGACCCCGACCGCCGCTCGCACGTGAGGTCGCCCGCTACGACACACACGTCCACCGTCGGTTCCTGGTCAAGCCCGGCATGACCGGCCTGTGGCAGGTGAGCGGTCGATCCGACCTGTCGTGGGAGGATTCCGTGCGGCTTGATCTGTACTACGTGGAGAACTGGTCGATCGTGGCCGACCTCCTGATCCTCTGGAAGACCTTCAAGGCAATCGCCAACAGCCGGGGTGCGTACTAGATGGTTGATCACAACGACGTCCGGCCCGACGGCGGGGACGAAGCCACTCCCCGCGACACCCTGCTGGCTCTTCCCACGGTGCGCGCCGCGGGCGTACCACTGGTCGCGATACCCGGCCCGAAGATCCTCGACGAGCTCAGACTCATCGCCGATCACCTGGACGACGCAGGCGTGCCGGTCCATTTCGTCAACGCCTACACCGTCTCGTTGACCGCTGACGAGCGCTACTTGCGCTTGTTCCAGTCGGACGGGCTGAACATCGCCGATGGGACGCCCCTCGCTTGGATTGCCCGTCGGACGAGTGGCCAGGTGGCACATCTGCGTGGTCCAGATGCGTTCCGTGAGCTGCTTTCGTCGAACCCGTCGCACGGCATCCGGCACTTCCTTCTCGGCGGAAGTGATGCTTCGCTGGCCCGTCTCGAAAGCGCGATCGCGCGGGACTACCCCGACGCAGTGGTGGTGGGGTCGTTCAGCCCACCGTTCACTGACTTCGGAACGAGCGATCGAGAACTGATCGACTCGTTGATCCGGGAGTCGGGGGCGAACATGCTGTGGGTCGGTATCGGGACTCCCAAGCAGGACTACGAGGTCCAGCGACTCGCCGAGCGGCACCCCGCAGTCGTGTTGGCGGTTGGAGCCGCCTTCAACTTCGTGTCCGGAGACGTGGTCGAAGCTCCGAGACTGTGGCGCCGGACGGGCTTGGAATGGTTGTACCGGCTCTTCCGTGAGCCACGACGCCTCTGGCGACGGTACTTGCTGGGCAACGTGAAGTTCCTGCTCCTCGCCCTTCGGAGACGACATGGCTGAGGCAAGCGCGGACGTCGTGGTGATCAGCCAGCTTCCTCCACCGGTGCACGGATCGACCATCATGACGCGGACGTTCCTGGAGGTACTTCACCGCTCCGGCCTGCGGGCGGTCCTCGTGGATCGTCGCTTCAGCAAGTCAGTCGACGAGATCGGCGGTACGAGCCTCAAGAAGATCCTCAGCGCTTTCTCGCTTCTGTTGCGACTCGGGAACGCACTCCGACGCAACCGAGGAGCGGCGGTGGTGTTCTTCACCACCAACCGGCCGCCATCGTTCTGGGTGGATGTGATGATGAGCGCAACGCTCCAGGTGCTGCGCCGTCCCTACATCGCGTACGTGCACACGTCGGGGTACCAGGAACTCGCTGACCGAGGCGCTGGACAACGCCGCGGGGTCGCTCTCCTCCTCGGCGGTGCTGCGTCCGTGGTCGTCCTCGGGGAGTCGATGGTCGCTGACGTACGGCGGTTCAACGACTCGATCCGCACGATCCCCAACGCCGTGCCGGAGCGGCAGCGGAAAGCCACACCTGTGGCCGAAGCATCGTCAATCGTCTTTCTGTCGAACCTCATCCCCGGCAAGGGTGCGGAGGACTTCATGCGCATCGCGAACCGATGCCTGGACAGCACGCCGGGATCGCGCGCGGTCGTGATCGGGCGTGCTTCGTCGGACGAGTACCTCGACGGTCTCCGTGCGCTCCTCGACCCGCACGTTCGCCATCGAGTGAACTTCACGGGTGCTCGGTTCGATGAGGACCGCGACGATGTTCTCTCGACAGCAGCCGTGCTCGTCTTCCCCAGCACCTACCGCTACGAGGCACAACCGTTGACCGTGTTGGAAGCGATGCGGTTGGGTGTTCCGGTCGTCGCCTACGACGTCGGAGGCCTCCGCGATGTCATCGAAGACGGCAAGAACGGATTCCTCGTCCGCTTGGGTGACTGGGAGGCGGCGTCCGAACGTTGTCGGGAGATCCTGTCGTCACAGCGTGATCGCGAACGCCTCGCAGCCGGAGCCCTCGCAACCTCGCGTGAGCGCTTCGGACTCGCCCAGTACAGCGCCGCATGGGTCGCGCTCCTCGAGCGAGGTGTGTGACGTGGCGGGCCGACGATTCGCGATCGTGCAGGAGTACGTCCCGGAATACCGTGCGCCACTCTTCGACAGGTTGGCGGCGGCGCTGTCGGCGGAGGGCGATGAGCTCACTGTCTTCGCAGGAGAACCAGCGGGCACTCTCGCACAACGACGAGACGGCATTCGCACCCGCCCGTGGTTGCGGAAGATCCGGCAGCGGGAGCTGAACTTGCTCGGGAAGCGACTGACCATCCGCGCTCTGCCTCGCGACGTCTGGCGAGCAGACCTCATCGTCGTGGAGCAGGCCCGACGGAATCTCGACGTCCCAGTGTTGCTCCTCTGGCCCCGCACCGCGCGGAAGACAGCGCTGTGGGGTCACGGTGCTGACGTCGTGAAGGTGCCGTCCCGCTTCGAACGCCTGTACAGCCGCCTGATCACGCGAAAGGCCGCCTGGTTCTTTGCGTACACGCCTTCCGGTGCCGAGTGGGCAGCCGAGATCGGTAGGGATCCACGGCGTACCACGATCTTGTACAACAGCATCGACGTGGGGCAGCTACAGGAGGACCTTCGATCCGTTCAGACAACGACGTCGGCGCACCAGGTCTGCTTCATCGGCGGGCTCGACGCCAGCAAGAAGATATCCGAGCTGATCGCGATCGGAGAGGCCGCACACCGTGCGGATCCTGCCTTCCGCCTGGCGGTCGGGGGCGACGGACGGCTTCGAGGTGCGGTCCAGTCCGCTGCTGACCGTTTTCCGTGGCTCGACTATCGTGGCCCCGTGTCAGGACGCGCGAAAGCGTCGATGCTCTTCGAAAGCGAGTTGCTCCTGCTTCCAGGTCGAGTCGGCTTGACAGCAATCGACAGCCTCGCAGCAGGCCGGCCGATCGTCACGCTCGCCTCTTCCCTGCACGGACCGGAGTTCGGGTACCTCGAGCCAGGCCGGACCTGCGTCGTGTCTGATGGTGTCGAGGACGCCGCCCGGTCTATCGTGACGCTCCTTCGCGATCGACAGGCACTTGCGACAATGCAAGACAGCTGCCGCCGGGCATCTCAGAAGTACTCCATCGAGAACATGGCGCAGTATTTCCACGGCGGGCTGAAGGAAGCGATCAAGGACGACGATGAGTAAGTTGCACGTGATCGTGGCCAGCCACAACCGCGCTGAGACCACCGGAAGCGCGTTGCGGTCGCTCCACGAGGCGGCTTCCGGTGCGGGTGTCGAGTACGACGTGACGTTGTTCGACGACGGTTCGTCAGACGACACCATCGCGCAAGCCACCGCCGCCGTGGGTCGACTGACGGTGCTGCAAGGTGACGGCTCGGCTTTCTGGGCGCTGTCCATGGCCACTGCAGAGGCAGCGGTGCTGGCACGGGACGACGTCCGGGACGACGACTGGTTGCTCTGGTTCAACGACGATGTCCAGCTCGAGCGCTCGGGGCTCCGGGCACTGTTCGAAGCAGCATCACGCCTCCCGGATGGCATCCTCATCGGGAGTACCGTCGACGCTGTTTCGGGCGAGCTGACCTACGGAGGTCTCCGGCGCGCGGGTGTCCACCCGCTCTCGTTCGCTCTCGTCGAGCCGTCAGGACTCGTCGAGGAAGCGAAGCGAGTCGACGCGTTCAACGGCAACATCGTGCTCCTACCCGTCCATGTCGCTCGGGCGGTCGGATCGATCGACGGAGGATTCAGTCACGCGTACGCGGATGTCGATTACGGGATGCGGGCGACCTCGGCAGGTGTGCCGATCTGGGTGACCGGGGGCACCGTCGGCTACTGCAGCCGGAACCCGACCGTCTCGCACCGATCCCTCATCACCGCCTGGCGGTCCTTCACCAGTCAGAAAGGGGCGGGCAATCCGCGCTCGCTGCGGCGTTACCTGCGCCGGCACAGTGCACGCTCGTGGTGGTTCTTCTACACAGCGTCCTACGCGCTCTGGTGGATCCGGACCCTCCGTCGGACAGCGCGCGGCGAAGGAGCAAGCCGATGACGACCTTGCTCTTCCTCGTCGTGGCGATCATCTTCATGGTCCTCGCGATCGGTCTGGTGCGGATGCAGCCGCGCGTCGTCTACTGGGTCGCGTCCTTGTACGCCGTGACGGCATGGGAGTACCCGAACTTCGGAACGATCGGCACTTTCGGAGGTACGACCATCACCCTTGGCGACGGGCTAGCGGTGAGCCTGATCGTCGCGGGACTCCTGGACGCTCGGGCGGTGGTCCGGCGTTTCCCACCTGTTGCTGTCATCGCTGGTGCGGTGCTCGTCGCACTGCTCGCGATCTCGCTCGTTCAGGGGATCGCGACCTTCGGCCTCGGCGTCGCCGTCAACGAAGCACGTGGCTTCTTGTACGTCCTCGGCATCTTGTTCTGGGCGGTGACGCGTCCCTGGCCGCAATCCGAGGTCGTCTACGCGGAGAAGTTCCTCGTCATCGTGCAGGGCGTCGGACTGTGCGTCGTGGGCCTGTACCACGTCGCGCGGTACGGGTTGGGCGGGACCGCCGACTTCGTTCTCGTCAGCGGAGAACTCAGCCAGACTGGCCGGCCTCTGGTCTCGGGGCAAGCCCTGCTCCTCACGCTCTGTGCGGTTCTTGCTCTCCGGCTCTGGCAGCGCAATGCGCAATCGCGCTGGGTCTGGTTGTTCGGCTTGTTCATGGTGTTCGTGATCGTCAGTCAGCAGCGGACTGTCTGGTTGACGGCCCTTGCAGTCGCACTCGTCCTCCTGGTCCGCGGACCTCGTGCGCTTCGCCAGAAGCTCGTGCTGCTCTTCGGGGTGCTCCTCGTCGGGGGCGTCCTGGTGTCGGCAGCCCAGTCGTCGACGAGCAGCATCGTGGCTGAGTTCGCCGGCTCAGCATCGAACACCGGAACGTACTCCGCGCGACTCACGAGCTGGATCGGGCTCATCGTGCAATCGGTGGGCGAGGGCGTGCTGACCGTCCTGTTCGGAGCACCCTTCGGTCACGGGTTCGGCAGGTTCGAGGGCGTCGGCCGATGGGTGGTCTTCGCTCCCCACAATTGGTACGTCACGGTGTACCTGCGGGAGGGGCTGATCGGGCTCGGCGCGATGTTGGTCATCTTCCTGCCCCGGTTCTTCGCCGGGTTCAGGGCCAAGCGAGATGTCTTCCTGACTGCCGTTCTCGTGTGCTTCCTCGTCTACGGATGGACGTACTCGTGGCAGTGGTGGACCTGTCTGCCCCTCGCCCTGGCGTTCCTCGACCGAGACTTCCCCGAGGCGATCTCCCCGCAGAAGCCCGCGCTCCATGGCTCCCGGCGGCTTGAGGTGCACAGGTGAAGCCCGGGATTCGGGTCCTGCACGTCCTCGGGGAACTCAAACCGAGCGGCATGGAGCGAATGCTCGTCTCCGGAGCACAGGAGTTCGAAGCGGCGGGTGTCGACGGTCATGTCCTCGGCGTGGGCCTCCATCACCCGTTCGAGAGCGCGATCCGGGACGCTGGCTACTCGGTGACCACCACCGACCGCGCGTTGCACACCGCCGCTGGGCGCGAGATGCTGCGACGCCTCCTCGCTGACGTCGAACCGGATGTCGTCCACATCCACACCGAGGGCCGGTACTTGCAGACGGTGCTCGCCTTCCGGAGGCTGAACCGGCGACTGCCCGTCGTGAGGACCATCCACAACGTGTTCGACGCGCGCGGTCGGTGGTTTGTCCGTCGTGCCGCGCAGGCGCTCGTCGCTGACCGGTTGATCAGCGCTCTCATCGCTCCGAGCCCTGACGTGGCGGAGAATGAGACGCGCTTCGGCCGTCGGCCCCAGGTGATCTACAACTGGGTGGAGGACCGGTTCTTCGATCTGGCGAGGCAGCGTGCCGAAGCGGCGGTGGCGCCCTCGGCCCCGATCGTCATCGTCGGGAACTGCTCGAGGATCAAGAACCACGAAGTGGCACTCGAGGCAGCGCTCCTCGGGAACCTCCGCGTTGCCCACGTCGGTTCCGAAGAAGATGCCGGGCCCGTTGAAGGGGAACTCCTCGAACGACTCGAGCGAGCGGGACTCCTCGTCGCTCGCGGGGTAGCGGATCCGGGAGCAGCGCTCGTCGCTGGGCGCGTGTTCGCGATGCCCAGCCGTCACGAGGGCATGCCTGTTGCGCTTGCTGAAGCGTTGGTCGTCGGCCTGCCCGCGATCGTTTCGGACGTTCCGGGGCTCCGGTGGGCCGTGGGGCAGAGTGGTGTCGTCGCACTCGCAGACCGGGAACCGGCGAAGTGGAGCGAACGTCTCCGCGCGGGAGCCGTGGCGAGTAGCGGTCCGACGATCGACTTCCATGCCTCCAGGGGAGTCGCCGAGTACACGGCGGTGTACCGAGCCACCACCACCAGACGACGAAGAAGGGCTGCCCCGTGATCCGAGGAGTGCTGACAGGCATCCGGCGGCGGCGGTGGTTCCGGGCGCTGCCGACGACCGTGGCGTGCGAGCGCGGCCTGCGCTTCGGCGCACGCGTCCGTCTCTGGGCGCCGACGTCGCTGACCATCGGCTCGGATGTCCATCTCGGGTCCGACGTCCGTATCGAAGTCGACGGCAGCATCGGCGACGCGGTCCTCATCGCCAATCGGGCGGCCATCATCGGTCGACGTGATCACGACATGACTGTCGTGGGGGTCCCCATCACCGCGAGTCCTTGGGTGGGTGACACTCCGGCCCTCAGCGCCGTCACGACGATCGGAAGTGACGTCTGGATCGGGTTCGGAGCGATCATCTTGTCCGGCGTCACGGTCGGGGACAGCTCCGTCATCGCGGCTGGCTCAGTCGTCACGCAGGACGTCGAGGCGAACACGGTCGTCGCCGGCAACCCGGCGAAGGTCCTCAGGCCTCGATTCCGCGAAGGAGAACTGAGCGCGCACTGGGACGCCTTGCGAGGACAGGGTGTCCGGCTCGCCGTTGACGAGGCGGCAGGTGCACCCGATGTCTGAATCGTCTCCACGGATCTTCTACGTGCCGAACGAGTTCGGCGGTTTCCGCCAGCTCGGCTTCCGTGATCCGCTGGAAGCGCTGGTCAGGGCCGGTCGCGTCGCTTCACTCGCGACCTTCAGCGTCCTGGACGCGATCCGGAACGGTGGAGATGCCGAGCGTCACCGGGAGGAGCTCGTGCGACGGGTGTCGGATTTCCGCCCGGACATCCTGCTCATGCAGCACCTCGGACACACCGGACTGCGTCGGCAGCACTTCGCGGCCCTGCGCGCAGCCTGCCCTGGTGATTTCATCTACCACGAGGCTGATCCCTACTCGAGGTACCTCCATCCGATCCCTCCCGAAGCTAAGGCGGCAGGCAGGGCCGCGGACGTCGTATTCACCGTGGGGAGCAGCGGGTTCAGCGAGAACTTCCGGAGGGCGGGGAGCGCCGACGTCCGCTGGATCCCCTCGGCCTACGAACCGACGAGGAGCGCCAACTTCGACCGACCGATCCGGAAGGACCGCCCGTACGACGTCGTCATCGTCGCCAATCGGAATCGTCCTCGGCTCCGAGGTCTGCCGGACTGGCGGGAACGCATTCGATTCGTCGAGTTGATGCAGCAGCACTTCGGAGACCGGCTCGCTGTCTTCGGGAGAGGCTGGGACGGAACGACGGCCAAGGGGCCCGTGCCCTTCGAAGCGCAAGACGAGGCCATCACCTCAGGCTGGGTCAGTGCCAACTGGGATCACTTCGCGGGCGAAGCGTCCTACTTCTCGAACAGGCTGCCCATCTCGTTGGCTGCAGGGTCGATCCATGCGACGACCGAACACCCCGGATACGACGAGATCTTCCCCGCGAGCAGCAGCAGATTCCTGTTGCGCGGACGGACGCCGGAGGCCCTCATCGGTTCCATCGAGCAGGTGCTGGCCGAGACCACCACGAACGACCGCCTCGACTCGATCGCCGCGGGTCGTCGCTTCGCTGACGAGAACTTTCGGCAGGACGATCTCATGGTCCAGATGCTGAACTGGCGCACCCGGTGGATCGACCCAGCGGACGCCCGCGCAGTCTGGGGCCGGACGACGGGAGGAGCGCTGTGAGGATCGGACCGATCAGTACGCTTCCCCTGCGTGCTTCGCTTCGGATCGAGCGGGGCAAGAACGCCAAAGAGCTCCGCAGGAAGAGTGATGGACGAACTGCGCCCGGGGACTGGACACCTCCGCGAAACTTGCTGGGACTCCGTGTGCGCATCGATCCGTACCCCGATCTCGGCCATCAGCTGTCGACGTGGATCGCGGGGTACCTCTGGTCCGGCGATCTCGGGGTGCCGTACCTCGGCGGGGAAGTGACGAAGGACACGAAAGGGCTCTTCGACCTGGCGCAGCTGACCGCTGCCGCACCGTCCGGGAACGTGCGCGAGCATCGCCTCGCCGCGACTGGGTTCGAGACCGACGATTGGTCGCTTCACGCTCTCCAAGAATCGACGAGCCGTGCAGCACCTCGTTCGAGCCGTCCGTGGATCGGGCGCCTGGCCTTGGACCAGCGTCGCTGGGACCAAACGACGGCTGCAGAACCGCTCCGACGCGCAGTCCTCGGAGGATACCTCGGCGACCAGCTCCGGAGCCTCGAGTCGAAGGCGGACTACATCGCTGTCCACGCTCGGCGCGGTGACATCGGCCCTCAGTCACATCCCGACCGCTGGATCGGTCTCGACTACTACCAAGGCCTGATCAACGAGATCAGGGGCGTGCCAGCACTCAGCAGCATGCCGATCAGGCTCTTCACGTCGGGAGATGCTGCGGACCTGCGCGACCTGGAGCGCGTCGGAGTGTCGATCAGTGACGGAGGGCAGCGCGATCAGGACTTCATCGAGATCGCGGCAGCTCGGGTGGTCGTAGCGGCACCGAGTTCGTTCGGTTTCCTCGCCGCGCTCGTGTCGCGTGCACCTGTCATCGCCCGGACCCCCTGGTGGCACCATGTGCCCGACTCCGGCCGCTGGCTTGCGTACCAGGCTGACGAAGGCCTCGACATCGCTCGTCTCGGCCGTCTGGTCGCCGGTGCCCCTTCGTGACCTCGAACGGGCGACGCCTCATGGCGGGGGCGTCATGGGTCTACGGGCTGCAACTCCTCACCGTCGTCGTGCAACTCGGCTACGCGGCCCTGACGTCGAGGCTCGCTGCTCCGGGCGTCTTCGGTGCGTACAGCGTTGCGCTCTCCATCGCGGCGCTCGTCAACCTCCTGGGGTCCGGTGGACTGTCGCAGACGGCCGCTCGTGCACCTGATGCGGAACGTTCGTCGACACGGCCCCTCGCGACCTACGCCCTACTCCTCGGAGTGGCGGCTGGCCTCTTCACCTTGGTCACAGCCGATCTCTGGAGCGCATTCTGGGGCGCTCCGCAGGCCGCCGGTGCTGTTCGTCTCCTCGCCGTGAGCGCGCTGGTGATGCCGTTCCTCAGCCTGAGTACGGGCCTTCTGCGCCGCCAAGGCGCTTTTCGTGAGATGGCGATCGCCACCTTCTGTTCCAACGTCGTCGGAATGGTCGCGGGTGCCGGAGCCGTGCTCCTCTTCCGAAGCCCGGAATCACTCGCCGTGTCCGCAATCATCGGACAGTGGGGCACCCTGCTCTGGGCGGCTTCCCGGCTCCGCGGCGCTCTGGTTCCGGGGCGGCTCGCCCTCCGATCGGACAACGTTCGGTTCAGCACCAAGCTCGTCGCAGTATCTGTCTTCCAGTACATCTCCGGCAACGCTCCGCGGTGGAGCGTGAGCCAGTTCGTCGGAGCCGGCGTGCTCGGGGCATGGAACCGGGCAGATGTCCTGTCAACGGTCCCGTTCTCGCAGCTGCAGAACGCGCTGATGCAGGTGATCTACCCGGAATTCCGTCGCTACGAGGTCGGCACGTCGGATGCGAAAGCCGTGTGGCTGGACATGCTGACCCTGGTCGCATGGCTCACCCTGCCAATCGGTGCCGTCATCGCTGGAGTAGGACCGGAAGTCGTCCACCTCGCGCTCGGGCCGGGGTGGGAACTCGCAGGCCAAATCCTGCCGCTGCTCGCGGTGCTGGGAGCCGTGCAACCGTTGATGATCCTCCTCGCCGGCGCCCTCGAGTCCGCGGCGCTGTTCAAAGCGATCTGGCTGTCCGAGGCCGTCGCCTTCGTCATCAGTGCTGTCGGCGTCGCGATGGTCGTGGTCCATCAGCAGTACGTCTTCGCCCTCCTAGCACTCATCGCGGCGATGATCGGTCGGCACGTGGTCCACATCATCCAGGCGCAACGCGTCCGAGCGCTCGGCTTCCGGCAACTCGCGCTCGGGTACGCACAGCCAGCGGGATTCGCCCTGGTTCTCTACGGCTCACTCGTGGTGCTGTTCCACGATTTCGGCGTCGGCCCCGTCCGCGTGGCGGTAGGACTCATCGGCCTTGCTGCCCTCGCTGCATGGGTGGGCGTGACGCGTCGATCCTTCCCGCCACTGGAGATCCTCCACCGCCGGGGGATTCTCGGTCGTCGCGGCGAAGGTGCGCCGTGAGGCTCGGAACCTCCGCGGGACGCAAAGGAGTTCGGTCTGGCGGTCTTCGCTGACGCTCGTACGGTAGATTCAGCCGATCAGGGGGCCGAGAGGTCGGATGTTCCGGTTGATCCCTCTCGATCACGAAGGGGCGGCTGTGAAACCGATCTTCCTCGTCTACACCTTCCAGGACGCGGAACACCTCCGGGAACTCGTCGAAGCGCTGTCACCGTACGAAGTGATCGTGCACGTTGACGCGAAGGTCGATCTGTCCCCGTTCGCAGTCGCTGTCGAGGACTGTGCCAACGTCCGAATGGTGAGGGACAGGGTGCAGGTCAACTGGGGTGGCTACTCGCAGGTCCGTGCGATCCGAGCCCTCGTTCGGCACGGACTCGAGTTCGCGGACGACGACGACTACCTCGTCCTGCTCTCCGGGTCTGACTACCCACTCCGTACCGTCGACCACTTGATTGCCCACCTGGAGGAGCACCAGGGTCGGCAGTTCCTCCGCGCATTCGAAATCTCGGCGAGTGAAGAGAAATACCGTAGTCAAGTCGACCGGCATCACCACCGTGACATGCGTCTCTTGTCGACCCGGACCGGTAACAAAGCTCTCCGAAAGCTCCGTAACGGGATCATCCGGCTCATCGACGGCCCCTTCAGCGTGAAGCGACCTCCGGCTCTCCCGGGCGGGCTGCGCGTTGGTCACGGCGGTACGCACTTCGCGGTGACAGCATCGTGTCTCCGCGAGATGGAAGCCCTGGTAACGCCGGAAATCGAGCGCTACTTCGCAGCGATATTCTGCCCGGAGGAAAAGTTCTACCAATCCCTGGTCATGTGCACCCGCTTCGCTTCGGCGACGCCAGCAGGCGGCTTCGAGGACTACGTCGGCCCGGGGAACTGGCGATACGCCAACCTTCACCTGATCGACCCGACTCTCATCCGGGTGTTCACCGAAGAGGATTGGCCGGAAGTGGCGTCCTCCGATGCCTTCTTCATCCGGAAGATCGTGACCGGACCGAGCACCGGTCTTCGCACCAAGATCAAGACCGAGCGGCTGACGGCCGCGCGCTCCAACTAACGACGTGAGGACGGGAACCAGTTGCCCAAGAAGGCCTTGATCACAGGCATCACCGGACAGGACGGCTCGTACCTGGCCGAGCTGCTGCTCCGGAAGGGGTACGAGGTGCACGGACTCATCCGTCGTGCGTCCACGTTCAACACCTCGCGGATCGACCACCTGTACGTGGACCCGCACAACCCCGACGCCAAGCTCTTCCTGCACTACGGGGACCTCGGCGACGGTGCGCGGCTCGTCAGTCTCCTCAGCGAGCTGAAGCCCGACGAGGTCTACAACCTCGCGGCGCAGTCGCACGTGCGGGTCTCGTTCGACGAGCCGGAGCACACCGGTGATGTGACCGGTGTCGGCACGATGCGCATGCTCGAGGCCGTCCGGGTGTCCGGCATCCACACGCGCTTCTACCAGGCGTCCTCCTCCGAGATGTTCGGCGCGACCCCGCCGCCGCAGAACGAGGAGACGCCCTTCTGGCCGCGTTCTCCGTACGGTGCCGCGAAGGTCTACAGCTACTGGGTGACCCGGAACTACCGCGAGGCCTACGGGATGTTCGCGGTCAACGGCATCCTGTTCAACCACGAGTCACCGCGTCGCGGTGAGACGTTCGTCACCCGGAAGATCACCCGCGCGGTCGCTCGGATCAAGGCTGGCCTCGAGGACCACGTGTACCTCGGCAACCTCGACTCCGTCCGCGACTGGGGGTACGCCGCTGAGTACGTCGAGGGCATGTGGCGGATGCTGCAGGTCGACGAGCCGGACGACTTCGTGCTGGCGACCGGTGGCGACTTCACGGTCAAGGACTTCCTCACCACCGCGTTTTCGCACGCCGGGCTGAACTGGGAAGACCACGTCCGGTTCGACGAGCGTTACCTGCGACCGAGCGAGGTGGACGCCCTGGTCGGCGACGCCTCGAAGGCCAAGGAGAAGCTCGGTTGGGAGGCGACCGTCGACACCGCCGAGCTGGCGAGGATCATGGTCGACGCCGACATCTCCGCGCTCGAGCACGAGGGCCGTCCCTGGATCGACACCGTCCGTCTCGAGAGCTGGGGTTCCTGATGACCACGACCGACTTCACCCCCGGTCCGATCGATCGAGCTGACCGCGTCTACGTCGCGGGGCACCGCGGCCTGGTGGGTTCGGCGGTCTGGCGCAAGCTCGCGTCGGAGGGCTTCACCGACGTGGTCGGACGGACCTCGTCCGAACTCGACCTGAAGGACCGCGGCGCGGTCTTCGCCTTCTTCGCGGACCAGCAGCCGAAGCACGTCGTGCTCGCCGCCGCCAAGGTGGGCGGGATCATGGCGAACAACACCTACCCGCACGATTTCCTGAGCGAGAACCTGCAGATCCAGGTCAACGTGATGGATGCCGCGGTGGAGCACGGTGTCGAACGGCTCGTGTTCCTCGGCTCGTCCTGCATCTACCCGAAGATGGCCGAGCAGCCGATCCACGAGGACGCACTGCTCACGGGCCACCTCGAGCCCACGAACGACGCGTACGCCATCGCCAAGATCGCTGGCATCCTGCAGGTGCAGGCCGTCCGTCGGCAGTTCGGCCGCCCGTGGATCTCGGCGATGCCGACCAACCTCTACGGCCCCGGCGACAACTTCTCGCCGACCGGGTCCCACGTCCTGCCGGCGCTCATCCGCCGGTACGACGAAGCCGCTCGCAGCGGTGCATCAACCGTTGAGAACTGGGGGACCGGGTCGCCTCGTCGTGAGTTCCTGCACGTCGACGACATGGCGGCGGCGGTGTTCCATCTCATGGAGCACTACGACGGTCCTGACCAGGTCAACGTCGGTACCGGGTCGGACGTCACGATCAAGGAGATCGCCGAGACGATCGGCAAGATCGTCGGGTTCGAGGGCGAGACGGTCTGGGACACCACCAAGCCGGACGGGACCCCGCAGAAGCTGCTCGACGTGTCGAAGCTGGCGGATGCCGGTTGGACGGCACAGATCGGCCTCGAGGACGGGCTCCGCAGCACCGTCGACTGGTACCGCGAACACGCGGACTCCGTCCGTCAGTGACGGGTGTGGGACGTACGGAACCGTAGGATCGCCTCATGTCCGACCAGCCCGAGTCGCGACGCACTGCAGTACGCCGGGGGTCCAGGGCCCGGATCGTCCTGTGGGTCGTCCTCGCCCTTGTCCTGCTGCTGATCCTCGCCGTCGCCTGGGTCGGTGTCCGCGGCCTGCTCGCAAAGGGGCACCTGGAGCGGGCCGTCGGGGACGTCGACACCCTCCGGTCGCAGCTGACCAGTGGTGACACCGGCGCCGCGCAGAAGACCGCGAGGCATCTCGAGGACGAAGCAGCGTCGGCTCGATCACTGACCGGCGACCCCGTGTGGGGCGCAGCACAGTCCGTACCCTTCTTCGGGACCAACCTGCGGGCCGTGCGCGACATCTCGGTGATCGTCGACGACGTCGCCAGCGATGCCGTCAGTCCCGTCGCCGGCGTCATCGACGGCCTCGGGTCGGATTCGTTCGCGCCGAAGAACGGCAAGATCGACCTCCAGCCGATCGAGGACGCGCAGCCGGCGGTCGCCCAGGCCACGAAGACGCTCCAGCAGGCACGCGCCGACGCGGCGCGGATCGACACCAGTGGAACGCTGTCGCCGGTCACCACCGCCGTGGGACAGCTGCGGAACGCGCTGTCGTCAGCGTCCGAGCAGGCGGTGGCGGCGAACCGCATCGTGCAGCTCGCGCCGGCCATGCTCGGTCACGACGGGCAGCGGCGGTATCTGCTGCTCTTCCAGAACAACGCCGAACTGCGAGCCGGGGGAGGTATCCCCGGTGCGGTGGCGGCGCTCGACGCGAAGGACGGTTCGCTCCGTCTGTCGGCCCAGGCCTCGAGCGGGGACTTCGGGCCGTACGAGGAACCGGTCCTGCCACTGACGGCTGACACGCGTGGGCTCTACGGGGAGATCACCGGGGAGTACATGCAGGATGTCACCCTCACACCACGCTTCGACGTCTCGGCGAAGCTCGCGCGGGAGATGTGGAAACAGAAGTTCGGCCAGCAGGTGGACGGCGTGCTCGCCATGGACCCGGTGACGCTCAGCTTCATCCTCAAGGCGACCGGCCCCGTGCAGTTGCCGACCGGAGACACTCTGACCTCCGACAACGCGGTGCAGCTGCTGCTCAGCGACGTCTACGCCAAGTACCCCGACCCGGCGGTGCAGGACGCCTTCTTCGCGTCCGCCGCCAGCGCGGTGTTCGCCAAGGTCTCTTCTGGCGGATTCGACGCGAAGGCATTCGTGTCGGCGCTGACGCAGAGCGCTGACGAGGGCCGTTTGCGGCTCTGGAGCGCCGACAAGGCGGAGCAGCGCCGCATCAGCGGGACTCCGGTCGCGGGCGAACTACCGACGGCCAGCGTCGACTCGAACCAGTTCGCCGTCTACCTGAACGACGGCACCGGCGCGAAGATGGACTACTACCTCCAGAAGCGCGTCTCCGTTGGCAGTTCGGTGTGCCGGAAGGACGGACGACCGACGTCGGTCGTCGAGATCACCGTGAAGAACGCGGCACCGGCCGATGCCGCGACGACCCTGCCGCGCTACGTCACCGGGGGCGGTGACTTCGGCGTGGAGCCCGGCAAGATCAAGACCCTGCTCGCTGCGTACGCGCCCGAGAACGCGATCTTCCTCGGCGCCACGAAGGACGGCAAGACCACTCCGGTGCAGACAGCGACCGACGGCGGGCACCCGGTGGCCCAGCTGCAGACCCTGCTCGCCCCCGGCGAGAGCCTGACCTACCGTGTCGCGTTCCTCGGCGAGGCGAAGTACGCGAAGGCGGCGGTGCAGGCGGACTCGACTCCTGGCGTCCGGCAGAACGAGACGAAGCCCCTCACGTTCGACTGCGAGCGGCCGCTCACCGCGGGCTGACAACGGAACCTCCGCAAAGCGAACCGCGAGTGTGCCCCCACTCCGAGGGGCAACGCGCCAACCTGTCCGGGCGCAAAGGTCCTTGATCGAACGCACAGTGTGCTCTGGTTCACACCGTTGAGCCCTCTCACCTGGGGTTTCTGTTATGTGAAGCCTCGATGGACCGACGGTAGGGCCGTGGGACGGGTAGTTGGCGCGGATGAACACACGTCGACCAATGAACAAAATCCACGTGATCTGGTATCAAGCTGGGAAACTCCGCTAGATTGAGACAACTTCGCCATAACAACCGCCATTTCTGTGGCTGGGGTCAACCACCGGCGAACAGCGGGCTCTGGGTGTCAGGGTCTGGATTTTCAGATCTTTAGGGGAACCATTCATGAAGAAGCTCATCGCAGCGGTGGTGCTGGCTGGCGCCGCACTGCTCGCCACTCCGGCCGTCGCCAACGCCGCCGGTTACACGCCTGACTCCGACGTCTCCGTCTCCGGCACTGCCGTCGCCGGTGGCACCGCTTCGGTGAACTTCACCGAGGGCGCGTTCCAGGACAACGAGACCGTCAACGTCCAGGTCACCGGTGCCGGTGCGGTCACGCTCGGCGCGCTGCCGACCACGACCGTCTCGAAGACCTACACGGCCGCTTCGGACGGCTCGCTCGTCGTCAAGGTCACGTTCCCCCAGGGCGCCTCGGGCACCTACAACCTGACCGCCACCGGCGCCACCTCGGGCGTCGTCGGCTTCGCGGCCTTCACCGTCGCCCCGGCCGACGCTGCTGCGGTTCCCGCCGCTGGTGCTGGCAACGGCACCGACGGCACGCTGGCCTTCACGGGTTCGACCGTCTCCGCCCTGGCCCTCTGGGTCGCCGGCGGCGCAGTCGTCCTCGGTGGTGGCCTCCTGCTGGTCCGCGGCTCGGTCCGCCGCCAGCGCGAGTCCGTCTGAGTCTCGACACACTGAACGAAGCCCCCGGAGCATCTGCTCCGGGGGCTTCTTCGTGTGCGGAGGACGTCGTCAGCGACGCCGGGCCGCCCGGCTGAGCAGCAGCACACCCGCCACGGCCCCCAGGAGCGCCCCCACGCCGTTGGCGACGACGTCGTCGATGGTCGCGGTGCGGGCGGGCAGGAACAGCGCCTGACCGGTCTCGATGCACGTGCTGACGACGAGCCCCGCGGCGATGGCGGCCCACCACCAGCGGGCACCGGCGAGCAGCACCACGAGCAGGCCGAGCGGCACGAAGTAGACCACATTCGCCAGGGACTCCACGGTGGCGTAGTCGATGCGCTCCGGCAGGCCGTGACGGTGCGCGGCTGCGAGGACGCGGGTGAGCCACGGGGCCCCTGCAGCGTCGACGGGGGAGCCCCAGAACCCGACGAGCGCCAGGGCGACGCCGTAGGCGATCGCCAGCCCCGTCGCGAACCGACGGCTGCGCCAGGTGGCCGGGGCGCGGTCGTCGACGCGGGGCTTGTCGGAGGTCACGTGCCGACGCTAGCGAGTCGCGCCTCCAGGCAGGTGTCCGCACCGTCTCGTCCCCCGATCCCGGCGATCCGGAAAACGAGTACCCCGATCCTGGCGCTGTACCCCGGAAGTGCGACGCACCTGCCCGGAAATCCGGGGCTGCCCAATGGATGGCATTGACGAAACCCGTGAATCGACGGGCCTGGCTGGCGATCCCCTCGGCACTTCTCGTAGCGTTCTGGTGTCAGCAGATGTACCCCGGATCGTGAAGGAGAGCGACATGAGCATCACCGTGAACAACGCGACGCAGGCCGAGGTCACCCTCGACACCGACACCGTGGACACCATCGCGATCCTCGAGGCCGATGCAGCGCTCTCCTCGCGCCCCAAGCGCGCCAAGGTCACCTGGGTGCAGGAAGACCAGGGCGAGTGGATCGCCGGCTACGGCGGGTACTTCGGCGGCAGCGTCGACAAGCGCGACGACCGTTACGTGGCCTCCGACACCTTCGGGCTCGTCGTGGGCGAGTTCTCCTCCCTCGAAGAGGCACAGACCAAGCTCGAGGACCAGCTGCACGTCATGCTCCCGCCGGTCATCCGGCCGGTCGAGTGACGACGACGGACACCAGCTCCACCGGCGCCGATCGTGACGCCCGCACCACCCGGAACCACCGGCACCACCCAGTACGCAGCACAGCACGAAGGAGCAGCACCATGAGCACGACCGTCGCCCACCGCCAGCAGGCCGAGGTGACCCTGGACACCCAGACGATCGAGGTCATCGCCGAGATCGAGGCCCAGGTCGTGGCTCCCGTGCAGGCAGCCCCCGTCCGCATCTCGTGGGCCCAGGCCGACACCGGTCTGTGGGTCGCGAACTACGGCGGCTACTACGGCGGCACCGTCGACCGCCAGGGCACCCACTTCTTCGTCTCCGACACCTTCGGTGAGTACGTCGGGGACTTCCGGTCCCTCGACGAGGCGAAGGCGCGTCTGTCCGAGCGCCTGCACGTGCTGCTGCCGGACGTGATCCGTCCGACCGCGTGATCCGCTGCTGATCGCTCGCTGATCGTCGAACCCCCGCCGGCCTGCCGGCGGGGGTTCTTCCGTGCGCCCGGGGCGCGAACGGGTCGCGACGGCGGACCGAGACGTGCCGGACCGCCGCGTACCCCCTGAACGAGTGGTCCCCCCTATTGGGGACCCGGATTGTCCCCATCCGAACACGAGGAACTGCCAGGATCAACCTGGCGCCAACGACCGTTCCCCCTGATCCTCCGGTCGGTCTCGGTGCCCGCATCGTCTCGACCCGAAAGTGATCATGCAGCGTACGAACCCGGGCACCGCTGTGCCCAGAAGCCGTCCCGGCCTGCGCGCCGTCGCCATGCTCGGCGCCGCGCTCCTCGCCGGCGTCGGTCTGACCCAGGCCGTCGTGGCCGACCCCGCCGCCGCAGCCGGCGCGCTCGCCTGCGACCAGAACACGCTGTACGGCATCAACACCGCCGCGAACCAGCTCGCCGCCATCGACGCCACCACCGGTGCCGTCACGAACGTCACGAGCATGGCGCCGGGCGACAACGCCCTCGCGGTCGCCCGCAACGGTGTCGCCGCGTACGCGTCGATCAACAACGGCAACACGATCACCGGGTACGACGCGGTGAACGATGCCCGGATTGCCGACGTGACCGCCGCGGACCCGAACGGCAGCCACCAGCTGCTCCGTGGTGCGATCAACCCGGCGACCGGCATCTACTACTACGCGAGCGGCGCGAACCCCGCGTACCTCGGTGCGTACGACACGAAGACCGGCGCGAAGATCGGCCAGGTCGGCACCATCGGCAACCTGCTCACCAACAAGAACGGTGACATGGCGTTCAGCACCCGCGGGCTGCTGTTCGTCGTCACCGGCAACGAGATCCGTCGTGTCGACACCGAGACGGTCCCGACGACCGCGGGCACCACGGCTCTGACGACCTCGAAGGTCGCGACCCTGCCGATCGACGCGAGCACGAGCGGCAGCCCCGGCATCGCGTTCTCGTCCGACGGCTACCTGTTCGCCTCGGTCGGCTCCACCATGTACAAGATCGATCCGGGGTCGGGCGCGCAGGTCAGCACGTTCACGATCGCGAACGGCTACGCGCCGAGCGACCTCGCGTCCTGCAACTACGCCAACACCCTGGCGGCGCAGTCGAGCGTCGACCAGCGGTGGAGTCCGTCCGACCAGTTCGGTCTGGCGGTGACCGGCGGCGGCGTCTCGACGGGCAACACGGCCACCACCAACGGCACGGCCGCCGGCACCCAGCCCCAGAAGGCGGGCGCGGTCCTGTCGACCCCGAACAAGACCTACACGGCCCGCCAGACGGCGGTGGGCACCACCGACCTGTCGAACTACACGACCACGTGGAAGGCCGTGAACCTGAACAGCGACGCGGTCGTCGCCAGCGGCACCGGCACGACGGGGACCTTCACGTTCCCGGCAGCCACCACCGCGGACGGCACGGACGTCCTGGTCACCTTCACGAACACGCTGAAGGCCACGCACGTCACCACCAGCAGCGACACCGCCACGACCCCCACCGGCACGGCGCTGTCGGTGCCGGCTGCCTCGGGTGTGCTCGCGAACGACCAGGGGACCGGCCTGTCCGTGGTCTCGAACACCACGCCGGCGCACGGCACCGCCACGGTCGCGGCCGATGGCTCGTACACGTACACCCCGGCCGGCGGGTTCTCCGGCTCGGACACGTTCCAGTACACGGCGAAGGACTCGTCGGGGCAGACCTCGACCAGCACCGTGACCGTCACCGTCGCACCGAAGGGCTCCGACGACGCCTACAGCGTGCACGCGGGCACCGTGCTCACGGTGGACGCCGCGGAGGGCGTCCTGACGAACGACCGCGGGTCGGACCTGACCCTCACCGGCCACGGTCAGCCGTCGCACGGTCTGGTGAAGATCGGCCCCGACGGGTCGTTCTCCTACGGCGCCGACAAGGGGTACTCCGGTCCGGACTCGTTCACGTACACCGCGAAGGACGGCTCCGGCGCGACCGTCACCGCGACGGTGCGACTCACCGTCCTGCCGACCGCGACGGCCGATGCCGTCACCGCGACGGCCGGGTCATCGACGACCGGCAACGTGCTCGACAACGACCTGGGCACCGGCCTGACGGTCACTGGCAACAGCACCCCCGCGCACGGTTCGGCGACGGTGCGTCCGGACGGCTCGTACTCGTACACCCCGGCCGCCGGGTTCTCCGGCACCGACTCCTTCACGTACACCGTGACCGACGGCAGCGGCGGGACCGACACCGTCACGGTCACCGTGCAGGTCGCCCCGGCCGCGCAGGACGACACCGTCAAGGTCGCCGCGGGGGGCACGGCCACGGCCGGCACCCGGGCGACCGGCGTGCTCGGCAACGACGCCGGCACCGGGCTCACCGTGGCGTCGAACACGTCCCCCTCGCACGGTGCGCTGACGCTCGACAAGGCCACCGGCACGTTCACGTACACGCCGGCCGAGGGGTACTCCGGCCCCGACGCGTTCACGTACACGGCGGTCGACGGCTCCGGTTCGCCGAGCACCGCGACCGTCACCATCACGGTCAACCCGACCATCGGCGCCGACACCGCGTCGACGGACTCCGGCGCCCCGGTGACGATCGACGTGCAGGCCAACGACCGTGGTGCGGACCTCGAGACCACGATCGTCACCGGTCCGTCCCACGGCACGGCCGTCGTCGCAGCAGACGGCTCGGTCGAGTACACGCCGACCGCCGGAGCGTCCGGCACCGACTCGTTCACCTACACGGTGACCGACGGCAGCGGAGTCACCACCGGTGCGGCGCCCGTCACGATCACCGTGCGACCCGTCGCGACCGCCGACACGGTGTCGACCCGGGCCGACCAGGCGCTGACCATCGACGCCGCCACCCTGACCGGCAACGACCGGGGCACGGGGCTGACCGTGACCGACGTGACCGCAGGCGGGGCCGCCGGCGGCGACGGCAGCGGCACCGGCAACAGCACCGGCGAGACAGGCACCGGCACCGGCGAGACCGGCGCCGCCCGCGGCACCGTCACGCTCGACCGAGCCACCGGCCACGTCGTCTACACCCCGGCCGACGGCTTCTCGGGCACGGACACCTTCACCTACACGGTGGTCGACGGAGCAGGCCGCTCCACGACCGGCACGGTCACCGTCGTCGTCGGCCCGCGCGCCACGGCCGACACCGCCACCGCCACGGCCGGCTCGACGCTGACCGTCGCGAAGGGCGACGGCGTGCTCGCGAACGACCGGGGCACCGGCCTGACCGCGGCCGTCGACCAGCAGCCCGCACACGGCACGGTCGAGCTCGCCGCGAACGGCTCGTACACGTACACGCCGAAGGACGGCTTCTCGGGCACGGACACCTTCACCTACACGGCGATGGACCCCGCCGGCCGCACCACCACCGGCACCGTGACGGTCACGGTCCGCCCCGGCACGGAGCCCGACACCGTCACCGTGGCGGCGGGCGGCAGCACCACGGTCACCTCCGGCGCCCTGACGGGCAACGACCACGGCACGGGCCTGACGGTCGTGTCCGTCACCGACGGGAAGAACGGCACCGCGACCCGCAACGACGACGGCACGATCACGTACACGCCGAAGGACGGCTTCTCCGGCACGGACACCGTCACCTACACGGTGACGGACCCGTCGGGCACCACGAACACCGGCACCGTGACGGTCACCGTGACCCCGGTCGCCAGTGGCGGGTCGACCTCGGCCGAGGCCGACGCCACCACCACCGTGCCGGCCGGCACCGGACTGCTCGACGGTGCGAAGGGCACCGACCTGGCGGTCACCGACCACACGAAGCCCTCGCACGGCGAGGTCACGGTCGACGAGGACGGCTCGTACACGTACAAGCCCGAGCCGGGCTACTCCGGCCCGGACGAGTTCGACTACACGGTCACCGACGGCTCCGGCGGGACGACCACGGGCACCGTGACCATCGTCGTCGCCCCGAAGGCCGCCGCGGACACCGCGACGACGAGCGCCGCGACCCCGGTCGACGTCGCCGTCACCGGCAACGACTCGGGCACGAAGCTCGCCGTCACCGCGGTCTCGAAGCCCGGCCACGGCACCACGACGATCACCGGCAGCACGACGGCCGGCGGAACCGGCGGCGCAACCGGCGGCCCGACCGGTGCCAGCTCGGTCACGTACACGCCCGCCGACGGGTTCTCCGGCACGGACACGTTCACCTACACGGTGACCGACCCGACCGGCGGCACCGCGACGGCGACCGTCACCGTGACCGTCACGCCGACCGCGGTCGCCGACGCCTTGCGCACCGCGGCGAACACCGCGCTGCCGATCAGCGGCGCGACCCTGACCGGCAACGACCGCGGCACCGGTCTCGCCGTCACCGCGCACGGCCGCGCCGAGCACGGCACCGTGACCGAGGGCACCGAGCCTGGCTCGCTCGTCTACACCCCGGCGAAGGGCTTCTCCGGCGCGGACACGTTCGACTACACGGTGACCGACGGCGCCGGACGGACCTCGACCGCGACGGTCACGGTCGTCGTCGGCGTCGCCGCGGTCGACCACTGGCACACCATGTCGACGAACCGCAGCATGCGCATGACCGCCGACAAGGGCGTGCTGGTCGGTGACTCCGGTCGTGGGCTCTGGGCCGCCATGGAGACGAAGCCGTTCAACGGCACACTGTCGCTCGAGAAGGACGGCTCGTACGTCTACACGCCCACGTCGAACTGGTCCGGTCGTGACTGGTTCACGTACTCGGCCAACGACGCCGACGGCACCGCGGCGTTCGCCCGCGTCGTCATAGACGTCGCCCCGGCCGCGAAGGACGACAAGGCCACGACCACGGCCGGCAAGACGGTCCGGGTCGCCGGCCACGGCGTGCTCGGCAACGACCACGGTGACGCCCTGACGGTCGTCGCGGTGGGTCAGGCCCGTCACGGCACGGCCTCCATCGCCGCCGACGGCACGTTCGTCTACACCCCGGCGAAGGGCTTCTCGGGTACCGACACCGTCACGTACCGTGCGCAGGACTCGATGGAGCAGCAGGTCGACGCCACCGTCACGATCACGGTCGGCATCGCCGCGGCGGACGACTCCGGGCACACCGTGTCCGGCACGCCCGTCACCCGTGACGCCCGCCACGGCCTGCTCGCCGACGACCAGGGCACCGGCCTCACCGCCGCCCCGGCCCGGAAGCCCGCCCACGGCACCGTGACGATCCAGCGGAACGGCGCGTACGTCTACACGCCGGCCGCCGGCTTCACCGGCACGGACACCTTCACCTACACGGTGAAGGACGCCTCGGGGCAGACGGCCACCGCCACCGCGACCATGACCGTGGTCGCCGCGGCGGTCGCCACCGACGACTCCGCCACCGGGATCGTCGGACACCGGGTCGTCGTGGATCCGCTCGACAACGACTCCGCCTCCGGCGGCGCCACGTTCGAGCCGGGCACGCTGCACCTGCTCCACCCGGAGTCCGGCGCACCGACCGACCGCGTGGTCGTCGCCGACCAGGGCACGTGGACCATCCGCGACGGCCGGGTCGTCTTCACCCCTGAGAGCGGGTTCACCGGAACCACCTTCGTCGGTTACGAGGTCACCGACAGCGCGGGACAGACAGTTACCGCGACCGTCACGGTCCGGTTCCCGACCGGGCTCGCCGCGATCGTCCACGGCACCGAGCTCGCCTTCACGGGCGTGACCGGGCTGGTCGGCCTCGGGCTCGCGGCACTCGCGCTCATGCTGGCGGGCGTGCTCCTGGTGACCCGACGACGGATCGCGGTCCGCGTCACGCCGGGCATCCGCCGCAGCGCACGTCCGTAACAGGGCACCGGACTGGAGGCCCGGACCACCGAAGCAGACCCGCTGCGGTGATCCGGGCCTCCTGTCCGCGCGCGGGGCGCGACCGCCTACTCGACGGGCGCGATGAGCTGCGGTCCGTCGTTCCGCACGCTGTTCACCGTGCGGGAGACCTCGTACTGCGCAAGGCCCGCGGCCACCGCCAGCGACTCGTGGTCGAGCAGGGCCAGCAGGTCGTCGGCGTGCAGGTCGCCGCCGAGCCAGTCGTCGTAACCGTCGGGCGTCAGGAACGCGGGCATACGGTCGTGGACCTCGCCCGGGGCGACGTGGGCGTCACGGGTGATGATCGCGAGCGACAGGCGCCACTTGTCCGGGTCGCCCTCGGGCTTCGTGGGGTCGGGCCAGGCGCTCACGACGCCGGCCATCGCC
Organism: Curtobacterium sp. MCLR17_040; assembly: GCF_003234735.1. Lineage (NCBI taxonomy): Bacteria > Bacillati > Actinomycetota > Actinomycetes > Micrococcales > Microbacteriaceae > Curtobacterium > Curtobacterium sp. MCLR17_040. The sequence continues at coordinate 91,774 of NZ_QKTE01000001.1, read as the reverse complement.
AGGGCGCCGCCTGGTTCGTGCACGAAGTGGGGTTCCTTGCCGTCCTCGCGCACGACCCACTCGTAGTACCCCTGCGCCGGGACGATGCAGCGGTTCGTGGCGAAGGCCCGCTTGAACATGCCGCTCGTCGCGACGGTCTCGATGCGGGCGTTGATCGGCTTCGGGCGCTGCTTCTGGAAGTCCTTCGCCCAGCTCGGCACGAAGCCCCAGCTGATCTGCGGCAGTTCCCGTTCGCCGTGCCGCTGGCGGACGGCGTACACGGGGTCGGTCGGGGCGACGTTCCAGCTCGGGGCGAGGCCGGGGTGCACCTCGCCGGTGTCCTCGTCGACGTGCTCGGTCCGGGCGGCGAGCTCGCCCATGAGCTCGGGCAACAGATCGGCCGTGGTGTCGGAGACGACGAACCTTCCACACATGCGCCCAGTGTGCCCGTCGCCGCCGACAGTGGTGCGCGTCGGGGTGCGCCGTTCACGCTTCGTGAGCAGGAATGGTCGCGTGCCTCACAGTGACTCGACCGCTTCTGCTCACGAAGTGGGGCGTGCGGGCGTATCGGGTGCGGGTGCGGGTGCGGGCTCGAGGGACTCGGCGGCCAGGCGGGCTCGTTCGGAGCGGCCGAGGTGGACGAAGTACTCCGACAGCCCGATCGTGTACACGGCGATCAAGAGCACGTGGAACCAGCTGGCGGGCCCGAGGACGAACGCCCCGAGGACGGCGACGAGCCCCGAACCGAGCAACGGTGTGACGCGGGCGAGCATGCCGATCAACCCCCGCCGCAGCAGGACGGTGTCGGTGCGGACGATCTCGCGGTGCTCCGGCAGGACCGGCACCGGCCGACGCTGCACGTACAGCTGCGTGGCTCCCCGGGCGGCGAGCTGCCACGAGGGCCGCACCTGCCGACCGTTGATCGTCGTCGAGGGGTCCGGCGGCTGCCACGTCGGGATGCACGCGAAGGCGAGCAGTCCGACGCCGAGCGCCAGCAGCACCATCGCGACCACGCTGCGGACCGGAGTGGTCCCCGTCCAGTCGACCCGGGCCTCCAGGACGGCCATGCCGACCAGCGCGACGACCGCCGCGATGCCGGACCACAGGGCGGCACGACGGACGCGTGCCGGATCCAGCACGTCCGTGACGTGCCGGCGGAAGACCTGCCAGCCGAGCGTGAACACGGGTCACTCCTCCGGCAGGGCGAGCTTGCTGCCGCTCCGTGCGCCGGGACGGCCTCGGGGTGGCAGGGGCGGGGGAACCGGCGGGAGCGCTTCGGCCTCGACGCGGAGCTGCTTCTGGCGGCCGAGGGTGCGCAGTCCTCCGATCGCGGTGACGGCGCCGCTCAGGGGCACGACGAACCAGAAGGCGGATAGCCCGACGAGCCCGTCGCCGGCCGGCACGGTGGCGACGTTGACCACCACGGTCCCGACGAGTGCCAGGGCCGAGCCGCCGAGCATCAGGAAGCCCCGGAACGCGCCGCGGACGATCAGGTCGCGGGTCTCGGGCATGCGGTCGAGGACGGCGTCGCGGTGTTCCGGGGCAACCGGAGGCGGATTGCGGCGGTAGTACCGGGCGACGGCCTCCTGGGTGCGCCATCCGATGCCGGGGATCGGCGGGACCGCCCACCCCTTCGGGCCGATCGGGACGAAGCACGAAACGATGCCGCCGACCCCGGCCGCGAACAGCGCCGATGCGACCAGCCACACCGCGAGGGGGACCGAACTGTCGTCGACGAGCAGCGCCAGCCCCTGGAACCCGATGAACGCGACCGCCGTGACGACGGCGGCGACGACCACGACACGACGGCGGTACTGCGGCCCGATGAGTGCGGGGAAGCGCTCCCGGAACACCTGCCACCCGATCTTGAACACTCATCATGTCTACCCGGCGCTGATGTTGGGTGCCCGCGCGCTTTGCGTTCAGTGAGCAGAAGATGTCGGGTGCTGGCGGGGGACTCGACATCTTCTGCTCACTCGATGCACGGCGCACCCGCATCCCACACCCGGACACGCCCGAGCGCTGCGCGCCCGGAGCCGCCGCACCCGCGACGTGATGCTGCCGCTCAGGATTCGTCCAGGCGAGCACGGTGACCTCGGACCATGAGTCTCGACATCGTCTACACCGCCGCTGCCCACGCCACCGGAGGCGGCCGCGACGGGCACGTCCGCAGCGAGGACGACCGGCTCGACCTCGACACCCGCCCGCCCAAGGAGATGGGCGGCAGCGGCGAGGGCACCAATCCCGAGCAGCTCTTCGCCGCCGGGTACGCCGCGTGCTTCCTCGGTGCCCTGCACGCCGCCGGCAAGGAGCTCGAGGTCGACACCACCGGCGCCGAGGTCTCCGCCGAGGTCGGCATCGGCGGCACCGGCAACGGCGCCTTCGGCCTCGCCGTGGAGCTCGACGTCTACGCCCCGAACGCCCCGCAGGAGCAGCGCCAGCGCCTGGCCGAGCGTGCACACGAGATCTGCCCGTACTCGAACGCCACCCGCGGCAACATCACCGTCACGCTGTCCATCGTCGACTAGCGTTCGGCCGGTGGTCACCGACACGACGCGCTGCCCCTGCCTGAGCGGCAACCCCTACGGGGAGTGCTGCGGCCCCCTGCACGCCGGGGCCGTGGCGCCGACCGCGGAACGGCTCATGCGCTCCCGCTTCAGCGCCTTCGCGCTGGGCCTGCCGGAGTACCTGCTGCTCACCTGGCATCCGCGCACCCGTCCGGCGGGTCTCGAGTTGGACCCGACCCAGCGCTGGACCCGGTTGGACGTGTTGGCGACCACCTCGGGAGGCCCGTTCGACTCCCACGGCACCGTCACGTTCCGCGCGTGGTGGCGTTCCGACGACGAGCGCGGCACGCTCGAGGAGACGAGCGACTTCGTCCGCGAGCAGGGACGATGGTTCTACGTGGACGGCGTGGTCGCCTGACGACTGCGCACCACGCCAGCTGACAGGAGCCCACATGCCCGCACGCGACCTCACCCGCTTCGGCGACCGGACCACGGCCGCCGAGGTCGTCGACGGCCTCGACCTGTCGGGGCGCACGGCGATCGTCACCGGTGCGGCGTCCGGCATCGGCGTGGAGACCTCCCGAGCACTCGCCGGAGCCGGAGCGCGCGTGACGCTCGCGGTGCGGGACGTCGATGCCGGCCGACGGGTGGCGGACGACATCGCCCGGACGACGGGGACGGAAGCACCGGCCGTCCTGGAGCTGCACCTGGACCGGCCGGCTTCCGTCGAGGCCTTCGCCGCAGCGTGGTCGGGGCCGCTCGACGTGCTCGTCGCCAACGCGGGCATCATGGACGCGCCCGAGTCGTACACGCCCGCCGGGTGGGAGTCGCACTTCGCGACCAACCACCTCGGGCACTTCGCCCTCGCGCTCGGGCTGCACGACTCCCTGGCCGCCTCGGGTTCGGCACGGATCGTCTCGGTGTCGTCGAGCGGACACGGTGGTTCGCCCGTCGTGTTCGACGACCTGTTCTTCCGCCGGCGCCGCTACGAGCCCGGACTCGCGTACGGGCAGTCGAAGACCGCCAACGTGCTGTTCGCCGTCGCTGCCGGCCGCCGGTGGGCCGCCGACGGCATCACCGCGAACGCCCTCATGCCCGGCGGGATCTGGACCGGGCTGCAGAAGCACTGGGACCCGGAGGTGCTGGCCGCCACGAAGATCGCCGCGGCCGACGCCGTGAAGTCCCCGGAGCAGGGAGCCGCGACCTCGGTCCTGCTCGCCACCGCACCGGAACTCGACGGGGTCACGGGCCGGTACTTCGAGGACTGCCACGAAGCGGCGGTGGTGGAGCGGATCGAGGACGGCCTGCACGGCGTGCTGCCCTGGGCCCTCGATCCGGACCAGGCCGATCGCCTGTGGGACGTCTCCGTCGCGCTCCTCGACGCCGAGGCGCGGTCCCGCGGCTGATCGAGGGCGCCAGGGTCGTCGTCGTCGTCGCCGGCTAGCTGCCGATGACGGCGGGCAGGTCGACCGCGGTGCGCATCGCCCGGCGGACCCCGGCCTCGTCGGGGAGCAGCTCGTCCTCGTCACCGGTCAGGAAGAACCGGATCTGCCCGATCGCCTGCTCGGTGAGCATGTCGAGGCCGTTCAGCACGCGGCCCCCGGCGTCGGTCCAGCGGCTGGCGACCGCGGTGGGCCACGGTTCGTAGGCGACGTCGAACAGGACGGCGTCCGGCCCCGACGGACGGAACTCGAGCGGGTCGGCGGCACCACCCGGCAGCGTCGAGAGGACGAACCCGTGGTGCGTGCCGGCGAGTTCGGTCAGGGGGTGCACCTCGAGCGTCACCCCGAGCCGGACGGCCAGGTCGACCAGCGCACGCGTCTTCGCGGTGTCGCGGACGAACACCCGGACGAGCGACGCCCCGAGCCGGACGGCAGCGGTCAGGGCGCTCGCCGCGGTGGCTCCGCCGCCCAGGATCGTGGCCTCGCCGGGCAGGTGTCCGAGCGCCTCGACCGGGCGGACGAGGCCCTGCACGTCGGTGTTCGCGCCGGCTCGGACGATCGTGGAGCCCTCGTGGCGGAACGCGACCGTGTTGGCGACCCCGAGCTCGTCGACGAGCGGAGTGGTGCGGTCGAGCAGCGGTAGCACCTCGCGCTTGAGCGGCATCGTGAGGCTCAGCCCACGCCATTCCGGACCCAGCCCCGCGACGAACGCGGCGAGCTCGCCGGACGCGACCTCGTGCCTCCCGTAGGTGAAGGGCAGGTCGAGCGCATCGTAGGCCGCAGCGTGGAGCGTGGGCGAGAGCGAGTGCGCGATGGGGGAGCCGAGCACCGCGAGGTGCGTGCGGCCTGGATCGGTGAACGCCACGGTCACCCAGCCTAGCCAGCCGTTTTCCTGCGCACCCCGTTAGGTTAGGCTACCCTTCGTGAACCGTTCTCCCTTGCGTCTCCGACGCGTGCTCGCCGCAGCCGGCGCCGTCGTCGCAGCGTCCCTCGTCCTCGCCGGCTGCGCGTCCGGCTCCGGCTCCTCGACCGACTCGGCGTCGTCGGGGTCGTCCGACGCCGCGTTCCCGGTCTCGATCACGACCGGCCTCGGCACCACCACCATCGAGTCGGCACCGAAGCGCGTCGTCGCACTCGGGTGGGGCGACGCCGAGACGGCGCTCGAGCTCGGTGTGCAGCCGGTCGGTGCGAGCGACTGGCTCGCGTTCGGCGGTGACGGTGTCGGTCCGTGGCTCAAGGGTGCGTACGACAAGTCCCCGAAGATCATCCAGACGCTCGAGCCGAGCTACGAGGACATCCTCAAGCTCAACCCCGACGTGATCCTCGACGTGAAGTCCTCGGGTGACAAGGAGCGGTACGACAAGCTCTCCGCGATCGCGCCGACCGTGGCGATCCCGAAGGGCGGCGCGAACTACCTCGCGTCGACCGAGCAGCAGACGACCATGATCGCGAAGGCGCTCGGCAAGGAGTCCGAGGGCAAGAAGCTGCTCTCCGGCCTCGACGACGCCTACGCCGCAGCACGCAAGGCGCACCCGGACTTCGAGGGCAAGACGGCCGTCGTCGGTGCCTACAGCTCCGAGGGCTTCGGGGCGTACGCCTCTACGGACAGCCGTTCGACCTTCATGCGGAACCTCGGCTTCGAGATCCCGAAGGCCATCGACGAGCAGGCCGGCAAGGAGTTCTCCGTGCACCTGTCCGACGAGAACCTCGACCTGCTCGACGCCGACCTGACGCTGATCCTGCCGATCTACGTCGACGCGTCGGAGGCCTCGTCGAACAAGCTGTTCCAGAAGGTGCCGTCGGTCGAGGCCGGGCACTCGATCGTCTTCGACGACAAGGACATCTCGTCGGCGTTCTCGATGGGCACCACGGCTGCGATCGAGTGGGCGCTCGACAAGCTGCCGGCGCAGTTCGAGGAGAAGCTCGGCTAGAGCTGGTCGTCGCTGCTGGCCGGTTCCGCTGGTCAGCACCGCTGGTCAGCGCCGCGAAAGCGACAGGGTGCCGCCGATGTTCGGTGGCACCCTGTCGCTTTCGCAGTTCGGGGGAGGGTGAGCTGGGCTAGACGCCGATGGTGGAGCCCAGCAGCGCGAAGAGCAGCGCGATCAGGGGGAGCGTGCCCTGCTTGAAGGCGGAGTTGACGTACTTGCGACCCGAGCCGATCAGGATCACCGCGGCACCGAGCATGCTCGCGGTCGAGAACACCACGAGGGTCCAGCCGCTCACGGTGTTGCCGGCCAGCACGAGCACGACGCCGAGGATCGCCCCGATCGCCAGGAACAGGTTGTAGAAGCCCTGGTTGAAGGCGAGCGAACGGGTCGCCACGGCTTCGGTCTCGGAAGCGATGCCGAAGATCCGGCGCGCTTGCGGACTGGTCCAGATGACCGATTCGAGGAAGAAGATGTACACGTGGATGAGGCCCGCGAGGACCGCACAGACACCCGAGATCACCAGCAGGACCGACATGTGCACATTCTCGCAGCAGCGGGCCGGGTTCCGCTGCACGTCCGCCAGTAGGCTCGGACCATGAACGACGACGTCACCCTGTCCGAGGCCGACGCGAGCGCCGTCGCCGAACTGCGGAGCATCCGGCAGAGCATCGACAACATCGACGCCGCCGTGATCCACATGCTCGCGGAACGCTTCAAGTACACGCAGCGCGTGGGGCACCTGAAGGCCGAGTCGGGCATGCCCGCCGCTGACCCGGACCGCGAACGGATCCAGGTCGCACGGCTCCGGTCGCTCGCCGCCGACTCCCACCTCGACCCCGCCTTCGCCGAGAAGTTCCTCAACTTCATCGTCGCCGAGGTCATCCACCACCACGAGCGCATCGCGGGCCGCGACGAATGAGCGCCGAGCTGCCGTCGCTGCTCATCGGGTCGTACACGGCGACCGGTGGCGGCAACGCCACAGGCATCTCGCTGGTCGACGCCGGACCGGTCGGAGTCGTTCCGGCACCCCGGACCGTCGCGGTGCTCGACGACCCCTCGTTCCTCGCCGTCTCGGCTGACCGGGTCTACGCGGTCTCCGAGACGAACGACGGCGCCGTGTCGGCCTTCCGGCTGCAGGGCGGCGCACTCGAACACCTGTGGGACGCCCCCGCCGGCGGAGACGCCCCGTGCCACGTGCGGGTCGACCCCTCGGGCGCGCTCGTCGTCACGAACTACGTCTCCGGCACGGTCACGGCGATCTCCCTCGCCCCGGCCGAGTCGCACGCCGCCTCGGTGACCGCCAGCGACGGTGTGGTGCTGCACGGGGACGCCGACCAGCGTTCGGTGCCGGCCGAGGCCGTCGCGGTCGCCGTGCTGCCCGACGCCACGGGTCCTGACGACGACCGCCAAGACGGCCCGCACGCCCACCAGTCGATCGCCACCCCGGACGGCACGGTGCTCGTCGCCGACCTCGGCGGCGATGCCCTGCACGAGTTCCGCGTCACGGTGTCGGCCGACGGGGTCCCCGCCATCGAGGCGCTCCGCGTACACCACGTGACCCCCGGCGCCGGCCCGAGGCACATGGCCTGGATCGACGGTGACCTGCTCGTCGCCGGTGAGCTCGACGGGCGTGTGCACCGCCTGCGCCGCGACGACTCCGGGTCGTTCGTGACGATCGCCGCCGTGCCCACGTTCGACGGTGCCGTGGGGGAGTCGCTGCTCAGCCACATCGAGGTCGACGAGGCCGGCCGCGTGTACGTGGCGGTGCGCGGGCGTGACCTGCTCGTGGTGCTCGACGCGCGTGACGGCGGGCTCGCCGTCGTCGGATCGGTGCCCTGCGGTGGGGTCTGGCCGCGACACTTCGCTCGGGTGCCCGGGTTCGTCCTGGTGGCGAACCAGATGTCCGACGCCGTCGCCGTGCTGCCGCTCGACGCCGAGGGCATGCCCGGTGAAGCCGTCGCGCAGATCCCGGTCGGCACCCCGACCTGCGTCGTCCCGCTCTGACGCCGGGAACAGCCGGCTAGAACTCGATCAGGTTCTCGAACGGGCGACCCTCGGCCAGCGCGGCGACCTGCTTGCGCATCAGCTCGATCGACCGCGGCACGCTCAGGTCGGTGTTGCCGCCGACGTGCGGGGTGAGCACGGTGTTCGGCGTCGTCCAGAGCGGGTGTCCGGCGGGCAGGGGCTCCGGGTCGGTGACGTCGAGTGCCGCGAACAGCCGCTCCGACCGCAGTTCGGCGACCAGGGCGTCGGTGTCGACGACCTTGCCGCGCGCCACGTTCACCACGAGGGCACCGTCCGGCAGTGCCGCGAGCAGCTCCGCGTCGACCAGGCGTTCGGTCTCGGCGGTGAGCGGCGCGATGAGCACGAGGACGTCGGTCGTCGGAGCCAGCTCGGGCAGCTCACCGAACGCGTGCACGTGCCGGCCGTCCTGCTCACGAGCGGTCCGGGCGACCACGGTCACCTCGGTGCGGAACGCCTCGAACCGGGTGGCGATCGCGGACCCGATCGCCCCGTAGCCGACGACGGTCACCCGGCGGTCGGCGAGCGATCGGGTCTCGCGGGCGTCCCAGACGCCGTTCGCCCGGTCGACCTGGAACGCCGAGATCTCACGGAGTGACGTCAGCGCGAGGCCGACCGCGAGCTCGGCGGTCTCGTCGTCGTGGATGCCGCGACCGTTCGCCAGCTGCGCGTGACCGGGCACGTGCGGGATCGCGTGCTCGTACCCGGCGCTCGGCAGCTGCAGCAGCTGGAGCTCGGGCAGGTCGTGCACGAACTGCCAGCGGTGCCGCCCCTCGAAGTAGAACGGCAGGAACGTGATCGCGACGTCGTCCGGGCGACCGTACGGCGACTCGACGTCCCAGACGTCCAGCTCGATCCCGTCCGGCACGGGGCCGAACCGGTCGACGAGCTCGGCGAAGGGCAGGGTGACGATCGGCATCCGCGACCCGGGCCTAGGCGTCGGTGCGCGGCGAGAAGGCACCTTCGGAGTCGAGCGGCCCGCGGCCGACGTACCCCTCGGTGACGTCCTCGACGATCACGTCGCCGAAGCGGGCCGGCAGCGTCGCGGCGTGGGTGCCGCGCAGCTCGTCGACCGTGGCCTCGAACGCGCCCTGGACCTCGAGCGTGCTCGACGTCGCGTCGGTCACGCCGATGCGCAGCACCGGGAAGCCCCGGCCGTCGCACATGCCCTGGAACCGCACGTCGTCCTCGCGGCGGACGGTCACGATGACGCGACCGGTCGACTCGGAGAACAGCGCGGTCGCGGTGTCGATGCCGTCGCGGGTCTCGAGCTCGTCGAGGACCACGCGGGCGCCGATGCCGAAGCGGAGCACGGACTCGGCGAGCGACTGGCCGAGGCCGCCGTCCGCCAGGTCGTGCGCGCTGGTGAGCAGCTGCTCGCCGGACGCCGCGTACAGCAGCTCGGCGAGGGCCTTCTCGCGCTCGAGGTCGACCGCCGGGGGACGCCCGCCCAGGTGCCCGTGCACGGTGCCGGCCCACGCGGAGCCGTCGAGCTCGAGGCTCGTGGTGCCGAGCAGGTAGATGTTGTGGCCGTCGTCCTGCCATCCGGACGGCACGCGCTTGGCGACGTCGTCGATGATGCCGAGCACGCCGACGACGGGCGTCGGGTGGATGGGGGTCGAGCCGGTTTGGTTGTAGAACGACACGTTGCCGCCGGTGACCGGGATGCCGAGCTCCATGCAGCCGTCGGCCAGGCCCTCGACCGCCTCGGAGAACTGCCACATGACCTCGGGGTTCTCGGGGGAGCCGAAGTTCAGGCAGTCGGTGACGGCGGCGGGGACGGCACCGGTGACGGCGACGTTGCGGTAGGCCTCGGCCAGGGCCAGACGGGCACCCTGCTTCGGGTCGAGCTGGCAGTAGCGGCCGTTCGCGTCGGTGGCGATGGCGACACCGAGGCCCGTTTCCTCGTCGACGCGGATCATGCCGCCGTCGTCGGGGAAGGACAGTGCGGTGTTGCCGAGCACGTAGGTGTCGTACTGGTTCGTGACCCAGTTCTTCGACGCCAGGTTCGGCGAACCGAGCAGGCTGAGGAACTGTGCCTTCAGCGCGGGGCCGTCGGCCGGTCGGTCGAGCGAGGCAGCGGTGTCGGCCTGCAGCGCGTCGATCCAGGTCGGGTAGGCGACCGGGCGGTCGTAGACCGGGCCGTCGACGGCGACGGTGCGCGGGTCGACGTTCACGATCTCCTGGCCCTGCCAGTCGATGACGAGTCGGCCGGTGCCGGTGACCTCGCCGAGCACGCTGGTCTCGACCTCCCACTTGCCGACGACGCTGAGGAACTCGTCGAGCTTGTCGGGGCGGACGACCGCCATCATGCGCTCCTGGCTCTCCGACATCAGGATCTCTTCGGCGGTGAGCGTCGGGTCGCGGAGCAGGACGTCGTCGAGCGAGATGTGCATGCCGCCGTCACCGTTGCTCGCGAGCTCCGAGGTGGCGCAGGAGATGCCCGCGGCGCCGAGGTCCTGGATGCCCTCGACCAGGTCCTTCTGGAACAGCTCGAGGCAGCACTCGATCAGGACCTTCTCGGCGAAGGGGTCGCCGACCTGCACGGCCGGGCGCTTGGTCGGGCCGCCCTCGGTGAAGGTGTCGGATGCCAGGATCGACGCGCCGCCGATGCCGTCGCCACCGGTGCGGGCACCGAACAGGACGACCTTGTTGCCGGCACCGGACGCGTTCGCCAGGTGCAGGTCCTCGTGGCGGAGGACGCCGACCGCGAGGGCGTTGACCAGCGGGTTGCCCTGGTACACCGGGTCGAAGTAGGTCTCGCCGCCGATGTTCGGCAGGCCGAGGCAGTTGCCGTAGAACGAGATGCCACCGACGACGCCGTGCACGACGCGTGCGGTGTCCTCGTGGTCGATCGCGCCGAAGCGGAGCTGGTCCATCACGGCGACGGGGCGGGCGCCCATCGAGATGATGTCGCGGACGATGCCGCCGACACCGGTGGCCGCGCCCTGGTACGGCTCGACGTAGGACGGGTGGTTGTGCGACTCGACCTTGAAGGTCACCGCCCAGCCGTTGCCGACGTCGACGACACCGGCGTTCTCGCCCATGCCGACCATCAGGTTCTTCGTCATCTCCGGCGTGACCTTCTTGCCGAACTGACGGAGGTAGTTCTTCGAGGACTTGTAGGAGCAGTGCTCGCTCCACATCACCGAGTACATCGCCAGCTCGCCCGAGGTGGGGCGGCGGCCGAGGATCTCCTTGATGCGGGCGTACTCGTCCGGCTTCAGGCCCAGCGCGTCGTACGGCTGCTCCTTGTCGGGGGTGGCTGCCGCGTCCTGCACGGTGTCGGGCTTCGGGCGAACGGGTGTCGTCACGGTGTCGTTGTTCCCTGTCACTTGACGAGCGCGTGCTCGATCACGGAGGTGAAGAAGGTCAGGCCGTCGGTGCCCGAGGCCATCGCAGCGGGGGTGTCCGGGCCGAAGCCGGCCTCGGTCGCGTGCTCGGGGTGCGGCATCAGGCCGACGACGTTGCCGCGTTCGTTCGAGACGCCGGCGATGTCGTCGATGGAGCCGTTCGGGTTCACGCCGACGTAGCGGAACACGACCTGGCCGTTGTCCTCGATGCGCTTGATGGTGTCGGCGTCCGCGACGAAGCGGCCGTCGGCGTTCTTCAGCGGGATGGTGATCTCCTGCTGGGCGCTGAAGCCGGAGGTCCAGGCGGTCGCGGTGGTCTCGACGCGGAGCTTCTGGTCGCGGCGGATGAACTGCTGGTGCGCGTTGCGGGTGTGCGCGCCGGGGACCAGACGGGCCTCGGCCAGCATCTGGAACCCGTTGCAGATGCCGAGCACGGGCATGCCCTTGCCGGCGGCGTCGATGACCTCGGCCATGATCGGGGCCTTCGCGGCGATCGCGCCGGCACGCAGGTAGTCGCCGTACGAGAACCCACCGGGCAGCACGATGGCGTCCACGCCCTGCAGGTCGTGGTCGCCGTGCCAGAGGGCGACGGGGTCGGCACCGGCGAGACGGACGGCGCGCTGAGCGTCGCGGTCGTCGAGCGAGCCGGGGAACGTGATGACGCCGATGCGCATCCGGGTCACTGGCCTTCGACGGTCACGGACACGACGTCCTCGATGACCGCGTTCGAGAAGACGTCGGCTGCGATGTCGCGGACCTCGGCGAGCTTGGCGTCGTCGACGGGGCCGTCGACGGTCACCTCGAAGCGCTTGCCGATGCGGACGTTGGTCAGGTCGGCCTTGCCGAGGCGGGCCAGGGCGTTGCCCACGGCCTTCCCCTGGGGGTCGAGGATCTCGGCCTTGGGCATGACCTCGACGACGATCGTTGGCACGTGTTCTCTCCAGCACTTCAGGGGTGGGGGGACGCGACCAGTCTACGGGGCGCGCGCGACACGCCGGGACGGCGACGGGCCTCCAGACAGGCCCTTGCTGTGCGGTTGTTCATGTCTGTTCCAACGCGTATATTCCACTTAGAATAGTCAACAACGAACAAGCGGACTGGAGGCATGTGTGCCGTCGCTCACGCCACTCGCGTTCGCCGCGCTCGGGCTCCTGGCCGAGGGGCCGACGCATCCCTACGAGATGTTCCAGACGATGACGCACCGACGGGACGGTCGGAACGTCAAGGTCCGGCCCGGCACCCTGTACCACCAGGTCGGCCGCCTGGTGGAGCTCGGCCTCGCCGAGATCGTGGGGACCGACCGGGCGGGCAACCGTCCGGAACGCACCACCTACGCCATCACGGACGAGGGGTGGACGGCCCTGCACGACGGGCTCGTCCGGCTGATCGCCGAACCGGCCGAGGAGTACCCCGTCTTCCACCTGGCCGTCGCCGAGATCGAGAACCTGTCGGTCGACGAGGCCGAGTCCGCACTCCGGGCACGGGCCGTCGCACTCCGGGCCCAGCGCGACGAGACGGACGAGATCCTCGGGGTCGTCCGTGCCAAGGACCTGCCCGAGCGGTACTGGCTCGACGTGTCGTACGTGCGTGCCATGCTCACGACGCAGATCGAGTGGCTCGCCGCCACGGCCGACCGGATCGCCGCCGGCCACATCTCCTGGGACGCCTCCGTCGCGTCCGCAGACACCACCACGAACAGCAAGGAAACCACTCGATGACCACCGTCACGCCTCCGCGGACGACCGAGAAGAAGCCGTGGCCTGCCCTGTGGGCACTCGTCGTCGGGTTCTTCATGATCCTCGTCGACTCGACCATCGTGTCGGTCGCCACCCCCACCATCGCCCAGGAGCTCGACGCGGACATCAACTCCGTGATCTGGGTGACGAGCGCCTACCTGCTCGCCTACGCCGTGCCGCTGCTCATCACCGGCCGGCTCGGCGACCGCTTCGGCCCGAAGGTCATGTACCAGATCGGCCTCGTGGTCTTCACGCTCGCCAGCCTGTGGTGCGGCCTGGCCGGCTCGATCGAGGTGCTGATCGTCGCCCGCGTCGTGCAGGGCCTCGGCGCCGCGATGATGAGCCCGCAGACCATGTCGGTCATCACGCGCATCTTCCCGCCGCAGAACCGCGGCGCGGCCATGGGCCTCTGGGGCGCCGTCGCCGGTGTCGCGTCGCTCGTCGGCCCGATCGTGGGCGGCCTGCTGGTCGACGGCTTCGGCTGGGAGTGGATCTTCTTCGTGAACGTCCCCGTCGGTGTCGTCGCGTTCGTGCTCGCGCAGCGCTTCGTGCCGTCGTTCGAGCGGCACGGACACCGCTTCGACTACCTCGGCATCTTCCTGTCGGCAGCGGGCCTGTTCCTGCTCGTCTTCGGCATCCAGGAGGGCGAGACCTACGACTGGGGCGTCATCGCCGGCCCGATCTCGGTGTGGTCGCTCATCATCGTCGGCCTCGTGGTGCTGGCCGGCTTCGTCGTCTGGCAGGGCGTGCAGAAGGGCGAGCCGCTGCTGCCGCTCGGCCTGTTCAAGGACCGCAACTTCACGCTGGCCAACGTCGCCATCACGGCCGTCGGTGTCGCGATCGCCTCGTTCGCGCTGCCGATCATGCTGTGGGCACAGGACGTCCTGCGCTTCTCGCCGACCCAGGCCGCACTGCTCCTCGTGCCGCAGGCCGTGCTGTCCGCCGCACTCGCGCCGATCGTCGGCAAGAACCTGAACCGCTGGAACCCGCGCTGGGTCGCCTCGTTCGGGCTCGCCTGCTTCTCGGTCGGCCTGTTCTGGTTCGGCGCCCTGCTGTCGAGCGGTGCCGAGTGGGGCTGGGTGCTCCTGCCGAGCGCGCTCCTCGGCCTCGCCAACGCCTGCATGTGGGGACCGCTGTCCGTCTCGGCGACGCGCAACCTGCCGCCGAAGCTGGCCGGTGCCGGCTCGGGCGTCTACAACACCACCCGCCAGATCGGTGCGGTGCTCGGTTCCGCCGGCATCGCCGCCCTGATGGAGGCCCGGATCACCGCGAACTTCCCGGCGTCGTCCGGTGGGGCCTCGGCCGGTGGCGCGGAGCAGCAGGTCGGCGCGCTGCCGGGCTTCCTGCTCGAGCCGTTCTCCAAGGCCATGGGTGAGTCGCTCTACCTGCCGGCGATCGTGCTGATCGTGGCCATCGTCGCGGCGCTGTTCCTGGCGAAGCCGAAGCAGACCGTCGCGTGGCAGCAGACCGGCTCGGTCACCACGCAGCCCGACGCCGAGCCCGCGGGGGCCCCGTCGAAGTAGGGCACGAGCGCTTCGGCGCCCAACGAGTGAGCAGAAGAAGTCGAGTCACCTCCGGGTACTCGACTTCTTCTGCTCACTCGTGTCGGGGACTCACCCCCCGACCGTCAACTGCGGCGCTGCAGGTGCGCTCGGGTGAGCTCGTCCATCTGTTCGTCGGTCAGGGCGTCGACGTCCCGGGCCTCGCGGCGGTCGGTCCGCTGCCACCGGATGAACAGGGCGACGAGCACGGGGATGTCCGCCACCTCGGCGATGAACCACAGCAGGTCGCCCGCCAGGTGCTGGTCCTGCAGGGGCGACGGGTACCAGGCCCGCCCGACCACCGGCACGAGGGACCCGTCGAGCACGTGGTTCGTGATCCGCAGCACGATGCCGGGCACCGCGTCGATGACGAGCTCGACGAACGCGAGCAGGAACTCGGCCGTGGCGAACGTCGACGAGACGAGCACGCCGACCTCGGACAGCGGCGCGAGCAGGCCGAACCCGAGTGCCGGCACGGTCACGGTGATGACGGCGGCCCAGGCGGGGGACTCCCGGATCACCGCCGAGAACGGGGTGAGCAGGACGGCGAACAGCGCGAGCGCGACCAGCGGGGCGACGATCGCGTTGCCGAGCAGGCGCACCGGTCGTGACCCCATGACCGCGTCGGCGACCTGCGCGAGGCGAGCCGGGCCTCCGATCCGGAGCAGTACGACGGGCGCACCGAGCGCGGCGAAGGTGGGGACCGCGAAGAAGAGCAGGGCGGCCCGCAGGACGAACGCCCAGCGCAACCGCTCGTCGTCGACGCCGACGATGCCGAACTGCAGCACGCCGAACAGCACGAGCGCCGTGGCGAAGGCGAGCGTGCGCCACCACGGCCACCGGGCACCCCGTCGAGCCGCGCCGACGACCCACCCGCCGTAGGCGACCGCGGCGACGACGAGGAGCACCGCCGCCAGGGGGTCGAAGCGCCAGGTGCTCCAGAACTCGGGTGTCGACGGCGTGGGAGCCTCCTGGGGGTCAGGCGGACTCGTCCTTCGCGCCGCCGGAACCATCCTCCGCCCGCCCAGCGGCCACCGGGGGTCCGTCGTGGCCCCGCGACGGTGAGAACCGGTTCAGATCCGGGCGACCCCGGGTGCCGGGACGGTCCGTGACAGCAGCCAGACGCCCACCGGGACGGCCACGGCGCCGACGAGCGCGACGCCGAACGACAGGTGCAGCTGCATCACGAGGAACGCCGGGCCGATCGTGCAGAGGGCGGCGACCGCGACGACCGGCCACGACGGACGGTCGGCCGACGGCAGCAGCCGGGGGAGCGGCCGGTCGAACCAGCGCAGGGCCCGCGCCACCCCGATCGCGACGGCGAGCACCACCACGAGTGCGACGATGCGCGACGCCCACCACGGACCGGAGCCCGGCGCCGGGAACGGCACCCCGACGAGCAGGGCGATGCCGTTCAGTGCGATGAACAGCGGCAGGTGCCACAGGTAGATCGTCATGCCGTCGCGGCCGAGCACGAACACGGCCCCGAGCGCGGCACGGGTGCGCATCAGCCGGGTGAGCGGCGCGTGCACGAGCTGGACCAGGCAGGCCTGCGCGATCGCCAGGAACGCCAGCGGGAGCATCGGCGGGTTGAGGTCCTGCAGCATGTCCGGCGCCCAGAGCCCGACCGAGGTCATCGGCACGAGCACGGCGTACGCGGCGACGGCGATGCCGAGCAGGAGCACCTTCGACCGGCGAGCGAACCAGCCGTCGGCCCAGAGGAAGCCGAGCTGCTGCGCGAAGAGCCACACCGGCCCGAGGTTGAGCAGGCCGACCTCGGCGACCCCGGTGGCCAGGCGGACGGCGTCGACCGCCCCGGCGAGCACGAGCAGCACGGCGAGGGTGGCCCACGGTGCTCGCTCGTGCAGGCGCATCATCACGGGGACGCAGCACTGGGTGATGCCGTAGGCCGCCAGGAACCAGAGCGGCGAACCGATGCCGAACGCGACCTCGGCCAGGAGCTCCGGCGGCGTGCCAGCGGCCGTGGCGACGCCGAGCCCGAGCGCGAGGAACACGAACAGCGGCACCGCGGGCCGGAACAGCCGCACCAGGCGGGTGGCCAGGAAGTCGCGGGCGGGGCTCGGCTCACCACGGGCGACGGTGCTGCGCCAGCCGACGGCACTCGCGAACCCGCCGACCACGAAGAACAGCGGCATCACCTGCCCGACCCAGGTGGCGGCGACGTACCAGGGGAGTTCCTGCAGCGGGCTCGTGACCCGCACCCCCTGGTCATCGGCGGCGACGCCGACCATCGTGACGTGCACGATGACGACGAGGACGACGCAGGCCGTCCGGATGAGGTCGACGACCAGGTCCCGCTTCGCGATGATCCCCCGGACGTCCGCGGTGCTGTTCGCCTGTTCAGGCAGACCCTGGCTCGTGGACATGTCCGGACGTTAGCGTGCGGAACGGTCGGTCCAGTGTCGTCCCAGCTGATCGCGACCGGATCGTGACACTTCGTATTCCGGTAGCGGCATGTGGGTCCTCGCTGGTCGGCAGCAGAAGCTCGTGTACAGTGAACGCGTTGTCTTGATTCCTGCAAAAGAAAGGCTCAGCATGGACGCCGACGCCGATCTGCTCCGTTCCTCGGGGCTCCGGGTCACGACCCCGCGACTCGCGGTGCTCCGAGCGACCGACTCGATGCCGCACGCCACCGCGGACGACATCGTCACCGCGCTCGCCGTGGAGCTGCCGACCACCAGTCACCAGGCCGTCTACGGCGTGCTGAACGCCCTGACCGGCGTCGGGCTCGTCCGCCGCATCGAACCGGCCGGTAGCCCTGCGCGGTACGAGCGCCGCACCGGTGACAACCACCACCACATCGTCTGCACCCTGTGCGGCGCGATCGAGGACGTCGACTGTGCGGTCGGCCACTCGCCCTGCCTGACCCCGTCCGAGACCCACGGCTTCGCGGTCACCACCGCCGAGGTCACCTACTGGGGCATCTGCGAACGCTGTGCAGCGGCAGAGCGCGACGACGCGGAACACGACGACGCAGAGCGCGATCACCCAGACGCGCCCGGCGCGAACGCGCAGGCCCCCGGAGCCCCCACGCCCGCCTGACGGCGACCGCCCACCGCACCGGCCGCACGACGCGCCGGACCCCGAACCACCCGAGCACCCCTGACCGAACCAACGTCCCACCTCCAGGAGGAACCGTGTCCGACCAGAACACGCCGACCGGCACCCCGACCACCACGACCAACAGCGGCGCCCCCGTCTCGAGCGACGAGCACTCGATGGGCGTCGGGGCCGACGGCCCCCTCGCGCTGCACGACCACTACCTGGTCGAGAAGCTCGCCCAGTTCAACCGCGAGCGTGTCCCGGAGCGGGTCGTGCACGCCAAGGGCGGCGGCGCCTTCGGTACCTTCACCGTCACGCAGGACGTCTCGCGCTTCACCCGTGCCGCGTTCCTGCAGCCGGGCAAGCAGACCGAGATGCTGGCCCGCTTCTCCTCCGTCGCTGGTGAGCAGGGCTCCCCGGACACCTGGCGCGACCCCCGCGGCTTCGCGCTGAAGTTCTACACCGAAGAGGGCAACTACGACCTCGTCGGCAACAACACCCCGGTGTTCTTCATCCGTGACGGCATCAAGTTCCCCGACTTCATCCGCTCGCAGAAGCGCCTGCCGGGTTCGCACCTGCGCGACCACGACATGCAGTGGGACTTCTGGACGCTGTCGCCCGAGTCGGCGCACCAGGTCACGTGGCTGATGGGCGACCGCGGCCTGCCGGCGAGCTGGCGCGAGATGGACGGCTTCGGCTCGCACACCTACCAGTGGATCAACGCCGAGGGTGAGCGCTTCTGGGTGAAGTACCACTTCATCACCGAGCAGGGCCACAAGACCCTGACGCAGGAGGACGCCGACCGCATCGCCGGTGAGGACGCGGACTTCCACATCCGTGATCTGCACGCCGCGATCGAGCGTCAGGACTTCCCGCGCTGGACCCTCAAGGTGCAGGTCATGCCCTACGAGGACGCCGCGACCTACCGCTTCAACCCGTTCGACCTGACGAAGGTGTGGCCGCACGCGGACTACCCGCTCATCGAGGTCGGCACGATGGAGCTCAACCGCAACCCGGAGAACTACTTCGCGCAGATCGAGCAGGCGACCTTCGCCCCCTCGAACTTCGTGCCCGGCATCGCGGCGAGCCCCGACAAGATGCTCCTGGCGCGCATCTTCAGCTACGCGGACGCACACCGGTACCGCGTCGGCACGAACCACGCCCAGCTGCCGGTGAACGCCCCGAAGAACGAGGTCCACTCGTACTCGAAGGACGGCGGCATGCGCTTCGACTTCCAGAAGTCCGAGGTGCCGGTGTACACGCCGAACTCGCTCGGCGGTGCGCACGCCGACCCGAACGCGACCGACGACGCCCCGGGCTGGGAGTCCGACGGTGCGCTGCAGCGTTCCGCCGCGACCCTGCACCCGGAGGACGACGACTTCGGCCAGGCCGGCACGCTCGTCCGCGAGGTCCTGGACGACGCCGCCCGTGAGCGCCTGGTCGGCAACATCGCCGGTCACGTCTCGAAGGTGACGCGCGACGACCTGCGCGAGCGCGTGTTCGCCTACTGGACGAACGTCGACGCCGACCTGGGTGCGCGCGTGCGCGCCGCGGTCGCGCCGAGCGCGCCGGGCTCCAACGAGGACCCGGAGAAGGTCGCGGTCGAGGCGTAAGCCCCACTTGACGACCTGACGGACGGGAGGCCCGGTACCAGCTGGTACCGGGCCTCCCGTCCGTTGGTCGTTGCGTCTAGACCTGCTGGCCGTTGAGCCAGATCGGGCCAGCGGGCCAGTCCTCGAGCTGCGCTGCCACCGGCAGCGCCATCCAGCCGCCCTGCTCGGTGTTGCTGACGCCCGCGCCCTCGGCGGTGAACGCCGAGAAGGTGCCGACAGCCTCGGGGAACTCGTGCCAGCCGAGCTTCGCGTAGAAGGGGATCCGGTCCTCGCCCGCGCCGAGGAACCCGAAGGGCACGCGGAGTCCCTCGAGGACCGCCGCGGTCCGGGTCATCAGCTCACGGCCGACGCCGGTGCCCTGCAGTCGGGGCGACACGGCGACCAGGCCGGTGTCGCCGACCAGGACGTCTTCGCCGCCGACGGAGATGTACATGCGGCGGATGCCGACGTGGGCCAGGACGACCCCGTCGGCGTCGTGCGCGAGCACCCGGCGTTCCGGCTGCATGCCGGACCAGCTCCGGCCGCCCACGTACCAGTGCGACCAGTCGGGGAAGGCCTGCCCGAGCAGCGCTGCGATCGCTTCGTGGTCGGGGAGCGACAGTGTGCTCTCCTCGACCACCTCCCACCGGATGTCGTCAGTCACGGGTCCATCCTGCACGGATGTGGTGGTGGTCGTTGCATTCTTGCCCCGTCCGGTAATACGTTAACGGTGACATCTGAATGGTGTCACAACGAAAGGGGAGATCGATGTCGATCAAGAACGTCGTACTGGGTGCGGTCGTGCTGGGGAGTGTCGTGGGCGGTGGGATCGCGGTCGACACCGTGACGGCGCCGGAGGCGAGTGCTGCGTGCTACGGGTCTGTCTCGATCTGGAAGGGCAAGAACAACTCCTGCTCGAGCGCGCGGCACTGGGACGCCATCAAGAACAAGGATCCGCGGTACGGCAAGTGGGTCACCCGAGGGAAGTGGTCGCAGCAGACCGCGTGTTGGGCGAACGTCGTGTCGTACGGCATGACCGCGCGCAGCTGAGTGTCCGGCGGGACGAGTGGCCGCGTCGCACTGTGCGTCGCGGTCGCTCTCACTCTTGGTGCGTCTGGCTGCAGTGGTGCGGGAGGAGCGGGCTCCTCACCGGCTCCTTCCGTCTCGGCAGGCCCGTGGGCGGCCGACTTTGTGTCCGCATTCGACGACAGCGAGTCTGCGTACGAACGCGGGGTACTCAGTGACGGTCGCGTCACGACCCAGGAACTCGAGGACGCTCACGCGAAGGTCGACACGTGTCTCCGCGATTCGGAGCTCACGATCTCCTACTTCGCCGACGGCGGGTTCGAAGTGGGAAGCACGGTGGGCGAGTCGCCGAGCAACGACATCGGGAGGACCAACAAGATCCTCGAAGCGTGCGAGTCGAAGTTCGACCAGAGCATCACGTTCCTGTTCGAGGAGACGCGCAGGAACCCCGGCAAGCTGGACGATGCGAAGATCACCGTTCCGTGTCTGCGGAAGGCCGGCCTCGTCGGAAGGGACTACA
The DNA here is from genome assembly GCF_003234735.1 of Curtobacterium sp. MCLR17_040. Lineage (NCBI taxonomy): Bacteria > Bacillati > Actinomycetota > Actinomycetes > Micrococcales > Microbacteriaceae > Curtobacterium > Curtobacterium sp. MCLR17_040. Next base: position 71,065 of record NZ_QKTE01000001.1, on the reverse strand, counting down.
CCGAGGAACAGTGGCGGAAGGACCAGGACGCCGACGCCTTCCCGTTCGACTCGATGGGCGAGCAGGCGAAGCAGTGCGCCCTTGATCCGCTCGCGCTCTGGCGGCAGTGATGCGCTTCCCGTCTGCCGCACTCCTGGCGCTCGGCGCGATGGTGGTCGCAGCGGCGACGGCCGCAGTCATCGTCGTCGCTGTGCCGGCCGAGGTCCCGGCCGCACTCCGGACGGCTGCCCCCGCGAGCACCGTCCGGGTGACCGAGCGCACCGATGCCGATGAACGACAGGTGCAGCTCGCACTCGACACCGGTGCCCCACGGGCGGTCGTGACGTCGCGGAGCGGCACGGTGACGACATCGACGTGCTCGACCGGGGCACCCGTGCGGAGCGGGGACGTCCTCGCGCGGGTAGACGGACAGCCGGTGCTCGCACTTGCCAGTGACGAGCCGCTGTGGCGCGACCTCGAGCTCGGCGACCGCGGGGCCGACGTCAGGGGGTTGCAGCGGGAACTCACGCGACTCGGTGCTGGATTGAGCATCGACGGCATCCTCGGTCGGGGCACACTCCGTGCTGCGCAGCAGTTCCTGGTCGACCGAGGCGTCGACCGCGACGACCTGCCCGACGACGTCGTACTGCGGGACCCGTTCGCATGGGTGCCAGCCGCCGAGAACGCCGTCCTGGCGTGCGTGGCTGTCGTCGGGGCAGCGGTCGGCGCCGACGGTGTCCTCGTCGAACTCCCGGCCGAACTCCGCGGTGCACGCATCGAGGCGCTCCCGGTCGATCCGGCGCCGGGGGAGCGCGTGCTGCGGATCGGGAACGCCGACGTCCCGATCGACACCGAAGGGGTGGTCTCCGCGCCGACGGACCTCGCTGCGATCACCGCCCTGCCGGAGTACGCGGCGACGGTCGCTTCGGCGGACGGCGCACCGACGGTGGCCGCGACGTGGACGCTCAGTCGCCCACGAACCGTCCAGGTGGTGCCACCGACGGCCCTCTGGGACCTCGAAGGTGACCGGGCGTGCGTGCAACCGACGACGGGGCGGCCGCTCCGGGTCGAGGTCCTCGGGTCGGAACTCGGGCAGGCGTTCGTCCGGGTGCCCGGCGGACGAACGCTCGACCGGATCCGTGCCGTGCCGGACCGGTCCAGCTCGTGTCGGTGACGCTCGAGGGCGTCGGACACGTCTGGTCGAACGGCACCGTGCTGTTCGACCGCGTCGACCGCACCTTCGCCGAGGGGACCGTTACCGCGGTCGTCGGGCCGAGCGGTTCCGGCAAGTCCACGCTGCTCGCGATCCTCGCCGGGATGCTCCGTCCGACGCGCGGTGCCGCCGTCCGTCCGCCGGGCTGTCGGCCGCTCTGGGTCTTCCAGAACCCGTACGGGGTGGCCCGCCGCCGCGTGCTCGACCACGTCGCGCTGCCGTTCGTCGCCCAGGGCGCGGATCGTCGGACCGCGGACGTCCGCGCGTTCGGGGTCCTCGAGCGCTTCGGGCTCGGTTCGCGGGCGCACGCGCGGTTCGCCGAGCTGTCCGGTGGTGAGGCGCAACGCCTGATGCTCGCGCGCGCCATCGCCAGCGCGCCGGGTCTGATGCTGGTCGACGAGCCGACGGCGCAACTCGACCGGGCGACCGCGATCGAGGTGAACCGTGGGATCGGTGCGCTCGCCGCGTCGGGGACGGTCGTCGTCGTCGCCACGCACGACGACGCGACCCGTGACGCCTGCGACGGGGTGCTCGATCTCGGGCGGTACCGATGAGCCCTCGCCGGATGCAGGTGACCGAGGTCTGGCGGGAGGCGTGGCGCGACATCGATTCCGGAGCCTCGTGGGCAGCCACGGCCGCTGTCGTCCTCGCGGTGCTGCTCAGCGGCGTCGTGGGCATGCGCGCCGGAGCGGTCGCCGGTGACGTCCGAGCGGCTGCGGTGTTCGTCGCGAGCGGTGCGGCGACGACCGTCCAGCGGGCCGAGGGCCGGATCGACGGCCGCGTGTGCGATGCGCTCGTGGACACCGAAGGGGTCATCGCGTCCGGTGCGTTCCGGCGCCTCGACGCCGGGGTCGTCCCCGCCGCGCTGCCGGGCTCGGCGATCCCGACCTACGAGGTGACCGCCGGGGTGCGTGGTCTGCTCGGCGGCTCCGATGCCGACGGCACCGCGGGAGTGATCGTCTCGCCCGCGGTGCACGAGACCCTGGGCCTTGCTGCCGGCGATCGCCTCGTGACGGTGGGCGGCGCGGGCACCGGAGTCGCCGGCGTGTACGACTACCCCGACGACGGCCGGGACCCCGACCTGGAGTACTCGGTCCTCGCGCCGACGGTCGACGACGGGTCGCCGTTCGACGCCTGCTGGGCGACGGTGTGGCCGCAGCGCGACGACACGGTCTCGATGCTCCGGCGCACCGTCTTGCCGGCGAGCGGGGCCGAGGGCGAGGACCGACCGACCGCCGGGCAGCTCAACCCGACGCTGGGCGCGGTCTTCACCCCCGCGGCGCGGCAGCCAGTCCTCGTCCCGTTCGGTGCAGCGGCCCTCGTGGGGCTGACGATCGGCGGGGCAGCGGTCGCACGGCGTCGGCTCGCCCTGGCCTCCGATCGGCACGTCGGGGTACCGCGGAGTGCGCAGGTCCTCGGCGTCGTCCTGCAGCACCTGGTCTGGGCATCGGTCGGGGCGGTGGTCGCGACGAGCGTCGCGGTGGTGTCGGTGCGTGGCCTCGACGTCGACGACGCGCTGCCGATCGTGCGCGAGGCAATCGCGATCGCGTCCCTCGGGCTCGTGGGCGCGCTGCTCGGTGGGGCGCTCGCCGCGGCCGTGATCCGCGAGCGCGCGCTGCACCGCTACTTCCGCTCCCGCTGACCGCGGCCGGCGGGGCGGACGCGCGCCGGGCCTCCCGTCGCCTGCGCGCCCCGTCCGCTGTGCGCCCCCGTGCGCCAAAGCGACAGATCGCCGCGAACCGTTCGCAGCGATCTGTCGCGTTGGCGGGTGCCTCGCGCCGGGATTGCGTGGATCTGTCGCTCTGGCGCAGGCGACCGACACTCATTTGGTTGACGCATCAACTAAATGGGCGCACACTGGTGCCATGCACACGCAGGACCTCCTCGCCGCCGACACCGGGATGGGTGCCGTCACCCTCCGCGTCGCGAACCTCGACCGGATGATCGGCTACTACCGCGACGGCGTCCAGCTCTCGCTGCTCTCGAACGAGGGCGGCGTCGCTGTCCTCGGGCGACCGGGCGCCGGTGGCCTGGCGGTGCCGATCGTGATCCTCGAGCACGCGCCGTCCATGCAGCACGCCGGCCCGCACGACGCCGGCCTGTTCCACACCGCGGTCCTGTTCGACACGAGGGCCGACCTGGCCGCCGCGCTGTACTCGGTCGCGACGAAGTTCCCGCAGACCTTCACCGGCAGCGCCGACCACTTGGTGAGCAACGCGTTCTACTTCACCGATCCCGAGGGCAACGGCGTCGAGCTGTACTGGGACCGCGACCGCACCGAGTGGTCGTGGACGCACGGCATGGTCGACATGGACACGAAGTACGTCGACCCGAACGCGTTCCTGCAGGAGCACCTGACGCAGGACGCCCTGGACGCCGCCGCGGCACGCCCGGGCAAGGTCGGCCACGTGCACCTGTCCGTCGGCGACGTCGACGCCGCGCGCTCCTTCTACGTGGACACCCTCGGCTTCGAGACCACCGCCGGCTTCGGCGAGGCTCTGTTCGTCAGCGCCGGCGGCTACCACCACCACATGGCGATGAACACCTGGAACTCACGTGGGGCCGGGCGCCGCCAGCTCGCGCTCGGGCTCGGACTCGTGCGGATCGAGGTGCCCGGGTCGGACGACCTCGGTGCCCTCGTCGCACGCATGCACGACACCGGGGTGCAGACCGCGGACGACGGCCGGACGGTCGCGTTCGAGGACCCGTGGGCGAACCGCATCGAGGTGACCGCGCCCGGTCGCGGCTGACGAGCGGGTCGCGAGGGGCCGACAGGTCAGGCGCTGTTCGAGATCCCGCCGTCCGACTTCAGCAGCTGCCCGTTCACCCAGGCGCCCTGCTCCGAGCAGAGGAACCCGACGAGCGCGGCGGTGTCCGACGGGCGTCCCAGCCGACCGAGCGGGGTGCCCTCGACGGCCCACCCCTTGACCTCGTCGGACATCCAGCCGGTGTCGTTCGGGCCCGGGTTCACCACGTTGGCGCTGACACCGAGGCTGCCGAGCTCCTTCGCGGCGCCGAACACGATCCGGTCGAGCGCGCCCTTCGACGCCCCGTACGGCAGGTTGTACGCGATGTGGTCGCTCGTCAGGGCGACGATCCGGCGGCGGCCGCGCGGTGCGGCGTCCCCGGCGAGCTCGAGCCCGGCCGCGTAGGCCTGCACGAGCAGGAACGGTGCGCGGGCGTTCACGGCGAAGTGGCGGTCCCACGACTCGACGGTCGTGGTGCGGAAGTCGGAGTCGACGGACTCGCAGTGCGACATGACGAGGGCGGTGACCGGGGCGCCGGCTTCCGCCTCGGCGCGGCCGACGAGTGCGGCCGCCTGCTCCGGGTCCTCCAGGTCGACCGGGAGGCGCGTCACCCGTGCTCCCGCCGCCTCGCACTCCTGCACCACCGACTCGACCCCGTCCGGGTCCGCCCCGCCGCTCACGCGGTCGTCGTAGGGGCCCCACCACGAGATGGCGAGGTCCCAGCCGTCGGTCGCCAGCCGGGTGGCGAGCGCTGCGCCGATGCCGGCTCTGCGGCCCACGCCGGTCACCAGGGCGAGTGGTCGTGCGGACGTCATGCGTGCCTCCTGTCCGGCGCTCCGTCGCACCGATCGGGACCCAGTCTGCCGGAACCGGCCACCCGTGTGACCATCGCACCCGGTGTCCTGTCGGCGGACGGCCGACCGCGGGGGCCAAGATGGACGGATGCCACGCACACGACGGCCCTCCCGACCGGGGCGCGGACCCCGCGGCGGTCGCCCGGACCCCCGCGACCTGCCGCTCGAGCACGTCCGCGACCGGATGTCGTCGTACATCTACGGCAACATCACGGTGCTCGCCGTCGCGATCGCGGTGAACCCGGAGCAGATCCACCACGGCGCCGCGGTGGCGACCGTCCTGGCGACCGCGGTGCTGACGTACCTGGCGCACGTGCTCGCGCACCTGGTCGCGCACGGACTCGGCGACGACGGCGAGGAATCCGCTGCGGACCGCGCTGCGCGCCGCGACTCGGTCGCGACGATCATCCGGAACGCCAACCCGATCGCGACCTCCGGGCTGATCCCGGCGGTCCTCTACGCGGCGGCCTGGATCGGGTGGCTGCCGGCGGAGTGGGCACAGATCGCGGCGACGGTGATCCTGGTCGTGCGCATCGGGCTGGTGGGCGTGTTCATGCAGCGGTTCAGCGGGAAGCAGCCCACGTTCCTCGGGCTGTGGGGCGGGATCGTGCTGGCCGCGGTGGCGTTCGTGATCGGTGTCGTCAAGGTGGTGTTGACGCATTGAGTGACACGCACGCCCACGCCGAACCTCACTCCGAACCCGCCCCCGACAGCGAGCCGAAACGCGGCGGGCTGCGGTTCCTGCGCGACCTCGTCATCATCGTCGTCGTGGCGCTGCTGGCGTCCTTCCTGGTCAAGGCGTACCTGGTCCGCGCGTTCTCCATCCCCTCGGGCTCGATGCAGAACACGCTGCTCATCGGGGACCGGGTGCTCGTCAACGAGCTCGTGCCCGGGGTCGTCCCGCTGCAGCGCGGTGACGTCGTGGTGTTCCAGGACCCGGGTGGCTGGCTCGGCATGGGCCAGGGCGACGACCTGATCAAGCGGGTCATCGGCCTGCCGGGTGACACGGTGTCGTGCTGCGACGCCCAGGGCCGCCTGTCGGTGAACGGGCACGCGGTGGACGAGCCTTACGTCGTGCTCGAACGCGGGTCGGACCGTGTCGCCGGGAAGGACTTCGAGATCACCGTGCCGAAGGGGCGCATCTGGGTGATGGGCGACAACCGGTACGACTCCGCCGACTCGCGCGTGCACGGCACCGTGCCGGTCGACGACGTCGTGGGGCGGGCCTTCGTGACCACGTGGCCGATCTCGAGGTGGTCGGTGCTGTCCCGGTACGGCGACGAGTGGGACCGGGTCCCGACGCCGTGACCGCGGACGACGAGGGCTTCGGCTACGAGACCGGCGGGGACGACGACCTGTCGATCCACCGGATCGCGACACCGGGCAAGCGGTCGGGGACGATCGGTCCGCGCCCCGACCACGTCGTGTTCTGGCTCGCCGACGGCCGGGCCAGCCTGACCGCCGACGACGGCGAGCACTGGGAGGTCGGTGCCGAGCGCCCGATGATGCTCTCGGCGTCCGTCGCGTACGGCTTCGAGACCGACGCGACCGCCACGACGCTGCTGCACCTGTCGCCGTCGCTGCTCGGCGACACGGGGGAGTCCTCGGTGTTCGGGCAGCCGGACGCGGCCGATCCCGCACTCGAGCCGCTGCGGGCACTCCTGCGCGAGGCCTCCGGGCGCATCCTCGACCCGGCCCTGCCCGCCGACGACCGAGCGGCCCTGAACCGGCGGATCGCGACCGTCGTCCTGTCGACCTTCGCCCGGTCGCGATCGGACGTCGCGGACCGGATGCGGCGGGCGATCGGCTTCGTGCACGACCACGCCGACCGGACGCTGACCGTGGCGGACGTCGCAGCGGCCTGCGACCTGAGCGAGCGCGGCCTGCAGGACCTGTTCCGCCGTCGTCTCGGCGTCACCCCCATGCAGTACCTGCGCGAGGTCCGGCTCGACCGGGTGCACCTGGAGCTGGGGCGGCCGGGTTCCCGCGCGCTGCTCGTCAGCGAGGTCGCGCGGCGGTGGCGGTTCACCCACCTCGGGCGGTTCGCGGCGTACTACCGGGAGCGGTTCGGGGAGCAGCCGCACCAGACCATCGCGCGGAGCGGCACACCCGGAGAACGGTAGTTCTCGCGTTCTTTGCGGATTCCGGCTATCCTGCTCGCGTGGATGCGCGACGGTCCGAACTGGGGCAGTACCTCCGCGCCCGTCGGGCACTCGTCCAGCCCGAGGACGTCGGCCTCACTCGCGAGCCCGGACGACGAGTGGACGGCCTGCGCCGTGAAGAGGTTGCGCGGCTCGCGGGCATCAGCCCCGAGTACTACCTGCGGCTCGAACGCGGCCGCGACCACCAGCCGTCCGACCAGGTGCTCGTGGCGCTCGGCCGGGCCCTGCGGCTCGACCACGAGGCGGTCGACTACCTGAGCCGCCTCGCACACGCCGAACGCCGCCGCCCCGAGGGGGTCGTGCCGCCGGGACTCGACGACTCGGTCCGGTCGCTGCTCGCGCAGTGGTCGCACACCCCGGCGTTCGTGATGGACCGCAACCAGGACATCATCCTGTCCAACGCCCTGGCGAGCGCACTCGGCCCCGGGTACATGGAGCCGGGCGCGAACCTCGTCCTGCAGATGTTCTCCGAGGCGTCCCGGCAGCACGCGGCCGACTGGGACCCCACCGCGCACCGGGTCGTCGCCGCGCTCCGGCTGCACGCCGAGCCCGAGGACCCCCGGCTGCAGGAGATCGTCGGCACCCTGACCCTGCAGGACCCGGACTTCGCCCGCATCTGGGCGCGGCACGACGTCGCCGTGCAGCGCACCGGGGTCTCGCGGCACTGGATCGACCCGATCGGCTGGGTCGAGTTCCGCTGGCAGAACCTTGCGATCCCGGGCAGCTCGCACGTGCTCGTGACCTTCTGGGCCGACCCCGGCACCCCCGCAGCCGCGGCCGTCGCGTACCTCGCCGCGCAGGTGCAGCAGGGCACCGCGCGCCGGCAGCCGGTCGCGGGCGAGACCGCGGTGGGCTAGCCAGGCGCTCGCAGCGGGCGTCGCAGCCGCGGCGGTCGCTGCGCTCCCGGTCAGGCGGTCGTCGCGCCCTCGTCGAGCAGCCCCCGGAGCGTCGTGAGCCGAGCGGCGGACTCGTCGTCCGCCGCCGTCCACACCACGAGCACGTGCTCGGGGTCCTCCAGCCGGCGCAGCTGCTCCCACCGCAGGTCGATCCGGCCCACGAGCGGGTTCTCGAACGCCGACTCCCCGCGGCGAGTCGGCCGGACCGCTCCGCCGGCCCACTCGGTCGCGAACGTCGTGCTCCGGGCCATCAGCTCGCCCAGGAGCTCCTGGAACCGGTCGTCGGCGTCGTGCTCGTCCAGCGAGTCCCGGAGCATCGCGGCGGTGCGGTGCGCCTCGGCCTCCCAGCCGTCCACCGAGTCCTCGACCCAGGGGTTCAGGAAGGTGAACCGCGCCAGGTTCGTGCCGACGGTGAGGGACGCGGACAGGGCACCGGCGAGCCGGTTCGCCGCCACGACGTCCAGGTGGCGGTCGAAGACCACGACCGGTTCGGCGAGCGCGTCCACGAAGTCCTGGGCCGACGTCGTCGTCGTGCCGTCCTCGTGTTCCATGCGATCACGCTAACCGGCCGGGCCGTGGAGCAGGGGGGAGAAGGGGGCCCCGGCGGGGACCCCGTCGCGGTGCCTCCGCCCCGCAGGGGGACCCCGGCACGGTGTGTCCGACTGTCGGAGGGCACCGTGCGCCGCACCCGGAGCCGCCGGCACGGGCTGTCGTCGGGGGTGACGGGCAACGACAGGGACACGACGACGCAGCACCCCCAGCCGTAGCGTGACGACGCCGAGACCGCCCGGTCCCCGCACCACCCCAGACGTTCGTCACGAAGGAGACCCGCACATGGCTGCACCCACCATCGTCCTCGTCCACGGCGCGTTCGCCGACTCCGCCAGCTGGGCACCCGTCACCCGCGAGCTGCTCGACCGCGGCCACACCGTCCTCGTCCCGCCGGTCTACAACCGGAGCCTCGCCGAGGACGCCGCCTCGATCCGCGCCGTCGCCGAGCACGTCGACGGGCCGGTCGTCCTCGCCGGTCACTCGTACGGCGGGGCCGTGATCACCGTCGCCGGCGAGGCCGAGAACGTCGTCGGACTCGTCTACGTCTCCGGCTACGTGCTCGAGGTCGGCGAGAGCCTCGGGCAGCTGCAGGGCGGGTTCCCCGACTCGGACCTCGCCGCGAACCTGGTGTACACGCCGTACCCGGTCGCCGGCGCCGAGGACGGCACCGACGTCTCCGTCGCGATCGACGCGTTCCCGCAGGTCTTCGCCGCCGGGGTCGACCCGCGCGTCGCCGAGCTGCTCGCCGTCTCGCAGCGCCCGCTGTCCGGTGCCGCCTTCGGCGAACCGGCCTCCGCCGCTGCGTGGAAGACCACCCCCGCATGGGCGATCGTCTCGTCCGACGACCACACCATCAACCCCGAGGTCGAGCGCTTCGGCTACTCCCGCGCCGGCATCACCGACGTGACCGAGCTCGCCGCCCCGCACCTCGTCATGCAGACCCACCCGAAGGACGTCGCCGACGTCATCGAGCGCGCCCTCGCCGCGACCAGCGCGACCGACGCCGCCGCCTGACCCGACCATCCCTGGAGGCGCGGCGTGCGCCCGGCGCGCACCGCGCCTCCAGGATGTCCCCGTCCCACCCCAGGAGGCGACGTGACCACGGAACGCACCACCCCAGCACCCCGCGGCGGCGCCCTGGCGCCGCTCGCGATCCCGGTCTTCCGCGCCCTGTGGATCGCGGTGCTGGTGAGCAACATCGGCAGCTGGATGCAGACCGTCGGCGCGCAGTGGCTGCTCGTCGACGAGCACGCCGCACCCGTCGTCGTCGCCCTCGTGCAGACCGCGTCGAGCCTGCCGGTGCTGCTCGTCGGGATCCCCGCCGGGGTGATCGGCGAGTTCGTGGACCGGCGGCGGTTGCTCATCGGCGTGCAGGCGTTCCAGGTGGTCGTCGGCGTCGTGATGACCGTGCTCACCGCGACCGGCGACATGACCCCGGCGCTCCTGCTCACCGTCACGTTCTTGCTCGGTACCGCCTCGGCGCTCCAGCTGCCCGCGTACCAGGCGCTCGTGCCCGAGATCGTGCCGCGCGCCGCGATCACCGACGCCGCGGCGCTCAGCTCCGTCGGCGTCAACGTCGCCCGGGCGATCGGACCGGCGCTCGCCGGGGTGGTGATCGCGCAGCTCGGCGTGCCGTTCGTGTTCGCCGCCAACGCGCTGTCGTTCGCGCTCTTCCTGGTGGTGCTCGTCGCCTGGCGCGGCTACCAGCGCCCCGAGACGCGGGCCGAACCGTTCATCGACGCCACCCGCGCCGGGCTGCGGTACGTCCTGCACGCGGCGGTCGTCCGCCGGCTGCTCGTGCAGCTCGCCGTCTTCATGGTGCCCGCGAACGCGCTGTGGGCACTCCTGCCGCTCGTCGCCGACGGCTCGCTCGGCCTGTCCTCCGGCGGGTACGGGCTGCTGCTCGCCGCCGTCGGCATCGGGTCCGTCGGCGGGGCGTTCCTGATGCCGGCGGTCCGTGCGCGGCTCGGCATCGGCCGCACGGTCGGCATCGCCTCGGTGGTGTTCGGCGTCTGCACCACGGTCGTCGCGCTCGTCCCCGTGCTGGCGGTCGTGCTCGTCGCGCTGCTGGTCGGCGGGGTGGCCTGGATCGCCGTGGTGACGACGCTGAACGGCACCGTGCAGGCGTTCCTGCCCGCCTGGGTCCGGACCCGCGGGCTCGCCGCCTACCAGCTCGTGCTGTTCGGCTGCACCGCGATCGGCGCGGCGCTCGCCGGCGCGGTCGCCACGCCGCTCGGGGTGACGGGGGCGCTCGCCGGGGCCGGTGTCCTCACCGCGCTCAGCGCCGCAGCGCTGCTCGTGTCCGGGTTCCCGGTGCTCACCGACCGGCAGCGCGCCGTGACGCCGATGCCGTTCGGGGACGAGGTGTTCGTGGCGGACGACCACGGCGCGGCGACGGGGGAGACCCTCGTGCTGCTGCATTGGACGGTCCCGGCGGACGCGGTCGACGAGTTCCGGGCGCGCGCCGAGCGGCTCGGGCGGAGCCGCCGGCGGACCGGTGCCCGTGACTGGAACCTCTACCGCGACGCCGCGACCGGGCCGGACGCCTGGGTCGAGGCGTTCCGGGTGGGGTCGTGGCAGGAGCACGTCGACCAGCACGAGGTCCGGCAGACCGGGGACGACGCGCGGACCCTGCAGGCGGTGCGCGAGGTCGCGGGTGAGCCGCGGGTGGAGCACCTGGTCGCGGAGGGGGTCGGCAGCCCGTCGTCGTGGTGACGGGTGGTGTCAGCGGCCGGTGTCAGCAGCCGGTCGTGGTGAGGGTCACCGTCGCGACCGTGCCGTCGGACACCTTGGTCGTCTGCGGGCAGAGGTCGCCGGCGCGGACCGTGACCTTGCCGAGGGGGACGCCCGCGAAGTCGGCCGTGCCGCCCGGGAACACCCGCTGGTGCTCGGAGAGCTTGCCGGTCGAGGCGAACACCTTGACCTCGTACGGGTGGTCGGCGGCGTTCGACGACACCGTGACCGACACCTGGCCGGTGGAGTCGTGGGCGCCACAGCCGGCGAGGGCCAGGAGCGCGGCCACGCCGAGGACGGTTGCGGGGACGACTCGGAGCACGACGACCAGGGTACGCCGACGCGCCCGACGATCTGCGCCCTCCGGACTGGGGCCAGGCCCTGTCCGTTCAGCGCGTTACCGTGGGAGCATGCAGCCGGAAACCGCGATGTCCGTGCCCGCGCCGACCGGGGCCGATGCCGTCCGGCGAGCGGCCCTGATCGCGGCACTCGACGTGGTCGACGGTGGCGTCGAGGAACGGTTCGAACGGATCACCCGCATCGCGCGCGAGGCCCTCGGGGTCTCCGGCTCGTTCCTCAACCTGGCCGGCGAGACCACGCTGACGATCAAGTCGCAGCAGAGTGACGCCGCCTTCGGGCCGATCATCCCGCTGCAGGACACCTTCTGCGGCCGGACCCTGGGCGAGCAGGGGCCCGTGGTCGTCCCGGATGCCCGCGAGGACGCGCGGTACGCGGACCTGCCGATGGTGCTCGGCGACCCCAACGTCCGGTTCTACGCCGGTGTCGGGCTCCGTGCCGGCGACGACGACCTGAAGGTCGGCACCCTCTGCCTGATCGACCCCGAGCCGCGCACCCTCGACGCCGACGAACTCGAACTGCTGCAGGAACTCGGCATCTGGGCGGAGCGCGAACTGCTCGCCGGAGCCGACGAGGACCGCCTGCGCACCGTGCTCAACGGCCTGCAGCCGACCGAGGTGCAGGTGCCCGGCTACCGGATCACGGGGATGTCGATACCGCACGGGCTCGTCTCCGGTGACTTCCACGACTGGCACCGCTCCGGCGAGGACTCGATCCACCTGACCGTGTCGGACGTCATGGGCAAGGGGATGTCCGCCGGGCTCCTCGCCGCGAACATCCGCGGAGGCCTGCTCGCCCGCGGCGACCAGGACCCGGGCACCGCCGTCGCCGAACTCGAGGCGCAGGTCGCCCCCGAGCTCAGCCGTGCCGAGTCCTTCGCGACGATGTTCCACGGCCGGCTGACCCCGTCGACCGGGCGACTCGACTTCGCCGACGCCGGCCACGGGCTCGTGCTCCAGCTCCGTGACGACGGTGCCGAGCGGATCCTGCGGTCGTCGGACCTGCCGATCGGGCTGCACCCCGCCGGGATGCCCCGCGCGGCCGGGTCGCTCGTGCTCCGGCCCGGTGACGTGCTCATCGTCGTGACCGACGGCGCGCTCGAGCTCTGGGACTCCACGCTCGCGGCGCTGTCCGAGCTGGGGTCCCTGTACCGGGAGTCCCCGGACGTCGAGACGTTCCTGCAGCGGGTGCGCGCACGTGTCGCCGAGCACGACCCGGGCGACGACCTGACCGTCGTCGTGGTGGCGCGCGAGGCCTGACCGGTCGAGAACTGTCCGGCTCGTCGGCGGTCGCGCGGCGAGTCGTCGCCGGTCGAGTGGTCGCGACGTGTCGTGGGTGGGCCGCCGGGTGGTCGCGAACTGTCTGTTGGCGGGGCCTCGGGCGACGGTTCGTGACCGTTCGCCGGACCTGAGCGGGGTGTCGTGACCATTCGGCCGGCGACGGGCCTCACGCGGCGAGTGGTCGCGACGTGTCGTGGGTGGGCCGCCGGGTGGTCACGAACCGTCGGTTGGCGGGGCATCGACCGACGGTTCGTGACCGCCCGACGGACGTGAGCGGGGTGTCGTGACCGTCCGGGCCACGCCACGCCACACCACGCGCCGGCCGGGCGCGGCGTCAGGCGCCGAGGCGCTCGATCAGCTCGGCGTAGCGCGCAGCCGTGCGCTCGACGATCTCGTCCGGGAGCACCGGCGGCGTGCCCTGGCGGTCCCAGTGCGCGCTGAGCCAGTCCCGCACGATCTGCTTGTCGAACGAGTCGGTGCGGTCGGCGGAGCGGGCGTCCCAGTAGCGGCTGGAGTCGCTCGTCAGGACCTCGTCGGCGATGCGGATCCGGCCGGTGGCGTCCTGCCCGAACTCGAACTTGGTGTCGGCGATGACGACGTCCCGCTCGAGGGCGATGGCCGCGGCCTCGGTGTAGACGTGCAGCGAGAGCTCGCGCAGGGTGGCCGCGGTCTCGGCACCGACCAAGTCGACGGTCTGCTCGTACGAGATGTTCTCGTCGTGCTCGCCCTGGGCCGCCTTGTACGCCGGCGTGTAGATCGGTTCCGGCAGGCGGTCACCGTTGGACAGGCCCGCGGGGAGCGCGACGCCGCACACGCTGCCGGTCTCCTGGTACTCGGCCCAGCCGCTGCCGACCAGGTACCCGCGCACGACGCACTCGACGGGGAACATCGTGAGCGGCATGACGTGCATCGACCGTGCCTCGACCTCGGCCGGCACGGGGGTGCCACCGGAGGACGGACCGATGATGTGGTTCGGGACGTCGCTCAGCTGGGTGAACCAGAACCGCGACAGGCGGGTCAGCAGCTCGCCCTTGCCCGGGATCGGCGGCTCGAGCGCGAAGTCGTACGCGCTGACCCGGTCCGAGGCGACGAGCAGCAGCTCGGACGCACTCGCCAGGTCGGCGGTGCCCTCGGGCACGTAGAGCTCGCGGACCTTGCCGGACGAGACGTGGCGCCAGCCGGCGATCGGCGCAGGGGCGGTCACTTCGCGACCTTCGCGGCGATGTCGGTGCGGAACTGCGCGCCCTCGAGCGTGATGTCGCCGAGCCCGGCGTAGGCGCGCTCGCGGGCCTGGGCGAAGTCCGACCCGGTCGCGACGACGCTGAGCACCCGGCCACCCGTGGCGACGAGCGTGTCGTCGAGGACGCCGGTTGCGGCGTGCGCGACCGAGACGCCGTCGCGGGCGTTCGCGTCGTCGATGCCGGTGATCGGTCGGCCGGTCTGCGGGTTCTCCGGGTAGCCCTCGCTCGCCAGGACGACGGTCACGGCGACCTCGTCGCGGAACACGGGTGCGGGCACGGCACCGAGCTGCCCGGTGGCGGCGGCCAGCAGGAGTTCGCTGAGCGGGGTCGCCAGGCGGGGGAGCACGACCTGCGTCTCCGGGTCACCGAAGCGCGCGTTGAACTCGATCACGCGGACGCCCTGCTCGGTGACGATGAGGCCGCAGTACAGGAGCCCGACGAACGGCGTGCCCTCGTGCTCGAGGCGGCGGACGGTCGGCAGCGCGACGAGCTCGGTGACCTCGTCGACGAAGGCCTGCTCGGACGGCCAGCGGTCGGCGAGCCACGGCAGCGGCGAGTACGCGCCCATGCCGCCCGTGTTCGGTCCGAGGTCGCCGTCGGCAAGGCGCTTGTAGTCCTGCGCCGGGCTGAGCGCACGGACGTCGTGCCCGTCGCTCAGGAAGAACAACGAGACCTCTTCGCCGTCGAGGAACTCCTCGACCACGACGTGCCCGTGCTGGAGCCAGTAGGTGGCGTGGTCGATCGCGGCCTGGCGGTCGTCGGTCACGAGCACGCCCTTGCCGGCGGCGAGCCCGTCGGCCTTGACCACGTACGGGGCGCCGAGCTCGTCGATCGCGGCGACGGCTTCGTCCGCCGTGCCGGCGTAGACCGGGCGCCCCGTGGGCACACCGGCCTCGCCCATGATCCGCTTGGCGAACGCCTTCGAGCCCTCGAGCTGCGCGGCGGCCTTGCCCGGCCCGAACACCGGGATGCCGCGGGAGCGCACCGGGTCGGCCACGCCGGCGATGAGCGGGGCCTCGGGGCCCACGACGACGAGCTCGACGTCGTTCTCGATCGCGTACTCCGCGACGAGCGCACCGTTGGTGGGGTCGAGGGAGACGGTCTCGACGTCGGCGGCGATGCCGGCGTTGCCGGGCGCTGCCGTGATGACGTGACCCGCATGCTCAGCGAGGAGGGCCGTGATGATCGCGTGCTCGCGGGCACCGGAACCGAGGACGAGGATTCGCACCCGATCACCCTACCCAGCCCGACTCGCCGCCCGCGATGCGAGGGCTAGCCTGTGGAGATGCCACCCAGGAGGATCGAGGACGCCGACGGGCGCGCGGCACTGGCCGCGGTGCGTCGTGGGGAGACGGCCCGACCGGCCGTCGCGACCGCGGTTCGGTGGACGTTGCAGTGCCTGGCGGACGAGGTTCCGGGCAACAGCGTCGAGGTACGGGTGCCGCCGTTCGCCGCCGTCCAGGCCGTGCCCGGACCCCGACACACCCGTGGCACACCGCCGAACGTGGTCGAGACGGACGCCACAACGTGGCTCGCCCTCGCGTCCGGCGAGCTGACCTGGGCCGAGGCGGTCGCGCAGTCGCGCGTCAGTGCCTCGGGCTCGCGCGCCGACCTGACGGCGTTCCTGCCGGTCCGGCTGCCCGCCCCCGGCGCCTGACCCTGCGAGTCGCCGGCACCGATCCGCCGGCACTGATCCGCCAGCACGGAGCCGCCGCGGCGAAAGCGCCTGCGGAGAACTCCCGCGCGAATTAGGTAGTGCCTACCGATGCGCCCGCATCGACCGGGTTCCTAAGCTTGAAGTCGCCGGGATTCGGACCCGACCCGAACGGGTCCGAACCCGGCGACAGGCACCAAGGTACGCGATGTTCCACACAACGTGTCAATCGTGGCGGCGCGTCGTGCTGCAATCCGCAACGTTCTTGCGTGCGCGACAGCCGACGCGGAACGCGGAACCGGCCGTGCCGAGTACCGAGCAGCTCAGAGCAGCTCGCTGAGCTCCGACCGCGCGTGCAGGTCCCACTTCGCGAAGACACGCGACAGGTGCGCGTCGATCGTCCGCGTCGAGAGCCCGAGGGACTCCGCGATCCGCCGGTTGCTCAGCCCCTGCGCGGCGAGTTCGGCGACCTCGTACTCGCGCTTCGTCAGCGGCGGTTTCGAGTGTCCCGCGGTCACGGAGATGCCGTGTGCCGCGAGCAGTCCCTGCGCCGCGATCACCCGCGTCCGGTCGCCGGCGCGTACGGCGTCGGCGTACTCGATCACCGCGGCCGCGAGCGGTCCGTCGACGCGGGTGGCGGCCTCGCGCATCCGCTCGAGCGAGCCGGTCGAGTCGCGCCCCTGCGCCATACCGACCGCGTGGTGCAGGGCGTACCCGTACATCACGTGCGTCCACGAGCCGTTGGCCGTGCTGCGTTCGATGATCTCGTCGGCGTGCTGCAGCCCCGCCGGGTTGCCGAGCACGGCCTCGGTCCAGGCGATCGACACGGCGACCTGCTCGCCGGTGATGCGCATCGCCCGTTGCGGGGTGGTCCGGGCACGGTCGAGCGCGCTGGCGGCTGCTTCCGGGCGTCCGCCGTACGCGAGCGCCAGGGCCAGACGTGCCCAGGGGTAGGCCGCGAACCCGCCGTGGTCGGCGATGTCGTACCGTTCGCACGCCGCCGAGAACGCGGCGACGGCGTCGTCCCAGCGGCGCTGTGCGATCGCCAGGTTGCCCTGACCGATGAGCTCGAGCGTGAAGTCGTACTTCAGGTAGGGGCTTGACCGACCCGCGGGTACCTCGATGATCAGGTCGTCGAGGTCGCCGCGCCACATCTGCACCTGGTGCAGGACGGAGGAGTTCTCGCCGACGCTCCAGGGTGCTGCCTCGACGTGGGCCACGGCGGTGGCCAGGGCGCGGTGACCGAGCGCGGACGCGTCGTCCAGCCGGCCGGCGGTCGCCAACGCCATCACCGCGCAGGGTGCGACGGCGAGGAACGACATCGGCATCGTCGGGGCGTCCACGATGCCGCTGCGCTCGATCTCGGCCCGGACCTCGGCGAAGTCGCCGCCCCAGCCCTGGTGCGCCATCCGCAGCAGCCGGAGCCGTTCGACGGCCTCGTCGGACACCACCAGGCGCGTGGCGGCATCGGTCAGGGCGACCGCCGCCGCGATGTCGTCGTCGTGGAACTGGCGGATGTTCGCCAGGGTCTCGCACGCTTCGATGACGGCCTCGTCGGTGACGTCGCCGACGTGCCGCTTCGCCACGGCCCAGGCGGCTTCGGCGTCGGCGCGGCCGGCTTCACGGCCGTCCGAGTACGAGTACGCCAGCGAGCGGAGGCAGTGTGCCGCGACCTGTTCGGTGGGGGTGAGCGTCGTGCGGAGCGCTGCCGAGGCCAGGGCGATCGCGCTCTCGTGCTCCTGCAGCCGCACGGCGACCTGCGCCGCGTCGAGCAGCTGGTCGACCGACGGCAGGACCCCGCACTCGAGCGACCACAGTGCGGCACGCAGGCGTGCGGCGGGCGGTGCGCCCTCGGGCCGGTCGGTGCGGAAGGCGTTGGCGCGCGCGAAGAGTGCCGTTCGCCGGGCCACCGGCACCAGGGTGCGGATGACCTCGCCGACGAGCGGGTGCGACGGCCGGACGACCGCGGCGCCGTCGTCGAGCGAGTCGATGCGGACCAGGCCGAGCGCGACGACCCGGTCGACGTCCCCGCCGGTCACCAGGCCGAGCAGGCGGGCGAGCGGGATCGGGTCGGCGAGGGCGACGATGTCGACGACGTCGCGCAGGTCCTCCGGCAGCGACCCGAGTTCGGTGCGGTACATGTCCGCGAGGCTGTCCGACGCGGTCACGCGCCCGCGCCAGTACCACCCGGTCGCGGTGTGGTCGAGGGCGCCGGAGACCCGCGCCGCACGGACCACCTCGCGCAGGTACAGCGGGTTGCCGGCGGTGGCGCGGTGGACGCGCTCGGCCGAGGCGTTCTCGAGCGGCGAGCCCAGCGCCTCGGCCACGAGCGCCGCGGTCTCGTGCAGCGCCAGGGGCTGCAGGTCGATGCGCTCGAGCAGGTCGTCCTGCCACAGCGCGCGGAGCGGCTCGGGGAGCGCCGTGAAGTCGCGGCAGGTCAGGACGAGCCGAGCACCCTGCCGGCGGACCAGCCAGGCGACGTACCGCGCGGAGATCGCGTCGAGGTGGTCGGCGTCGTCCACGCGGAGCAGGACGTCGCGGTCGACGAGGTCCTCGATCGCCCGGAAGCGCTGCTCGGCGCCGGTGTCGTCGGACAGCTCCGAGATGGACGCCGGCAACTCGCCGAAGCGCTCGGCGACGGCGCCGAAGGGCATCGACCGGCTCGCGGCGACCGCCGTGATCGGCACGACGACGGTGCGGCCGGTGCCGTCGCGACCGGCGACGCGGTCGGTGACCCGCGCCGCAGCGGTGCTCTTGCCGATGCCGGGGGCACCGACGAGCGCGACGCTCCACCGGTGCTCGGCGACGACGGCGACGGCGCGGTCCTCTTCCGCGCGCTGTGCGACGGGCCAGGCCACGCGGGCGGGGGCGGCCGGTCGGCGTCGGCGGGCGGGTGCGGTTCGTTCACGCATCCGACACACCTCCTCCGCTTGGGATACCGACCAGTAGCGACCATCCTCTCCCGGATCGGTCGCCGCGCACAGGCCGCGGGACGTCCCACAGTGGGGGACAATGGACAGGTGAGCAACACCGATCAACCCGACGAGCAGCCGCTCCCCACGCCGGCACCGGCTCCCAGTGCGGTCGCCAGCCCCGACGAGGTCACCATCCGCCGTGCACCGAAGTTCGGCGTGTTCATCGTCGGAGGTGCCGTGCTCGGGTTCCTCGCGACCCTCGTCGTGGTCGCCCTCACCATGAACCTCGGCGGCCAGCGGGACCAGACCAGCTTCGGCAGCCTGGTCGGCTACTTCAGCCTGTGGGGCGTCACGATCGGCGCCTTCGTCGGTGCGGTCGTCGCCGTCGTGTTCGACCGGGTCTACGCCCGGCGGTCGGCCCGCCTGACGGCGGAGCGCGTCGAGGTCGAACTGCCGCCCGAGACGGTCGACGGCGAGCTCGACGACCACGGTGACCAGCGGCCGTAGCCGCTCCCGATCAACGGACTGGAGGCCCGGTGCCAGCTGGCACCGGGCCTCCAGTCCGTCGTCTGGTCGCGTCTCGGACGCGACCTAGCTGAGCTGGTTCGCCTCGACCCAGGACAGGTACTCCGGGCTCACGGTGCCCGTGACGTACTCGCCCGTGAAGCAGCTCATCTCGAGGTCGGTCACGTCCGAGCCCTCGATGATGGCGTCGCGCATGTCCCCGACCTCCTGGTAGATCAGGTGGTCGCTGCCGAGCACGCGGTTGATCTCCGGGATCTTCCGGTCGTGCGCGATGAGCTCCGCACGCGTCGGCATGTTGATGCCGTAGACGTGCGGGAACCGGACAGGGGGAGCGGCGCTCGTGAACGTGACCTCGTTCGCGCCCGCGGCCCGGGCCATCTCGACGATCTCGCGGCTCGTGGTGCCGCGGACGATCGAGTCGTCGACGATCAGGATGTTCTTGCCCTTGAACTCGGACGACATCGCGTTGAGCTTCTGGCGCACCGAACGCTTGCGCTCCGCCTGCCCCGGCATGATGAAGGTGCGGCCGACGTAGCGGTTCTTGTAGAAGCCCTCGCGGTACTCGATGCCGAGCTTCCGGGCGACCTGCATGGCCGCCGGACGGCTCGAGTCCGGGATCGGCATGACCACGTCGATGTCACCGGTCGGCGCGTACTGCTCGATGGTGTCGGCGAGGCGGTTGCCGAGGCGCAGACGCGCGTCGTAGACCGAGATGCCGTTCATCACCGAGTCGGGACGCGCCAGGTAGACGTACTCGAACGAGCACGGCACCAGGCGCGGGTTCTTCGCGCACTGGCGGGCGTGCATCTGGCCGTTCATCTCGATGAACACGGCCTCGCCCGGGGCGATGTCGCGGACGATCTCGTACCCGCCGGACTCGAGCACGAGCGACTCGCTCGCGACGACCCACTCCGGCTGCCCGGCCTCGTCGAACTTGTGGCCGAGGATCAGCGGGCGGATGCCGAACGGGTCGCGGAAGGCCAGCAGCCCGTGCCCGGCGATGGTCGCGATCGTGGCGTAGGAGCCCTCGACCCGCTCGTGCACGCGCTCGACGGCGTCGAAGACCTGACCCGGGTCGAGGTTCGCGCCGCGGACCTGGCCCTGCAGCTCGTGCGCCAGCACGTTCACCAGGAGCTCGGTGTCGCTCGTCGTGTTCAGGTGACGACGGTCGATGTCGAACAGTTCACGCGTGAGTTCCCGCGTGTTGGTGAGGTTGCCGTTGTGGACGAGGACGATGCCGTACGGCGCGTTCACGTAGAACGGCTGGGCTTCTTCTTCGTTCGTCGCGGCGCCCTTGGTGGCGTAGCGGACGTGTCCGAGCCCCATGGTGCCGAGGAGGGCACGCATGTCGCGGGTGCGGAACGCCTCACGCACGTGGCCGCGGGTCTTGTGCATGTGGTGCACGTGACCCTCGACCGTGGCGATGCCCGTCGAGTCCTGCCCGCGGTGCTGCAGGAGGAGCAGTGCGTCGTAGATGGATTGGTTGGCGGGGCCCTGCGCAACAAGGCCGACGATGCCGCACATTCGCGGGTGTGCTCCAGACCGTAGAATCGGGGGGTACCGAACAAGTCTGCCATGTCACCGCGAAGGACTCCGCATGCCCAACCCGTACGCCGAAGCCGGAGTGGACACCGCTGCCGGTGACCTGGCCGTCGAACTGATGAAGTCCGCGGTCGCGGCCACCCACAACGCCTCGGTCCTCGGTGGCGTCGGTGGGTTCGCCGGGCTCTACGACGTCTCGTTCCTGAAGGACTTCTCACACCCGTTGCTCGCGACCTCGACCGACGGCGTCGGCACCAAGGTCGCCATCGCGCAGGCGATCGACAAGCACGACACCATCGGGCAGGACCTGGTCGGCATGGTCGTCGACGACATCGTCGTGGTGGGCGCGAAGCCGCTGTTCATGACCGACTACATCGCGTGCGGCCGAGTGGTGCCGGGCCGGATCGCCGACATCGTCGCCGGCATCGCCCGCGGCTGCTCGGAGACCGGCACCGCCCTGGTCGGCGGCGAGACCGCCGAGCACCCGGGGCTGCTCGGCCCGGACGACTACGACGTGGCCGGTGCGGCGACGGGTGTCGTCGAGGCCGACGCGCAGCTCGGCGCGCACCTGGTGCAGGACGGCGACGTGGTCCTCGCGATCGAGTCGTCGGGCCTGCACTCCAACGGGTACTCGCTCGTGCGGCACATCCTGGCGTCGCGGGGCGTCGGCTTCACGGACCAGCTGCCCGAGCTGAGCGGCGTCGGGTTCGGCGGCGCGGTCTCCGTCGGCGAAGCCCTGCTCGAGCCGACCCGCCTGTACACCGCACCGCTCCTGGCGCTGCTCGAGCAGCACCCGGGCGCGGTGCACTCGCTCTCGCACGTGACCGGTGGTGGCATCGCCGCGAACCTGGCGCGTGTGCTGCCCGTCGGCTCCTGGGTCGAGGTCGACCGTTCCACCTGGCAGCCGCTCCCGGTGTTCCGGGTCCTGGCCGACATGGCCGGCACGCCGATCGAGGACACCGAGGGCACCTGGAACCTGGGCATCGGCATGTTCGCCGTCGTCTCGGCCGGGGCTGCTGCCGAGGTCATCGCGTCACTCGGCGCCGCCGGCATGCCCACGTGGCCCGTCGGCACGATCGCCACGTCCGCACGGGACCTGACCGGGTTCGAGCAGGGCGCCAAGGGTGTCGACGGCGGCGCGGTCCGGCTCGTCGGGAGCTACGCGGGCTGACCCGCCGGGTGGCGTGCTGCCGCCGCGCCGTTCTGCGTGCGGTGAGTGGTCACGAACCGTCGCCTGGCGGGCCTGCAACCGACGGGTTGTGGCCCCTCGGCGTCGTGCGCACGGTGAGTCGTGACCACTCGAGGCCGGGACCCGAGCGCGCCGACGGGCGTTCGGGCACGCGGAAACGCCGCGCTGCCCGAGGGCGGCGCGGCGTCACTGCAAGAGAGGTCAGGCGGACTTGTTCTGGTCTGCCTGGGTCTCGAACTCGTCTTCGTCTTCCGCCGGTTCCGGACCGTACTGGTCCGCCCAACGGTCGACGTAGTTCTCGTCGGAGTGTTGTCCGGCGGAGAGCTCCTGCTCGAGCGCACCGTAGTTCGTCTGCGGACTGAAGTACTTCAGCTCACGGGCGACCTTGGTGTGCTTCGCCTTCTGACGGCCGCGCCCCATGCGTGACCCCCTCGTTCGGCTCTGGTCCGGTCCTGGCGAATGACGGAAGATCACTCGGGGAACCAGACGGTTCGTGGTTTGAAATCTGCCGATCACTCTACCATGTACCTCGATCTGGACGTCGCGCGACGGCTGGCCCGCACAGCAGAATCGAAGTGATGACGGAACCCCTCGAGCCCCCGGTCGACCAGCACGCCCGCGTGGTGGTGATCGGTGCGGGGCAGGCGGGGCTCTCCGTGGGATATCACCTGCGCCGTCTCGGGCTCGTCCCCGGCAGTGACCTGGTGATCCTCGACCGCGCGCCGAGCACCGGTGGGGCGTGGCAGTTCCGGTGGGAGGCCCTGCGGCTCGGAGCGGCGCACCGGGTACACGACCTGCCCGGCATGCGCGCGATGGGCCTGGAGTTCGACGACGCCGACCGGTCACGACCCGCGCGGGACGTCGTCGGCGAGTACTACCGGCGGTTCGAGCAGCACTACGACCTGCGGGTGCGGCGCCCGGTCACGGTGACGTCCATCTCACGCATCGGCGGCGACGGCGGCGTGGCGGGCGACGTTCCGGCGGACGGCGGGCTCTGCGTCACGACCCGGAGCGCCGACGGCACCGTCACACGCATCCGTGCCGAGGTCGTGGTGAACGCATCCGGCACGTGGGGCACCCCGTTCGTGCCGTGGTACCCGGGGCGCGACGTGTTCCGCGGACGCCAGGTCGACACGACCGAGTACGGCAGCGCCGCCGAGTTCGCCCGCCAGGACGTCGTGGTGGTGGGCGGTGGGACGAGCGCGATCGGGTTCCTGCTCGAACTCGACGGCGTCGCCCGTTCGACGCGCTGGTTCACCCGGCGCCCGATGGTCTGGGCCGGGACCGCGTCGCTCGACGTCGAGTCCGCCGTGGCCGCCGTCGACGAACAGGACCGGGCCGCCCGCGCCGGCGAGGTCCTGCCGAGCATCGTCAGCGGCACCGGGGTCCCGGTGTCGCGACGGATCCGCGCCGGCATCGACCGCGGCGTGCTGCGCGACGAGCCGATGTTCACGCGGATGGACGAGACCGGGGTGGTGCGGGCAGACGGCACCCACGTGCACGCCGACGCGGTGATCTGGGCGACGGGGTTCCGGGCCGACCTGCGGCACCTCGCGCCGCTGCACCTGCGGACCACGGCGGGCGGGGTGGTGGTCGAGGACGGCCGGTCGGCCGAGGAGCCGCGCTTGTTCCTGGCCGGCTATGGCCCCCAGGCGTCGACCATCGGGGCGAACCGGGCCGGACGGCGCATCGCCCGCCAGGTCATCGACGCACTGGCGGGCTGAAGAGCTGCGCGGCCCCTCGCACGGTGCGAGGGGCCGCGCGAACGGTGCGAGGTTCCGTTCCCGGTGCGGGCCTCGTGATCTCTCACCGGGAACGGAAGCTCGCACCAGACGAAACCGGGACGCGCGGCTCAGGCGGGGAGGGGCTCCTCGACGCCACGACGACGGCGCGAGGACTTGAGCACCAGGGCGTCGAGCGAGAACCGCCCGGGCCCGGTCAGTGCGACAGCGAGCGAGGCCACCGCGAGCACGAGCACGTACTCGAACCCGCCGTCCTGCGAGTAGAAGCCCGCGGTGCCGTGGGCCAGGAACCCGGCGACGACCATGTCGACGGCCAGCAGCACGCCGACGACGCGGGTCGCGACGCCGAGCACGAGCAGGACGCCACCAACCAGCTCGAGGCCGGCGACGAGGGGTGCTGCGACCTCGGCGAGGGGAACGCCCATGCCCGAGAAGCCCTGCACCACGTTGGGGATGCCCTGGGCGAACTTCTGGGCGCCGTGGGCGATGAACACCACCCCGAGGACGATGCGGAGCGCGGTCAGGCCGATGGAGGTCGATGTCGTTCGCATGGCCACGAAGGTAGCCGGTGACGCGTCATCGATCGTCCTCGAACAGGGGACTGACCGCGCTTCGCCAGAACATGCCCAGAGCATGCCCAGACAGCGGTCCGCCGAAGGGCGGACTGCTTCTCAGGAATCGGCGCCGCGGCCGGTCTGCTGCTGGAGGCGGTCGATGTGCTCCGACGCCTGCGCCTTGGTGAGGTCGGCGGGGAGCTCCTCGCCGGCTTCACGGGCCAGGGTGTCGAGGTAGCTGCGCTGCGGTCCGGTCATCGGCTCGTCGCCGGTGACCCACTGCTCCGGGTCCTTGCTCGCGTCGGTGGAGGGGTCGGGTCGGGGGCCGCCGAGGGTCTCGCCCTGGATCGGTGCGTCCGGGGTCTGCTGCTGGTCGCGGTCTGCGTCACTCATGTCCGCGACGGTACGCCGCGCCCCCGTCACGACACGCAGCAGCGGCGTCCCCCGAAGCGGCCCAGCGGCACAACGGCACCCATCTGCCCGAAGCGGCTCAGACGGCCGTCGCCGCGTACCGCACCAGGTCGGGCCCGACGGCACTCGCGGCGATCGGCACGACGCGGTCGTCCCGCCGGATCCAGATGGTCGCCGCACGCTCGTCGATCCGGTCGACCTCGTGCAGCTCGCCGTCGAGCAGCACCGACGCCGTGACCCGGACGTGCCCGCTCGCCGGACGTGGGGGCAGCCCCACAACGTCGTCGCCGTACGCCGGGTGCTCGCCGGGCTGCAGGAACGGGGACACCGGGGCCGTGACGACCTCGAGTCCCTCGTCGACCGCGGTCACCGCCACCAGGCGGACGGCCTGGTCGGTCGGCAGCGGCACGTCGACGACTGGCTCGGCGGTGGGGCCGGCCAGTGCGCGGAAGGCGGGTCGACCGTCGGGGGCGAGGTGGGCCTCCAGGCCGTCGATCCGGACGCGACCGCGCCCACGGGAGTCGGCGTAGACGCCGGGCTCGATGCCGGACTGCCGCGCCTCGAGCCGGGTGAGGACGACGCGGTCCGGGCGGTACCAGTCGCGGAGCGCGGCCGGGTCCACCCAGCCGACGCTCGGGACGCCGCGGGAGAGCGCGGCGGACTCGTCGGCTGCGCGCTCGTCGCGCGCGCCGAGGGGGTGCTCGCCGCGCACGGCGACGAGTCCTTCGAGCGGGCTGCCGGCCGGCGGTTCGTGGTCGAGCACCTCGACGCGCTTCGAGACCTTGCCGCCGTGTCCGTCGAACGTGGCGAACGTCCGCAGGTCACTGATGGTCATGGGGCCACATGCTACGACTCGTCGGCTCCCCGTCGCGGCGGGGAGGGCACGAGGGCGTGGATCTCGCCCGTGCAGAGCGCGGGGTCGATGCCCTCGGCGGGGCCCGCCGGACGGGTCGCGCGGCGCGGCTGGATGCTGTTGCGCTCGGCGGACCGGAGCAGGCGGTCCGAAGCCGAAGCCGAAGCCGACGCCGCGGCCTCGGCCGACGAACCGGGCTGCACGGGGCGGCGGAGCGGGGGCCGGACGGGCTCGCCGCGGCGCTCCTGGCCGGGCAGCGGGCGGGAACGGCGGCCGTACAGCAGCTCGGACGAGTCGAGCAACCACGGCACCAGGGCCACGGTGACGCCGTGCACGAGCAGCAGCTTCTTGCGGATGCGGCGGCCGCGGTGGTTGTGGAGCAGACCCTCCCACCAGTGCCCGACGATGAAGATCGGGGTGTAGACGGTGACGACCTCGGAGCCGTGCTCGGCCCGGTGCGCCTTGATGTACTTGATCAGGGGCATCGAGATGTCGCGGTACGGGCTCGGCACGATCGTCAGGGGCACCTGGATGCCGTACTCCGCCCACTGGTCGCGCAGGCGCTGGGACTCGGTGTCGTCGATCGCGACGTGCACCGCCTCGATGCTCGCGTGCTCGGCGGCGACCGCGTAGTCGAGCGCCTTGAGCACGGGCTTCTGCAGCTTGTTCACCAGGACGATGGCGTGGTCCCCGGTGGCGCCGAACTTCGTCTCGACGTCGGCCTCGATCTCGTGCGAGACGTCGCGGTAGTAGCGGTTCACGCCGAGCATGAGCACGTACAGCACCGGCATGATCAGGAAGACCAGCCAGGCGCCGTGGGTGAACTTCGTGATCGTGACGATGACGAGCACCACGAGGGTGAAGGTCGCGCCGATCGCGTTGATCGTGCGGGAGCGGACGACCTGCCCGCGGTTCACGGCAGGGGCACCCGCGGGCACCGTCCCGTCGCGGTCTGCTCGCAGCAGCCGTGTCCAGTGCACGACCATGCCCGTCTGTCCGAGCGTGAACGACACGAAGACACCGATGATGTAGAGCTGGATGAGGCTCGTGACGTTCGCCCGGTAGACCACGAGCAGCGCCGCGGCGACGAGGGCCAGGACGATGACGCCGTTCGAGTAGATGAGCCGGTCGCCGCGGGTCGAGAGCGCCTTCGGGGCGTACGAGTCGCGCGCCAGGATGGAGCCGAGCAGCGGGAACCCGTTGAAGGCCGTGTTCGCGGCGAGGAGCAGGACCGCCGCCGTGGTCGCCTGGATCACGAAGAACAGCACCGAGTTGTTGCCGAACGTCGCGGCCGCGATCTGCGCGATGAGCGAGCGCTGCGGCGTGGTCGCACAGTTCGCGAAGCCCTGCAGGTCGCAGGCGCGCTCGGCGTAGTGCACGTGCGACACGAGCGCCAGGGTGATGAGCCCGATGAACAGGACGATCGCGATGCCGCCCATGGCGACCAGGGTGGCCTGCGCGTTCTTGATCTTCGGCCGGCGGAACGCCTGCACGCCGTTCGCGATGGCCTCGACGCCGGTCAGGGCCGAGCAGCCCGAGGCGAAGGCGCGGAGGAGCAGCAGGATGAACGCCGCCTGCGTGGTGTGCTCGACGTTCTGCACGGTGTACGCCGCGGACTCGGCGACCGGGGCGTTGCCGGCGGCGACCCGGACGAGCCCGGTGACGAC
Organism: Curtobacterium sp. MCLR17_040; assembly: GCF_003234735.1. Lineage (NCBI taxonomy): Bacteria > Bacillati > Actinomycetota > Actinomycetes > Micrococcales > Microbacteriaceae > Curtobacterium > Curtobacterium sp. MCLR17_040. The sequence continues at coordinate 43,999 of NZ_QKTE01000001.1, read as the reverse complement.
CATCACGAAGACGCTCGCCACGAACAGGTAGGTCGGGATCGCGAAGGCCTTGCTCGACTCCCGCACACCCCGCAGGTTGGCGGCGGCGAGCAGCACGACGAACAGCAGGGCGAGCTCGACGCGGAAGTGGTCGAGCATCGGGAGCGCCGAGATGATGTTGTCGACACCGGAGGCGACCGACACGGCCACCGTCATCACGTAGTCGACGAGCAGCGCACTCGCGACGACCAGCCCGGCCTTCTCGCCGAGGTTCCGGTGCGCCACCTCGTAGTCGCCACCACCGGACGGGTACGCCTTGATGAGCTGCCGGTACGAGGCGACGACGACCACGAGCAGCAGCACGACGAGTGCGGCGACCCACGGCGCGAACGTCAGGAAGGCCATGCCGCCGAGCAGCAGGATCATCAGGAGTTCCTGCGGCGCGTACGCGACAGAGGACAGCGGGTCACTCGCGAAGATCGGCAGGGCCAGGTGCTTCGGGAGGAGCTGTCCTTCGAGCTTCTCAGAGGGGAGGGGATCCCCGATCAGTCGTGCTTTCAACGACCGGATCTCGTTCGTCACGAGCGGCAAACCTACTCAGTTCCGGGCGCGAGTCAACACGGTTCGCCTGCCGCACATTCCCGGTCGGCTGCGGGCGCGCCACCCTGGGTGTCGCACACCCCTGGCGGTTGACGCAGCGTCAAGCATTACAGTCGCCAGCATGAGCGCATCGACAGGCCCGGGGGACGCAGCTGCGAAAGCTCCCCACGCCATCACCGAGGTGGCGCGTTCCGCCGGTGTCTCGAGTCGGACGCTGCGGCACTACGAGGCCGTCGGGCTGCTGCCGGCGACGGCGGTGGGTGCGGGTGGCCTCCGGCGCTACGACGACCGTGCGCTCGTCCGGTTGCAGCGCATCCTGCTGCTGCGCGGGCTCGGACTCGGGCTGCCGGAGATCGCGCGACGGCTCGACGACGAGGGCGACGACGTCGCGGCGCTCACGGCGCACCTGACGTGGCTCGAGCACGAACGGGACCGCCTGGCCCGGCAGCTGGCCGCGGTCCGCACCACCGTGGCGCGCGTCGAGCACGGGGAGGACCTGACGGCAGGCGAGGCGTTCGCCGGCTTCCCGCCGACGCGGCTGCCGGACTCCGATCCGCCGGGTGCAGGGCGCTGAGGAACCAGGTTCCGGACACCACACCGCGCATCTGCACGGTGCTGTGTCCGGAACCTGGTTCCGGGGGTGGTCCCGGTTCCGCAGGCGGTCCCGGTCACGGCCGGGAGGCCCTGGTCGCCACCGCCTGTCGGCCGCGGGCCGTCAGAGCGACTTGCGCAGGGCCTCCAGGCCGTCACGCAGACGCGTCACGGTGTCCGCACCGAGCGTGCCGCGGGTCGCTCGACGGCGCAGGTCCGCACGCACCTGCTGCCGGAACGACGACAGTGCCATCTCGAGCTCGCGCAGGGCGCGGGCGCTGTCCGACGGGACGGACACGGGCTCCTCGGCGGAACCCGTCGCCGGGCTCTCGGCGGCGGCAGCCAGGTCGGCACGGAGCGAGCGCATGGCCTCGCCGACCGAGGCGCGCACGCCGTCGGCCAACGACTTCACCGAGTCGCTGACGCCGGACTCGACCGTGGCGATCTCGTCGGCACGTGCCGCGAGCTCGGCACGGCCGGCGTCCGTGATCGCGTAGACGGTCTTGCGGCCGTCGGCGGTCTTCGTGACCAGGCCGTCGTCCTCGAGCTTGGCGAGCCGGGGGTAGACGGTGCCGGCACTCGGCACGTAGGTGCCGCCGAAGCGGTCGCCGAGCGCCTGGATGAGCTCGTAGCCGTGCATGGGGTGGTCGGCCAGCAGGACGAGCAGGTAGAGGCGCAGGTGGCCGTGTGCGAAGACGGGGCTCATTCGGGCACCTCGCTCTCGTTCGTCGGGGTGGTCGGCGTCGTCGGGGGCGTCGGCTCGGCGACCGGCGGGGCGTGCAGCACCGCGATGTCGCCGGAGACGGAGTTCACCCGCAGGTCGAGCCACTGGCCGGACAGCTCGCCGCCCTGCTTGACGTACGAACCGCGCACCCCGCGGATCTCGGCGTCGTCGAACTGCAGCTTGCCGGTCGCGGTGTTCACCGTGCACTTGTAGGCGACGCCGTCCGCCAGGCGGACGCTCACCGACCCGGACACCGTGTTGACGCGGGCGGACTCGGGGACCCCGTGCAGGTCGAGCACGACGTCGGCCGAGACGCCATCGGCCTGGAACCGCGGGATCTCGCCGGTGGCCACGACGTCGCCGGAGACGGTGTGCACCGCGAGCGCGCCGTCGAGGTCGCGGATCGTGGTGGCGCCCGAGACGGCGTTGACCGTGACGTCACCCGCGACGCCGTCGACGACCAGGTCGCCGGACACCGTGTTGAGCGTGGCACCGCGGTTCGTGCCGGACAGCAGCGCACCGGCCGAGACGACACCGAGCGTGATGCCGGCGTCGCGGGGGACCAGGATGCTGACGTCGGCGTGGGCCTTGCCGCGGAAGGACTTCAGGAACCCGATGGGGTCGTCCCACCGGACCTGGGGGTGGTCGACGGTGAGGGTGTCACCGTCGACCTCGATGAGCATCTGCTTGCCGGACACGCTGTGGATCTCGACCCGGGCCGTGGGTTCGTCGTGCGCGACGACGTCCACCTGCCCGCCGACGAGGCCGACACGCACGGTGCGCACGATGCCGGTGTCGATGACCTTGGGCTCGTCGACGAGCCACTTCTCCTGCGCCATGTTGCCTCCTGGAAATCGCGATGTATCGCGTCTGTGGAGGTCACGCTATATCGCGTTCCGCACGGCCGCAAGGGGTCGCACGCGATCGCCGGGCGATCGTGAGCAGGGATGGTCGGGTGAGGGCCGTGGACCCGACCGTTCCTGCTCACGAAGCGGGCGTGGCGGGGGTGGGGCGGGCCTCCAGGGTGGGTGTGACGGCGGGTGCTGCGCCGTCGCGCGCTGCGGCCGTGCGCTCGGGGCTCCACGGGAACCGGCGGAAGTGCGGCATGAGCGGTTGGACCATCGGGCCGATCGCGAACGCCGCGATGACGGTGCCGGCACCGACGTCCCCGCCGAGGATCCACCCGACGATCACGACGGTGACCTCGACCAGGGTCCGGGCGAGCCAGATCGGCCAGCCGAGCCGCTGGTGCAACCCGACCATCAGGCCGTCCCGCGCCCCGGTGCCGAACCCCGCACCGATGTAGAACGCCGTCGCGACCGCGAGCAGCACGAGTCCCGCGGCGAACAGCCCGATCCTGGCGACGATCCCCGACGGCTCCGGCACCAGCCAGAGCACCAGGTCGGCACTCGGCCCGATCGCCAGGGCGTTCAGCAGCGTCCCGATGCCCGGCTTCTGGCGGAGCGGGATCCACAGCAGCAGGATGACGCCGCTCGACACCACCGTGATGACGCCGAACGACCACGGCACGACGTTCTCGAGCCCCTGGGTCAGCACCGTCCACGAGCTCACACCGACCACCGCGCGGACCTGCAGCGCGGTCGAGGCGCCGTAGAGGAACAGTCCGACGAAGAGCTGGACGAAGCGCAGGGTGAGGGCGGTGCGGCGGGGCATGTGGCCATGGTCCCGACAGATTGGCCTGCTGGTCGAGAGCCAATCGCGCTACCGTGGACCCGTGCCCCCTGTCCTGATCAGTGCCCGCGCCGCCGCCCACCTGCTGACCGACTGGCGCGCCGGGACCGACGCCCCGGCCTACGAGGCGCTCGCCGATGCCCTCCGGGTCCTCGTCATCGACGGACGGGTCGCCCAGGGCGTCCGGCTGCCGGCCGAGCGCGGACTGGCCGCAGCCCTCGGCGTCTCGCGCACCACCGTCGCGAACGCCTACGCCCGCCTGCGCTCCGACGGGTTCCTGGTGTCCGTCCGTGGCTCCGGCAGCGTGGTCCACCTGCCCCGTGACCTGGTCGGCCGGCCCGACCCCGAACGCCTGGGCGGGGTCGTCGAGGGGGACCTGCTCGACCTGCGCAAGGCGGCCCTGCACGCGGCCCCCGGCATCGACGAGGCGGTCGAGCGGGCGGTCCGGCACGTGCCCGCGGCGCTCGCCGGGATCGGCTACGACACCGTCGGCGACCCCGGCCTGCGCGCCGCGATCGCCGCGCGCTACACCGAGCGCGGACTGCCGACCGAACCCGCCCAGGTCATCGTCACCCTCGGCGCGCAGCACGCGATCGCCCTGCTCGCGCGCGTGCTCGTCCGCCGTGGCGACGCCGTGCTCGTCGAGTCCCCGACCTACCCGCACGCGCACGAGGCCTTCCGCGAGGCCGGCGGCCGCCTGGTCGGCGTCCCCGTCGACGCGCGGACGGGGTGGGACGCCGCCGCGCTCGAGACGACGCTGCGTCGCACCGCGCCCTCCGTCGCGTACGTCATGCCCGAGCTCCACAACCCGACCGGTGCGACCATGTCCGCGTCGACCCGCCGGCTCCTGCTGTCGGTCGCGTCCTCGGTCGGCACGATCGTGATCGCCGACGAGACGATGGGGGAGCTCCGGATCGACGGGGAGCCGTCGCCGCCGTTGGCGGCGGCGGACCCGTCGGGGTCGTCGGTCGTGATGATCGGTTCCGCCGCCAAGGTCTTCTGGGGCGGCCTGCGGATCGGCTGGATCCGTGCCGACCCGGCGTTGCTGCAGCGGCTGCTGCTCGCCCGCCCCACGGGCGACCTCGGCACCCCCGTGCTCGACCAGCTGGTCGTGCGCGAGCTGGTCCCGCGCACGGCGGCCTTCCTGGAGGCGCGGCGTGCGTCCCTGCGCGAAGGTCGCGACGCGGTCGTGGGGGCGCTCCGGGCGCGGCTCCCGGAGTGGGACGTCCCGGCGCCGGCGGGCGGGTTGACGACGTGGGTGGGGCTCGGCCGACCGGTGTCGAGCGCGCTCGTGCTCGCCGCGCGGGCCGAGGGAGTGGTGCTCGCCTCGGGCGGGGTGTTCGGGCCGGACGGTGGGTTCGAGCGGTTCCTGCGGGTGCCGTTCACGATGGCCCCGGCCGATCGGGGGCGGTTGGTGGACGTGCTGTCGCGGTCGTGGGAACGGGTGGGTGGCGAGACGAGCGGCGTGCGGGGGTCGTTGGCGGCGGTGGTCTGAGCCGTCATCCTCTGGGGTGAGGTCGGGTCGGGGGTTCTCGCTCCTCGGGGTGATGCGGCGTCGGCGGGGTCCGGCGAGGCTGGTGCCATGAACGCGACCCTGTCCGCCGGAACCCGCTCCGCTGTGCCGACGCCCGTCGAGCCGCCCGCGGCGGTCCCCGCCGTGGTGCGGGTCACCATCGCGCTGAGCGGGGCGTTCCTGGCGGGCGTCCTGACCTCGTTCGGGCAGGCCGTGCCCGCTCTCGCTTCCGTGTCGAACTCGGCCGGGCCGTGGTTCCTCGTCGCCGCGCTGCTGTGCCTGGTGGCCGGAGCACGAGGGGGCCGGGTCGCCCTGCCGCTGGCGATGGTGCTCGGCGTCGTGCTCCTCGAGCTCATGCACGTCGGGTACTGGGCCACGACGGTCCTGCGCGGGTTCCCCGACGTGCTGTCGATCACGAACCCCTGGGTGCTGCTCGGGGTGCCGGCCGGGCTGCTGGGCGGAGCGGTCGCCGTGGCGGTGCGGTCCCGCGACGCCCGGTGGCGCGCGGGGGCGTTCGGGGTGACGGCCGCGGTGCTCGTCGGTGAGGGGATCCGCGGGCTGCTGCAGGTCGCCGCGACGACGGGGCACGTCACCTGGGCCGTCGAGATCGTCGTCGGCGTGCTCCTCCTCGGCATCGGGGTCCTCGGCACCCGCTCACCCGTCGGGCGCGTGGTGGCGCTCGGCACTGGGGTGGTCGGCACGGTGGCGGTGCTCGGGGCGTACCTGTTGCTCGGCGGGTTCTGATCCTGCAGTCCTGATCCGACGGCAGGTCCTCGCCGCTCCGTCCTGATCCGACGGCGGGTTCTGGCTGCCAGCCGAACGTTCGTCGGTCGGTCCTGCGAGGATCGATGACGTGCACCTCCTCTCGGTCTTCAGCCTGCGCAACCGGGCCCTCATCGCGCTCGTCACGATCGTGGTCGCGGTCTTCGGCGGCATCGCGCTCTCGAGCCTCAAGCAGGAGCTGATCCCCAGCGTCGAGTTCCCGCAGGTCGCGATCGTCAGCGCCTACCCCGGAGCCACGCCAGAGGTCGTGTCGAACGACGTCTCGACCAAGATCGAACAGGCGATCCAGGTCGTCCCGGACCTCGAGTCGACCAGTGCGACCTCGTCGACCGGGCAGAGCGTGGTGTCGGCGTCGTTCCAGTACGGATCGAACCTGGCCAGCGCCGAGGACAAGATCCAGACCGCGGTGAACGCGCTGTCGCTGCCCGACTCGGTGCAGACGCAGATCGTCACCGGGTCCTTCGACGACCTGCCGGTGCTGCAGGTCGCCGTCTCGGCGTCCGGCAACCAGGAACAGCTCGTCGACCGGCTGCAGGCCTCGGCGATCCCCGACCTCGAGAAGCTCGACGGCGTGCGGCAGGCGGACGTCTTCGGCAACCCGGGTCGTCGCGTCGTCATCACGCCGGACCAGGACGAGCTCGCCGCCCGCGGCCTCAGCCAGACGGCGATCTCGGACGCGCTCGACGACAACGGCACCCTGATCCCCGGCGGCACGATCACCGAGGACGGCTCGACCCTGTCGGTGCAGACGGGCGAGCGGATCGCTTCGCTCAAGGACATCCGCGCCCTGCCACTCAGGAGCTCGTCGAGCTCGTCGAGTTCGGACGGATCCGGGTCGGGTGCCGCCGGTGCCGACGGGACGGCCTCGTCCGGTGACGGCACGGCTGCGGGTGCGACCGGCACGGGGGCGACCGGCGCCGGTGCGACCGGGACCGGCACGGGCGCGACCGGCACGGGCGCGACCGGTGCCGCGCCCACGGGAGACGCCGCGACGGGCGGGTCGACGACCGCGGCCACGCCGACGGACACCACCCTGGGCGACGTCGCGAAGGTCGCCATCACCGAGTCGCCGCGCACCTCCATCAGCCGCGTGGACGGGCAGCAGGCGCTGACGATCTCGATCACGAAGACGCAGGAAGCCAACACCGTCGACGTCTCGAACACCGTCCGTGACGCCCTGCCCGGCATCGAGGACAAGATCGAGGGCGACCCCCGCTTCACCGTCGTCTTCGACCAGGCGCCCTACATCCAGCAGTCCATCGACTCCCTGGCCGAAGAGGGCCTGCTCGGGCTCGCCTTCGCGGTGCTCGTCATCCTGGTGTTCCTGCTGTCGTGGCGCTCCACGCTCGTCACCGCGATCTCGATCCCGACGTCGGTGCTCCTCGCGGCGATCGGCATGCGCGCCGCCGGGTACACGCTCAACATCATCACGCTGGCGGCCCTCACGATCGCGATCGGCCGCGTGGTCGACGACTCCATCGTCGTCATCGAGAACATCAAGCGGCACATGCTCCCCGGCGTCGACCGCGGCCAGGCCGTGCGGGACGCCGTTCGCGAGGTCGCCGGAGCGGTCACCGCCTCGACCCTGACCACCGTCGCGGTGTTCCTGCCGGTCGCCTTCGTCGCAGAACTCGTGGGGGAGCTGTTCCGACCGTTCGCCGTGACGGTCACCCTGGCGCTCGTCGCGTCGCTGTTCGTCTCGCTCACCATCGTGCCGGTGCTGGCGTACTGGTGGCTGCGCCCGCCGAAGGCGAAGCCGGGCGACGCGACGGCGGCAGCGGAAGCGCCCACGGACGCGGAAGCGACACCGTCGGCGATCGATGCCGAGCGCGGGCACGAAGGCGACCGCTCGGAGGGTGCGCTCGCCTCCGCCGCGGACCTGCACGACGCCGGCCGGGTCGACCGCCTGCGACGCGTCTACCTGCCGGTGCTCCGGTGGGTCGTCCGCAAGCCGGTCGTCGTCATCCTGCTCGCCGTGATCGTGCTCGGCGGAACGGTCGCCACGCTGCCGTTCGTCACCACGAACTACCTGGGCGACTCGGGGCAGAACACGTTCACGGTCACGCAGGACCTGAAGGCCGGTTCGAGTCTCGCCGTCCAGTCCGAGTCCGCACGCAAGGTCGAGCGGGCACTGCAGGACGTCGACGGCGTCGAGACCGTGCAGACCACCATCGGCACGAGCGGCCAGTCGATCCAGGCGGCGTTCGGCGGGGGCGGCAGCGCCTCGGTGCAGTACGCCGTCACGACCGACGCCGAGGCCGACCAGCCCACGATCCAGGCCGACGCGCGGAAGTCGATCGGGACGATCAAGGACGTCGGCGAGGTCACCATCGCGTCCTCCGGCGGCGGGTTCGGTGGCAGCAGCGACATCGAGGTCGACGTGACCGCGCCGACCCAGTCGCAGCTCGAGACGGCGTCGCGCCAGGTGCTGAAGACCATGCAGTCGGTCCCGGACACCACGGGCGCCACGAGCAACCTGTCCGCGGCAGAACCGTTCCTCGCCGTCCGGGTCGACCGCCAGGAGGCAGCGTCACTCGGCCTCACCGAGACCCAGGTGGGTGGCCTCGTCGCCGCCGCGGTCTCGCCGCGGGACACCGGCAGCATCGAGATCGACGACGCGACGCTCGACGTCTACATCGCCGACCCGGAGCCGCCGACCACCATCGCCGCGCTCCGTGCACTCGACGTGCCGACGAGCACCGGCACGGTCCCGCTGTCCGACGTCGCCACGGTCGAGGAGTCCGAGGGCCCCACCACGGTCACCACGACGAACGCGGCCCGCACCGCCACGATCACCGTAACGCCGGACGCCACGAACCTCGGTGCGGCCGTGCAGTCCGTCACGACCGCCGTCGACAAGCTCGACCTGCCGAAGGGTGCGACCGCCTCGATCGGTGGCGTCGCCGCCAGCCAGTCGTCGGCGTTCTCGCAGCTCGGGCTCGCGGTGCTGGTCGCTGTGCTGATCGTCTACGTGATCATGGTCGCGACGTTCCGGAGCCTGCTCCAGCCGCTGCTGCTGCTGGTGTCGGTGCCGTTCGCGGCGACGGGCGCGATCCTGCTGCAGATCGCGTCGGGCGTCCCGATCGGTGTCGCGTCGCTGATCGGTCTGCTCATGCTCGTCGGCATCGTCGTGACGAACGCGATCGTGCTCATCGACCTCGTCAACCAGTACCGACGGCGCGGGTTGCGGGTGCGCGAGGCGTTGATCGAGGGCGCCACACGACGCCTCCGTCCGATCCTGATGACGGCGATGGCGACGATCTTCGCGCTGCTGCCGATGGCGATCGGGCTGACCGGCAAGTCCGGCTTCATCTCGCAGCCGCTGGCACTGGTCGTGATCGGTGGCCTGGTGTCCTCGACGCTGCTGACGCTCGTGGTGCTGCCGGCGCTGTACTTCGTGGTCGAGCGGGCTCGCGAGCGCAACGACGACCGGATCGCCGCGGGCAAGACCCGGAAGCAGGCGCGCGCTGAGCGACGCCAGGAACGCGTGGAACTCCGGCAGGAACGACAGCGGCGACGAGCGGCGCGTTCCGGCAGCGCTGGCTAGCGGCGGTACTCGGCGTCGATCGCCGCGAGGGGCGAGACGACGACGCGCTCGGTCCGCTCCTCGCGCTCGACGGCCCGGAACCAGGACACCAGCACGAGGGTCAGCGTCACGAGGAACACCACGGCGGCGACCTGCGACACGACGGCCAGCTGTCCGGTGACCGAGGCGTACCCGCCGAACGACACCGCGGCGACGAACGACAGCCCGAGCAGCAGCTCCCCGAACGTCTGCAGCGCAGGGCGGTCCCAGCGGGTCGCAGCGGCGCGGGCAGGGCGGGTCGAGGTGTCGGTCACCCCCGAAGTCTGCGGCCAGGGGGTCGGCAGCGGCAGTCCCGACTCCGGGTGGCACCCACCCGGGGCACGCGGTCGGCCTCCGGCAGCCGGCAGCTGGTCGGCGCCCGCAGTCAGCCCAGCTGCGTCCGCAGGAACGTGACCACGCGGCGGCTCATCGCCTCGTCGAGCTGGGCGATCGAGTGGGCCGTGCCCTCGACCGCCACGAACGTCACCGGGACGTCGTGGGACCGGAGCGTCGCGGCGAACTCCTGCGACTCCCACATCGGGATGAACTCGTCGGTGGAGTGCCCGATGAAGAACGGCGCGGTGTCCGAAGTGACGTGGAACTCGGGCGACGCCCGCGTGGCCGCCGGACACCTGGCGTACGACCGGCACCCGAGGTAGAGCAGCTGCTTGCGCTGGAAGGCCGCGGACACCCCGTCGGGCTCGGTGGACCGGGTGGTCAGGTTCGTCGGCCCGCTCAGGTCCACCACGGCACGGATCCGGTCACCGTCGGCGTACGCGGCGGAGTCGTGGTCGGTGACGGCGAGCATCGCGGCGAGATTGCCGCCGGCGCTCCCGCCGAACACGCCCACACGCTGGGAGTCGACGTCGTAGGTCTCGAGCGTCGCGGGACGGAACACGTAGTCGAGCGCACGGCGGACGTCGTCGAGCCCGGCCGGGAACGGATCCGTCGGGGCCAGGCGGTAGTCGACGTTGAACGTCACGAAGCCCTCGGACGCCAGGTACTTGCACACGGACCGGTACGCGGCCGTCGCCTTGTCGCCGTGCGACCAGCTGCCGCCGTGGATCATCAGGACCGCCGGGCGTCCGGTGGTGGCCTCGACCGCTTCGGCATCGGGGTCGGCGGTGGCCGAGGCGGACGGCGTCGCAGTGGGCGTCGCCGTCGTCGCGGGGTCGCTGTCGGCGGGCAGGCACACGTCGAGGCGCTGCAGCGGGTCGGTGCCGTAGGGCACGTCGGCCACCACGTCGATGCCGTGGTAGCGCAGCGACAGCGGGTAGATGACGCTGTCCGCGGTCACGGTGGCGTTCTCGTCGCCGACCGGGTCCGTGCTGCAGGACGCCATCGCGCCGAGCGCCACGACCGCGGCGACGAGCGCGAGCACTGAGCGGCGGCCGGACTTCATCACGTCCACGCTAGCCGCCCCGGCGACCGCCCACGTCACCCGAGCGGAGGACGGCAGTGCGAGGATGAGCACGGCAGCCGCCGACCGGAGCACCGCAGGAGGACCCGTGAGCAATCGCAAGGCCTGGAACGCCGATCCCGAACCACTGCTCCGCGTCGAACCCGGGTTCCGCCTCGACCAGGTGGACCCGGACGGCACCCCGGGCTTCCCCGGCCGAAAGATCGACGGCCTCGAGGCCCTCGCCGCCGGCGCCTCCCGTCTCGCCGCCCTGCAGGAGCGCCTGTACGCGGCATCGACGGCCGGCGACGATCGCCGGGTGCTGCTCGTACTGCAGGCGATGGACACCGCGGGCAAGGGCGGCATCGTCTCGCACGTCGTCGGTGCGGTCGACCCGAACGGCGTGCACTACGCCGGCTTCAAGGCCCCGACGGCCGAGGAGCGCGAGCACGACTTCCTCTGGCGCATCGAGAAGCAGCTGCCGGCAGCCGGGCAGCTCGGCGTGTTCGACCGCTCGCACTACGAGGACGTGCTCGCCCAGCGCGTCCGCGGGCTCGCCGCACCGGACGAGATCGAACGCCGCTACGGCGCGATCACCGCGTTCGAGGACGGCCTCGCCGCCTCCGGCACGACCATCGTCAAGGTGATGCTGCACATCTCGAAGGACGAGCAGCGCGAGCGTCTCGGCGACCGGCTCGACCGCCCCGACAAGCACTGGAAGTTCAACCCGGGCGACATCGACGACCGCCTGCTCTGGGACCGCTACCAGCAGGCGTACCAGATCGCCCTCGACCGCACGTCGACCCCGCAGGCGCCCTGGTACGTCGTGCCCGCGAACCGCAAGTGGTACGCCCGCCTCGCCGTGCAGCAGCTCCTGCTCCGGGCGCTGGAGGACATGCACCTGTCCTGGCCCAAGGCGGACTTCGACGTCGCCGAGCAGCGTCGGCGGCTCGCGGAGTCCTGAGCCACCGGCTCAGGGATTGTGGGTGAGGAACAGCACCCAAACCGCCGCGGGCTGCGCGAGCACGCAGCCACCGAGCACGACCCCCCGTCGCAGCGCGCTGCGGTGCAGGATCGGCGCACCGAGCAACGGGGCCGCCGGCAGCAGCAGCCGCGGCAGGCTCTGTTGGGGCAGGAACGTCGCGAAGAGGTAGAGCAGGTACGACGTCGAGCCGAGCAGCGGCACCGAGCCGATCCGGCGGGTCGAGCGTGACGACAGCCACCACCCGGTGGCGCCGACCGCGACGAGCACAGCGACCACGCCGAGCGCGCCCGCGACCCGGTCGGCCTGCAGGAACCACGGTGTCAGCGGCACGAAGTGCTGCACGTCGAGGTGGAGCCGCCACCACGCGAGTTCGGTCTGCAAGTAGGCGTCGGGAACCCCGGTGACGAGCGCCGCGACGACCGGCCACGCCAGGCCGGCCGCTGCCGTGACGAGGCCGGTGACGACGATCGCGACACGCTCCCGCACGGGCACCGGGTCGTGCTGCACGAGCCGGAGCACGGCGTGCAGCGCGAGCGCCAACGGGATCGCGAGCGCCCCGGGCCGGGTGAACGCGAGAGCCGTGACGATCGGCAGGACCGTCCAGTAGTGCCGCCGCTGCATCGCGATGAGTGCGGCGAACGCGAGCAGCAGGCCGAGCGACTCGGCGTAGGCGAGCTGCAGGACGAACGACATCGGCCCGAAGGCGAAGAACACGCCCGACCACAGCGCGGTGGTCCGTCCGACATGTGGACGGACCAGGACCATGAGTGCGACGGACGCCGCGCCGCCGAACGCCGTCGCGAGCAGCACCGCGACCACCGCGGGGTCGGCGCCGGTCGTGCTGGCCGCCCGCACGACCGCCGGGAACACGGGCAAGAACGCCCAGGCGTTCTGCTGGACGGCGCCGGTGTCGTCGACGGGCAGCGCGCTCGGGTAGCCCTGCCGCGCGATCTCGAGGAAGTACTGGCCGTCCCAGGCGGCCGAGCGTTCGAAGAACCCCTTCCAGCCGAGCGGGTCGCCGAACCCGACCGGGTCGCTGAACGCGAACCCCACCGTGAGCGTGACGGTCGTCACGACCCGCGCGAGTGCGTAGAGCGCGAGGGTGATGAGGCAATCGGGCAGGGTGCGGGTCGCCGTGCTGTCTCGCATGCTGGCCTCCGTGGTGTCGTTGCGTATATGTTGTTCTGATATCCAATTCGAACCACACAGCAACGGGGTAATCCTTGAAACTTCGCAGTGGCGGTGGAGGGGTGCTCGTCGTCATCCCCACGTACGACGAGCGCGAGAACATCGAGTCGGTCGTCGCCCGCGTCCTCGCGGCACGCCCCGAGGTCACCGTCCTGGTCGTCGACGACGGCAGCCCGGACGGCACCGGCGCGATCGCGGACGACCTCGCCCGGGACGACGAGCGTGTGCACGTCCTGCACCGCACCGAGAAGGCCGGTCTCGGTGCCGCCTACCTGGCCGGGTTCGCCTGGGGGCTCGAGCGCCACCACGACGTCCTGGTCGAGATGGACGCCGACGGTTCGCACCGGCCCGAAGAACTCGGCAGGTTGCTCGAGCGCTCGGCGGCGGGTGCCGACCTGGTCATCGGCTCGCGCTGGGTGCGCGGTGGCTCGGTCGTGAACTGGCCGTGGCACCGGATCGCCCTGTCGCGCGGCGGCTCGCTCTACAGTCGGCTCGTGCTCGGTGTCCGGGTCCGCGACCTCACCGGGGGCTACCGCGCGATCCGCGCGGACCTCCTCCGTTCGCTCATCGCAGAGGGCATCGCCTCGGCCGGCTACTGCTTCCAGGTCGACCTCGCCCGACGCGCGCTCCGGGCGGGTGCCGTCGTCGCCGAGGTCCCCATCACCTTCGTGGAGCGCGAGCGGGGCGAGTCGAAGATGAGCGGGGGGATCGTGGTCGAAGCACTCGTGCGCGTCACCGGGTGGGGGCTGCAACGGCTGTTCCGGCTGGGCTCGCCGTGACGCGTCGCGTCCGGTGCGGCCAGGAGGCGCGGATCACCCCGCTCGACCGGCCTGCGTTCGCCTCGGGGCTGGCGTCACGGCACCGGCTCGCGTAGACTCGATCGGTCGGCCTTCGACGTCGTGACATTGTGATCACGGAAATTCTGCTGGGTGTGTGTTGCTCGAGGGCTGGAATCACGTCGACTCGCGACGGGATGAACCCCCTCTCCGCAAGCAGCCCCCGCCGATGTCGCTGTCGGGCGCTGCGGTACGTTGCGCACCCGAGAAAGCAGCCATGGCCCCGTACAACAAGGGCGGCGCGGACAACCGCGCCTCCGACCGCGTCCGCCACCCGAACGGCACCCCCGCCGCCCGCAGCAGCAAGCACCGCGGGTTCCGCGCCGCCGACTCGTCGCAGCCGCGCCAGAAGCAGCGCTGGGACGCCGAGGAGCGTCGCGGTCGCGCGTCGCAGGGCGAGCGTCCGGCCCGTCCGAACTGGGAGCCGCGTGACAGTGGCGGCCAGCGTCGACCCGACCGCGACGACCGTGGTGGTCGCGGCTTCAACCGTGACGACCGCGCCCCGCGTCGCTTCGATCGTGACGACCGTGCGCCCCGTCGTGACAATGACGACCGTCCGCGTCGTTCGTTCGACCGCGACGAGCGCGCTCCGCGTTCGTTCAACCGTGACGACCGTGCGCCGCGCAGCTTCAACCGCGATGACCGTGCGCCCCGTCGTGACAACGATGACCGTCCGCGTCGCTTCGACCGCGACGACCGCGCCCCGCGCAGCTTCAACCGTGATGACCGTGCCCCGCGTCGTGACAACGACGACCGTCCGCGTCGTTCATTCGACCGCGACGACCGTGCACCGCGTCGTGACAACGATGACCGACCGCGTCGTTCGTTCGACCGTGACGACCGCGCGCCGCGCAGCTTCAACCGCGATGACCGTGCGCCCCGTCGGGACAACGACGACCGTCCCCGTCGCAGCTTCGACCGTGATGACCGCGCTCCGCGCAAGTTCGACCGTGATGACCGTGCTCCTCGTTCGTTCAACCGTGACGACCGTGCGCCCCGTCGTGACAACGACGACCGTCCCCGTCGCAGCTTCGACCGTGACGACCGCGCCCCGCGCAAGTTCGACCGCGACGACCGCAGCGACCGCACCCCGCGCCGCTCGTTCGACGAGCCCGAGCGCGGCAAGTTCGTGCCCGCAGACGACGTCAAGCTCGAGAAGCTCCAGGCCGAGGCCACCATCGCGGCCGACGTCGAGGGCGTGACCTTCGGCGACCTGGGCATCGGCGGCAACATCTCACGCGCCCTCCAGGAGCTCGGCGCCTCGAGCCCGTTCCCGATCCAGGCGGCGACGATCCCCGACGTGCTCGCCGGCAAGGACGTCCTCGGCCGTGGCCGCACCGGCTCCGGCAAGACCATCGCCTTCGGTGCGCCGCTGGTCGAGAAGCTCATGGAGCACGGCGGCGGCACCAAGCGCAAGATGGGCCGCGCCCCGCGTGCGCTCATCCTCGCGCCGACCCGTGAGCTCGCCCTGCAGATCGACCGCACGGTGCAGCCGATCGCCCGCTCGGTCGGCCTGTTCACGACGCAGATCTACGGCGGCGTCCCCTACGGCCGCCAGGAGGGCGCACTCGAGCGCGGCGTCGACATCATCGTCGGCACCCCCGGTCGTGTGCAGGACCTCATGAACAAGGGGAAGCTCGACCTCAGCGAGGTCATCATCTCCGTGCTCGACGAGGCCGACCACATGTGCGACCTCGGGTTCCTCGAGCCGGTGCAGGAGATCCTCTCCGCCACGGCCGAGGTCACCCCGCAGGGCAACCGCGCGCAGAAGCTGCTGTTCAGCGCGACGCTCGACACCCAGGTCGCGGCGCTCGTCGAGCAGTTCCTGCACGAGCCGAGCGTGCACGAGGTCGCGGGTGAGGACCAGGCGTCCTCGACCATCGACCACCGTGTCCTCGTGGTCGAGCAGCGCGAGAAGGACCGTCTCCTCGAGGAGCTGGTCGCCGGCGACGGCAAGACCATCGTCTTCGCCCGGACCCGTGCCTACGCCGAGCGTCTGGCCGACCAGTTCGAGGACGCCGGCATCCGCGCGACCTCGCTCCACGGTGACCTGAACCAGTCGCGCCGCACGCGTAACCTGCAGCTGCTCACGAGCGGCCGCGTGAACGTGCTCGTCGCCACCGACGTCGCCGCCCGCGGCATCCACGTCGACGACGTCTCGCTCGTCGTGCAGGCCGACGCCCCGGACGACTACAAGGCGTACATGCACCGCTCCGGCCGCACGGGTCGTGCCGGCAAGGAGGGCACGGTCGTGACGATCGTCCCGCGTGGCCGCATCCGCAAGATCGAGGGCATCCTCGAGCGCGCCGAGATCGAGGCGGACCTGGTGCAGGCCGCACCCGGTGACGGCATCGTGTCGGAGCTCGCCGCGCGCTAAACGCGACTAGACGACGGACGGGAGGCCCGGTACCAGCTGGTACCGGGCCTCCCGTCCGTCGTCGAGTGAGCAGAAGACGTCGGGTCGCCGCGGCAGACTCGTCGTCTTCTGCTCACCGGACGCGCGACCGCGCGGCCGCGCGCGCTCAGCGGTTGAAGAACAGCAGCCCGCGCACGAAACCGGCCTGTCCTGCGTGCTGCGTGCAGTCGTCCAGGATGCTCACGAGCCGCGCGCCGGCCGTGACGGGCGGGTCCCACGCGTCGTCGATGACGGGGTCGAGGTCGTCCGGGCCGAGCGTGCCGAGGTACGCGACGGTGCGCTCGTGCACCGCGCGCAGGTACCCGGTGAGCAGCTCGGCGGAGGCCCGCACCCGACCGACGTCGTCGCGGGACATGCCGTAGCCGAGCGCCTCGGCCGGGAACGGCAGCCCGAACCGGTCGTACCAGCCGTCCGCCGTCCAGACCTGCTCGGAGCCGGCGAGCTCGGCGATCTGCACGTCCTGGCCGCGGGCGATGTGCCACGCGAGCCACGCCAGCGTGTTCGCCCCGGCTGCCGGTCGTGCCGCGAGCTGGTCTTCGGAGAGCCCGTCGACGGCCCGCTCGATCGTCTCGGGGACGCGGGAGAACGCTTCGGTGAGGAGTTCAGAGGGGGTCATGGCGCTCACGCTACGCGCGGGCCGTGACACCGGCTGTCACACGGCGGCGCTGCGGTGGTGGTGCTCCAGGGCGGCGCCGAGGCCCTCGAACGCGGCGGCGACCACGGCGCGGTCGGACGGTGCGACGACCTGCCGGAACGCATCGGAGTACACGGCGCCGACCTCGCGGGCGACCGCCGTGCCCGACGGCGTGAGGTGCAGCAGCACGCTCCGGCGGTCCTCGGGGTTCGGGCGACGCTCCAGGTGTCCGTGCTTCTCGAGCCGGTCGATCAGCGACGTCATCGCGCCGGTGGTGAGCTCGAGGTACTCGCCGGCCTGCTTCGGGGTGACGCCGTGGCCGCCGGCGGCGCTGAGGAAGAACACGAACCGGGTGTCCGTGGCGTTCAGTGCGCGGACCGTGCTCTCGTGGTGCAGGACGCGCGCGTGCTGCATCTGGAGCACGCGGAAGGCGGTGAGCAGTCGCGGCAGGTCGGCGTCGGGGTCCGTGTCGGCGGTGACGGGGTCGAGCGCAGTGACGTCGGGCGACATCGGTGCCGGCGGTGTGGTGGGGGCGACGCGTGCCGCGGGGACGGCGGGTGCGTGCGGGGGGAGGACGACCGGGTCGGTGTCCGTCATGGGAGCTCTTCTCGGGTACAGGGTGGGAACTTCAGTCAACAAGTAACTCACTCGTCAAGATACCCCCATCAGTGGGGACATCTCAGGTCTTGTGAGCTGCTCGAGGGCCAAGTAGCTTGATCGTCGTACCACCTCGGCACGTAGCGCGACCAACCACCGCGGGCCCGTCCGAACCACCGATCAGATCTCTTCCTCACGGAGTCCAACCATGTCTCGTGTCACGCCTCGTGCTGCCCGCCTCGCCGCCTGGATCGCCATCCCCGCCGCCCTCGTCGCCTCGGGGGTCGTCGTCTCGACGGCCTCGTACGCGGCCTTCTCCTCGACCACCGTCAACCCGACGAACAACTGGACGGCCGGCAGTGTCGCCCTGTCCGACGACGACAACAACACCGCGCTGTTCACGGCGAACAACCTGAAGCCCGGCTCGACCGGTGCGAACTGCATCGCGGTGACCTCGACCGGTTCGCTGCCCTCGGCCGTGAAGCTCTACGGCACGAACGTCTCGACCACGAAGGACCTGGCGGCGAACGTCAACCTGACCGTCGAGCAGGGCACCGGCGGCGGCTTCGGCTCCTGCTCCGGCTTCACCCCGGCCGCCACCGGCGGCTCGCTCTACAGCGGCACCGTCGCGGGCTTCGGGGCCGCCTCGACCAACTACGCGACCGGCGTCGGCACCTGGGCCCCGACCGGCACCGCGTCCGAGACGCGCGTCTACCGCGTCACCTACACGGTCTCGAGCACCGCCCCGAACACCGTGCAGGGCGGCACCGCAGCCCTCGGCTTCACCTGGGAGGCCCAGAACAGCTGAGCCGGGACCGGGGCCGAACCAGCCCCGTCCGTTCCCTCCCCGCAACGCGCCCCCGGTCGAAGGCAGTCATGAGCAGCATCGCAGTGCACGGTGGTCCCGCACCGCACGCAGCGGTCCGTGACGCCGTCGACTGGGGGCGCGTCGTCGTCGCCACCCTCGCCCGGGGCGTGGTCGCGACGCTGCTCGGCCTCGCGCTCTGGGCGGCCGCGCCGGCGCTCATCGGCTGGCAGCCGACCACCGTGATGACCGGTTCGATGGAGCCGCGGATCGTCCCCGGCGACGTGGTCGTCTCGCGTCCGGTCGGCTCGGGCGAGATCGCCACGGGCAAGGTCCTGCTGGCCGACGACCCCGACCAGGCGGACCACCTGCGCATGCACCGCTACGTCGAGGACGGCCCAGGCGGCACCATGGTCACGAAGGGCGACGCCAACCCGCAGCAGGACTCCACGCCGATCGAGCGCTCCGCCGTGCACGGCATCGCCTTCCTGCGCATCCCGTTCATCGGGACACCGATCCGCTGGATCAGCGCGGGGGAGTGGGGCCTGGTCGCGATGCTCGCGCTCGGTCTGACCGCGGTGCTCGCGCTCTGCACGATCGACGGGTCGCTCCGGCGACTCGTCGAGGACGACGACGAGACCGACGGTGCGGCCGGTGGCCCCGACGACGCGGCCGGTCCGGACGACGCTGCCGGTCCGGTGGGCGGTACGGACGACGGCCTGGAGGCACGGGACGGCGCCGCCACGGGCCTCCCGACCGCCGCGCCCACCGTCCTCACCCGTCGCGCGCTGCGTCGACGAGTCCGTCGCAGGCGGCGCCTGCGCCGCCTCGGCGGGGGCGCCGCGGTGCTCGCGCTCGCGGCGGCCGCCGGCGTCCTGCTGCCCGGAGCGGCGGACGCGGCCCCGTGGTCGCGGACCACCGTCGCACCGACCGCGGCCTTCACGGCGGGCACGGCGACCGGTGTCCCCACCCTGACCTGCGCCCCGGCCGGGTCGAACACGGTGACGATCGCCTGGACCTACGACAACGGCGCGACCGTGCCGGTGTCGTTCGACCTGATGAACGGGACGACGCAGGTGGCCAGCACGACCACCGTCGGTGCCCGTTCGATGGTCTACGGGGGCGCCGGACTCCTGAACCTCGGCACCACCTACACGCTGCACCTCCGCACGAACCTCGGCAACAACTGGACGGCGACGAGCACACCGACCGTCAAGGTCCGGGTCGTCTCGGTGCTGGGCCTGGCGTCCGCCAGCTGCGTGACCGCCTGAGTCCTCCACAGGGCACCGCGAGGTGTCCGGAGATGTCCCCGGCCGGCGTTACCGTGGCCGCATGCGCATCCTGCACACCGGCGACTGGCACCTCGGCCGCACACTGCTGGGTGCCGACCTGCTCGAGCACCAGGCCGCGTTCACCGACTGGCTCGTCGACCTCGCCCGCGAGCGCGCGGTCGACCTCGTCGTCATCGCCGGCGACGTCTACGACCGTGCGATCCCGCCGGTGGACGCCGTCCGCATGCTCTCCCGCGTGCTGGAACGCCTCGCCGAGACCACGACGGTGGTCCTCACGCCGGGCAACCACGACTCCGCCGCACGGCTCGGCTTCGGGGCCGGCGTGATGGGGCAGCGCGTGCGCATCCTCGCCGAGCCCGCCCACGTGGCCGATCCGGTGCTCGTGCCCGACGACGACGGCCCGGTGGCCGTGTACGGCATCCCGTACCTGCACCCCGACCTCACGCGGTACGCCCTGGCGGCGGTCCCCGACGAACCCCTCGCCCGCTCGCACCACGCCGTCGTGCACGCCGCCACCGAACGGATCCGCGCCGACCTGGCGACGCGGGCCGACACCCGGAGCGTCGTCGTCGCGCACGCCTTCGTCGGGGGCGCCGACCCGAGCGACAGCGAGCAGGACATCCGCGTCGGCGGTGTCGACCGCGTGGCCGAGTCGGTGTTCGACGGGTTCGACTACGTCGCCCTCGGGCACCTGCACGGCCCGCAGCGCGTCGGCGACGACGGCCGGATCCGGTACGCCGGGTCGCCGCTGGCGTTCTCGTTCGGCGAGCGGCACCAGCGGAAGTCCGTGACGATCGCCGACCTCGACGCGGCGGGTGCCGTCACCGTCGAGCTCGTACCGACCCCGGTGCCGCGGCGGCTCGTCGACGTGCGGGGCAGCATCGACGCCATCGAGTCCGGGGAGTTCCGGGCCGATGCCGACGCCTGGGTCCGCGTCGCGGTGACCGACACCGTGCACCCGGAACGCATGTACGCCCGCGTGAAGGACCACTTCCCGCACGCCCTGGCGATCACGCACGAACCGGCGGACCGGCCGGCCGCCACCGCAGCGCGGGCCGTCACCGCGACGTCCGACCCGGTCGAGGTCGCCGGCGACTTCGTGGCCTTCGCCACCGGCGGGCTGCCCGACGACGACGAACGGGCGGTGCTGACCGAGGCGTACGAGGCCGCGGTGCTCGCCCTGCAGCGTGAGGTGGACCGCTGATGTACCTGCACCGACTCGAACTGCGCGCCATCGGGCCCTACCCCGACCTCGTGACCATCGACTTCGCGGCGCTGGCCGCCTCCGGGGTCTTCCTGCTCGAAGGGCCGACCGGTTCCGGCAAGTCGACGATCATCGACGCCGTCGTGTTCGCCCTGTACGGCGGACTCGCTGGTTCCGACGCCAGCTCCGACCGGTTGCACAGCCAGCACGCCGACCCCGCGGTCGAGCCGTTCGTCGAGCTCGTGTTCGAGACCGGTGCGGGCACGTACCGGGTCCGGCGCACCCCGCAGTACGACCGCCCGAAGCAGCGCGGGACCGGCACGGTGAAGCAGCAGGCGTCGGTGCAGCTGTTCCGGCTCGCCGCGCCGACCGACGTCGCCGGCGAACCCATGTCGTCCCGCATCCCCGAGGTCGGGGTCGAGATCGCCCGGATCGTCGGGCTCGACCGCGCGCAGTTCCTGCAGACCGTGGTGCTGCCGCAGGGAGAGTTCGCACGGTTCCTCCGCTCCCCGGGGGAAGACCGCCGGAAGCTCCTGCAGTCGCTGTTCGGCACGCAGGTCTACGACCGCACCGCCGACGAGCTCGCCGCTCGCCGCCGGGCCGTGCAGGCCGAGGTCGAGGGGGCCGACGACCGCGTCCGCGAGGCCCTGGCCCGGTTCGCGCAGGCCGCCGACCTCGCTGACGCCGACGAGTCCGTCGTCCCCGGCACGGTGGCGTCCCTCCGCGCGACGGCCGACGCCGCCGGGGCGGCCCGGACGGCTGCGGCTGCCGCTGCGACGGCGGCGACCGAACACGAACGATCGGTGACGGCCCGTGCGGCCGCCCTCGAGCGACGAGCGGCGCTGCTGCGGCGGCAGGCGCTCCTCGACGACGACGCCCCGGCGATCGAGCAGGCACGGGCCGCGGTCGCGACGGCCGAGCGCGCCGCCCGGGTCGCCGCGGTGGCCGACGGCCTCGACGCCGCGACCGTCCGGGCGGACGACACCGCCGCGGCAGCCGCCCGACTGCGCGAGCAGCACGCACTCGGCGCCGTCGACGCACAGCAGGTCGCCCGGCGCCGCGACTCGCTGACCGACGCCCTGTCCGACGTCCGGCACCTCGTCGCGGTCGAGGCCGACGCAGACGCCAGGCGCACCGCCATCGCCGAGGCCACTGCGACCGCATCGCGCCTCACAGACGACCTCGCCGCCCTCGACACCGCGCTCGAGGCCCGGCCGACGGAACGAGCCCGGATCGTCGAGGCCGCCCGCACCGCCTCGACGACCGCTGCCGACGCCGACGCCGCCGCGCACGAGGTCGCCCGGGTGCAGTCGCTCCGCGCCGACCTGGCCGCCCGCGACCGCGCCGAACAGCGGGTCGCCGGTGCCGAACGCATCGTGGCCGAGGCCCGCCGTCGGGCCACCGAGGCGCTCGACGCCGAACGCTCCCTGCGCGAGCGGCGGATCGCCGGACTCGCCGGAGAGCTCGGTGCCGCGCTGACCCCCGGCGACCCCTGCCCGGTGTGCGGATCGACGGCGCACCCGTCGGTGGCCGCGCCACAGGACGACCACCCGACGATCCAGGCGGTGGAGTCAGCGGGCGACGCCACGCGTACGGCCGACCAGCAGCTCGCCGACGCCGCGGCCGACCTGGCCGTCGAGCGCGCCGAGCACCTCCGGCTGACCGACGTCGTCGGCGCCGTCGACACGGTCGCCCTCGACGCCATGGCGGTGGCCGCCGACGAGCGGGTCCGAGCGGCGCACGACGCCGCGGCGCTGGTGCTGGAGCACGAGCGCGAGCGGACGGCGCACGACACCGCGACGCGGGCGCTCGAGCGCGAGCGGAACGACCTCGACGCCCGGCGCACGGTGCTCGCGTCGACCGCGGCCTCCGACGCCGAGCGGCTCGAGGCCGACCTGCGATCCGTGCACGAGGCGATCGACCGGCTCGCAGCACTGCTCGACAGCGACGACGGCAGCTCGCCTGTGTCGCTCCGGGCCGTGGTCGACGAGCTCGACGGACGGCTGACGGTGCTCCGCGCCGTCGCCGAGGCCGACGACCGCGCGGCTGCCGCTGCCCGCGCCCGCGACGAGCGCAGCGCCGAGGTCGCCCGGGTCCTCGACGAGCAGGGGTTCCCCGACGTCGACGCCGCACGAGCCGGCCTGCTCGACCCCGACACCGTCGCACGCTTCCGCAGCAGCATCAGCGCCGCCGAGGCCGAACGCGCCGTCGTGCGGGCAGGGCTCGACGATCCCGCGGTGGTGCAGGCCGCCGACGACGATCCGGAGCAGCTCGACGTGCCGGCGGCCCAGGCCGAACGGGTCCGCGCGACGGCCGAGCTCGACGAGGCCACCCGGCTCGCGGTGACCGCTGCCCACCGCGCCGAAGCCGTCGAGCAGTGTGCGACCGAGGTCGACCGCACCGTCCGTGCGCGACAGGAGACCTCGGCCCGCAGCCGTGCGGTCGTCCGGCTCGCCGACGTCGCGAACGGGGTGGCATCGGTCAACCCGACCGGCATCACGCTCGGCACCTACGTGCTCATGCGGCGCTTCGAGGACGTCGTGGCGGCGGCGAACGACCGGTTGCGCGGCATGCTCGCCGGGCGCTTCACCCTCGAGACCTCCGACGAACGGGAATCCGGGTCACGGGCGCGACGGACGGGGCTCGCCCTCGCCGTGCACGACCACACGACCGACACCGTCCGCGATCCCCGCAGCCTGTCCGGCGGCGAGACGTTCACCGTGTCGCTGTGCCTGGCGCTCGGGCTGGCCGACGTCGTGCAGGCCGAGGCCGGCGGGGTCTCGCTCGGCACCCTGTTCGTCGACGAGGGGTTCGGCACGCTCGACCCCGAGACCCTCGACGACGTCATCGGGCAGTTGTCGCGACTCACCGCGGGCGGGCGACAGGTCGGGATCGTCAGCCACGTCGAGGAACTCAAGCAGCGGATCCCGGAGCGGATCGCGGTGCGACGCACCCCGGCCGGCGGGTCGCAGGTGACGACCACGGTCTGACCCGACCCGACCTGACCCGACGCTACGGGGTCGGCGTCGACTCCACCGTGCCGTCGGGCGGCGGCAGGATGTCCGCCGCGATCCACGGGAACACCCACTGGAACAGCACGAACACGATGGCGACGAGGAGCACGAGCAACTCGAGCACCTTCAGGGCGGTGGGGCCGGGCAGCAGCCGCCAGACCAGGGGGAAGATCACTTGGCGGTCTCCGAGAGTTCCTTCGGGGTGCCCTCGGACGCGGGCATCCAGTAGTCGAGCTTCGCGTGCGTCACGAACCGCTCCGCCGCCGACCACATCGGGTGGCAGGCGGTCAGCGTGAGCCATCGGTCCTGGGGGGTCGGTTCCACACCGGGCCTGTTCGGCACCGGCGCGATCGTCTCGATCTTGTCGGGCGTCACGATCTGGCTGTCGGTGACCTTGTAGACGTACCAGACGTCGAACTTCGTCTTCGCGTCGGTGACCCGGACCACGACCGAGTCGCCCTTCTTGAGCTCCGCGATCTGGTTGAGGGGCTTGCCGTAGGTGACCCGGTGTCCGGCGACGGCGAAGTTGCCGGGTGCGCCGGGCATCGCGGTGTCCTGGTAGTGGCCGAGCCCGATGGTGTTGAGGACCTTCTCACGATCCGTGCCCTCGCCGATCGGCCGGTTGTAGTCCTTGCCGAACCGGGGGATCTGCATCGTGCCGAAGACGTCCGACAACCCCGGCGGTTCGTCCAGCACGGGTGCGGTGCCGCGGTGCTCGGTGCCCTCGACCTTCGGGGTCTTGACCTGGTCGAGGCCCTGCACGAGCTTCGTCTGCTCGTTCACGGCGACCACGTCGGTCCACCACGCCGTCCACACGACGTACAGGCCGGTGCCGGCGCCCGCGATGATGAGCAACTCGGCGACGAGCGACACGATCGCGCCGCCGACCGTCTGCCGTCTGCGCGGGGAACGCCGGGACCGCGAACCGGCTTCGTCGTCCCGTGCGCTGCGGCGCGACGGGAGGGTGTCGTGTGCGGTCACGGGGCTCCTGATCGGCTGGGTGGTCGGACAGGTCTATCAGATCACGGCGACAGGCCGGTGACGACGTTCTCCCCACCCCCGTTAACGTGGGGGCATGGAGTACCGGATCCGCCCCTTCCGCACCGAGGACACCGACGCGGTCGTCGCCCTGTGGGAATCGTGCGGCCTCGTCCGACCCTGGAACGACCCCCGACGTGACATCGCCCGCAAGCTGACGGTCCAGCCCGAGCTCTTCCTGGTCGCCGAGCCCCAGGCCGACGACACCGGTACCGACGACACCGACACCGGCGTCGTCGCCGCGGGCATGGCCGGCTTCGACGGGCACCGCGGCTGGGTGAACTACCTCGCCGTGCGCCCCGACCTGCAGGGCTCCGGCCTCGGTCGCACCCTGATGGCTGAGTTCGAGCGGCTCCTGACCGACCTCGGCTGCCCGAAGCTCAACCTGCAGGTGCGTGCCGGCAACGAGCAGGTGCTCGGGTTCTACGCGTCCCTCGGCTACACCGACGACCGCACGGTCTCGCTCGGCAAGCGCCTCATCCCCGACGCCTGACCGCGCCCGCCCGTCGCACCGTGCGGGTTCGCTCATCCGGTGCGGCGTTGGCGGCTCGGTGCGGTGCTGCAAGTCCGCACCGGGTGGTCAACCTCGCACGGTTCGAACGACTCGGCACCGTGCCGGCCCCGCCCGGCCCCGCCCGGCCCCGCCCGACCCCGCCGCGACCCACGCGCTACGCCAACGCCAGCGCCACCGACGCGACGAACGCCAGCACGATGCCGATCCACTGCTGCGCGGTCAACCGTTCCCGCAGCACGACCCCGGCCAGCACCACCGTGCCGATCGGGTAGAGCGCGTTGAGCACACTCACGACGGGCAGGGTCGCCGGGTCGTCGCTGCTGTGCAGCCCCGCCTGGATGAACACGTTCGCCATCGCGTCGAAGACGCCGCACACGGCGACGGTGACCAGCAGCCGCGGACCCCATGCGCGACCCGACCGAGGCTCGCGGGCGGCGGCAGCCCCGTCGGGGCGGGCCGACGTCGGGGCGGACACCGGGCCTCCCGTCCGGAGCACGACGACGATCGCCGCCGCACCCAGCAGCACCGCCTGCAGCACCCGCGCGACCACGAGGGGCGCGATGCCCGAGTCGGACGGCGTCATGTCGTAGGCCAGCACGATCCCGCCGAAGCCGCACCCGGCGACGGCGGCGGCGATTACGCCCCGGGCGGTGAGCCGCGCGCCCGAGGGGTCCCGGACCACCGCGACCAGGACCACCGCGACGACCGCGACCACGAGCGCGCCGGTGGCCACGGGCGACAGCACCGTGCCGCGGAACACCGCGACGAGCACCGGCACGACGGCCGCGAAGACGGCGGTGACGGGGGAGAGCACGCTCATCGGTCCGATCGCGAGTGCGGCGTAGAGCAGCAGCACCCCGACGCCGCCGGAGAGTCCGGCGACCGCACCCCAGACCGCGGCCGGCCACGAGAACACGCCACCCAGGACCACCAGTCCGACGAGCAACGGCACGATCCCGATCGCGGCGGCCACCGCCGTGACGACGATCGGGCGGACCCGGCGCGAGGCGAGTCCGCCCAGGAAGTCGGCGAACCCGTAGACGATCGCGCCGGACAGGCCGAACAGGACGGTGAGCACGGCTCCCATCCTGCCCGGCCCGGTACCCTGCGGTGCGTGAGTGTTCCCTACCAGCGCCTGCCCCGGATCGACGGACGGTGGAGGTGGTGGCGGCCGCTCGTCGCCCTCGCGTTCCTGGCGGGGTGGTACCTCGTGTCGCAGATCGTCATCGCGGTCGCGTACTTCGTGCCGATCGGCGCAACGCAGGGGCCGCAAGCCCTGATCGACCTGCAGAACGACCTGGCCGGTGGCGCGCTCGACCCCACCGACCCGCTGATCCTGTCGCTGTCGCTCGTCTCGCTCGTGGTCCTGCTGCCGGGCATCCTGCTCGCCGTCAAGATCACGCGGATCGGACCGGCCGGCATCCTGTCCTCGACGCGGTTCCGGGTCCGGTGGGCCTGGACTGCCTGGTGCCTGCTGCCGACGCTCGTCATCGCCGCGGTCATGTTCGTCGTCCAGACCGGCCTGTTCTGGGACGGCGGGATGATCACGACCGACGGCGGCTTCGCCTGGAACCACGACGCGATCGGCCAGTCGACGGTCTCCCTCGGCACCCTCACGCTGACGATCGTCCTCGTCGTGCTGCTCGTCCCGTTCCAGGGCGCTGCCGAGGAGTACATCTTCCGCGGCTTCCTCATGCAGACCGTCGCGTCGTGGATCCCGCGTCGCGTCGGCACGATCATCGCCGTGGCGGTCTCGACGGTCGTCTTCGCGGTGCTGCACATCCCGAACGGCTACAACGTCTGGGGCATCCTCGACGTCGGCTCGTTCGGTCTGATCGCGGCGATCATCGTCCTCCGGACCGGCGGGCTCGAGGCCACGGTCCTGCAGCACGCCTTCAACAACATCATGATCTTCGTGCTGCAGGCGCCCGGCTGGTCCGGGATCGACCTGACCTCGTCGGACGCCAACGGCACGTGGCAGGGGACGCTCGTCACCCTCGTCACGTCGCTCGCGTTCTGGGGCATGGTCGAGTTCCTGGCGTGGTGGCGGGGGCTGGACCGCCGGTTCGCCGGCCACGAGGCGCCCCGGTTCCGCGGTGTGACCCCGGCCTGGGCGGGCGGCGTCCGCTGGACCCGGCCGGGAGGCACGGGCTGGGCGACCACGCCGGCCCGCGCCGACGACGTGGCCGGCTCCGACCACCGTGCCGGCTCCGACACGGACGGTGCTGTGGACAGTGCGGTGGGTGTCGCCGGTCGCCCGTAGGCTCGTGGCATGAGCACCACGCCCGCGTCCGCTGCCGTGCCTGCTCCCGCCGCCGTGTCCGCACCCCGTGCCGCTGCGCTCGACGTGCTGCACCGTGTGTGGGGCTACGACGACTTCCGCGGCGAGCAGGCGGCCATCATCGACCAGGTGGTGGCCGGCGGCGACGCCCTGGTGCTCATGCCGACCGGTGGCGGCAAGTCCCTCTGCTACCAGGTGCCATCGCTCGTCCGCGACGGCGTCGGGGTCGTGGTGTCGCCGCTCATCGCCCTCATGCAGGACCAGGTCGACGCCCTGGCCGCGAACGGCGTGCGCGCCGCGTTCCTCAACTCCACGCAGGGCCCCGACGAACGGTCCCGGGTCGAGCGTGCCGTGGTGCAGGGCGAGGTCGACATGCTCTACCTCGCGCCCGAGCGGCTGCGGCTCGAGTCCACCCGTGCGCTCCTCGACCGGGCGCGCGTCTCGCTGTTCGCCATCGACGAGGCACACTGCGTCGCCCAGTGGGGCCACGACTTCCGCCCGGACTACCTCGAGCTGAGCGTCCTGCACGAGCGGTGGCCGACGGTGCCGCGCATCGCCCTGACCGCCACCGCGACGCCGCAGACCCACCGCGAGATCTCCGCGCGGCTCGGCCTCGACGACGCCGCGCACTTCGTCGCCGACTTCGACCGGCCGAACATCCAGTACCGCATCGAACCGAAGACCGGCGCGCTGCAGCAGCTGCTCACCTTCATCCGCACGGAGCACAGCGGCGACGCGGGCATCGTGTACTGCCTGTCCCGCAACTCCGTCGAGCGCACGGCGTCCGCCCTGGCCGAGCAGGGGATCAACGCCCTGCCGTACCACGCGGGCCTCGACGCCCGGGTTCGTGCCCGCAACCAGTCGACGTTCCTGCGCGAGGACGGCGTCGTCATGGTGGCGACCATCGCGTTCGGCATGGGCATCGACAAGCCCGACGTCCGGTTCGTGGCGCACCTCGACCTGCCGAAGTCGGTCGAGGGCTACTACCAGGAGACCGGCCGTGCGGGTCGTGACGGGCTGCCGGCCACCGCCTGGCTCGCGTACGGCCTGAACGACGTCGTGCAGCAGCGGCGGATGATCGACCAGTCCGAAGGTGACGCCGCACACCGTCGGCAGCTCAGCGCCCACCTCGACGCCATGCTCAGCCTGTGCGAGACGATCGAGTGCCGCCGGGTGCGGCTGCTCGCGTACTTCGGGCAAGAGAGCACGGCGTGCGGCAACTGCGACACGTGCATCGCGCCGCCGGAGTCGTGGGACGGCACGGTCCCCGCGCAGAAGCTGCTGTCCACCGTCGTGCGGCTCGAGCGTGAGCGCCGCCAGCGGTACGGCGTCTCGCACCTCGTCGACATCCTGGTCGGCAAGCGGTCGCCCCGCGTGCAGGAACTCCAACACGACACCCTGGCGACCTTCGGCATCGGCGCCGACCTGTCCGAGGGCGAGTGGCGCGCGGTCGCGCGACAGGTGCTGGCCCAGGGCTACGCGGCGGTGTCGGGCGACGGCTTCGGCACGGTCGTCCTCAGTCCCACGAGCGCCGAGGTCCTGACGGGCAAGGTGCAGGTGCGGATGCGTCGCGACCCTGTCAAGGCTCCGCGAGCCGGACGCAGCAGTCGACGGACGGTCGTCACCGACATGCCGCAGGAAGCCGTCGGCCTGTTCGAGGCCCTGCGTGCCTGGCGCGCTGCCGAAGCCCGCGAGCAGGGCGTCCCCGCGTACGTGGTGTTCAACGACGCGACGCTCCGGGGGATCTCCGCCGTCCGACCTGCCGACGTCGACCAGCTCGGCGAGATCTCCGGCGTCGGCGCGGCGAAGCTCGAGCGGTACGGACGCGCGGTCCTCGACGTCGTCGCCGCGGCCGACTGACCCCCGACCAGCACTGCATGCCGTTCCGGGCATGTGCCCTCCGCGCGCCTCATTACACTCGGTAGCTCGTCACCACGAGGAGGTCCGGTGTCCGGTTCGACGAAGTTCGCCACCGTGCTCAGTCGCGCGGTGGTGACCCCGCTGGCCCGGTTGCTGTGGCGCCCGAAGATCATCGGTCGTCGGAACGTCCCGAAGCGTGGTGCGGTGATCCTCGCGAGCAACCACCGCTCGTTCATCGACTCGCCCGCGATCACGCTCATGGCACCGCGCAAGGTGTCGTTCCTGGCGAAGCAGGAGTACTTCACGGGTTCGGGTCTCAAGGGAGCCGTCTCGCGGGCGTTCTTCGGGGGCATCGGCGCCATCGGGGTCGAACGTGGCGCGGGTGCGGCGGCGCAGCAGGCCCTCGACCTCGGGCTGGCACGCCTGCAGGAGGGCGAGGCGTTCGCGATCTACCCGGAGGGCACACGCTCGCTCGACGGCCGGATCTACAAGGGCCGCACGGGTGTGGCGTGGTTGGCGCTGACGAGTGGCGCCCCAGTGGTACCCGTCGCGCTCACCGGCACCGAGGACGTCCAGCCGGTCGGGTCCCGGCTGCCGAAGCTCGCCCGCGTGACGATCGAGTTCGGGCAGCCGATCGACCTGTCGTCCTTCGGCGAGGCGTCGTCCGGTCGAGCTCGGCGCCACGCGACCGATGCGGTGATGGCGGCGATCCAGGAGCTCAGCGGCCAGGAGCCGGCGAACACCTACAACAACCCGCCCGCGACGATCGTGGAGCGGGTCCGTCGTGCGCTGCAGCCGGACGACCCGACCGCTGCCGCCGTCGACCCCGACTGATCGCTGCAACTGTCCGGTCACTATTGCACATCTGAAATATCGATGGTTGAATGGCGGACGTGCCGCTCGGCACGCCGCCATCGCCGGTCGCCCGAGAACGACCAGCCACGACATCCAGATCGGACCGTCCGCAGCATGTCCTCCACCCCGCTCTTCGACTCCATCGCCCAGCGTCGCGATCAGGCCGACGCTCCGCACTCCACCGTGCGCTCCACCCCGTCGCCGGCGATCGCCGTCGTGACCCCGGTACCGACCTCACCGATGTCCGCACCCGTCCGCCCGGGCGACTCCACGCTGGTCCCGGCCGCCCTCGTCGCCGCGATCGACGAGATCCCGGTGCGGGTGGCATCGGCCCTGGTGACCGAGGTCACGATCCGTCCCGAGCACCTCGTCCTGGTCGAGACCGTCGCCGACGCGATCACCCGCGCGGTCGTCGACGCCGTCGTGTGCGAGCTGGACCGGATCGCCCGTGACGGCGTCGTCCGCGTCTGACCGGGCTGGTCACCGCACGATGACGACCCCCGACGACGGCCTGCCCCGGCGCCCACGCGGTGCCGAGCGCCGCGCCGCCGCCCGACCGACCGCGCCCCGGCCGCGCCGTGCACGGCACGCTGCACAGCCGGGGCCGCTCCGAGCCGCCGGGGTGGCGGTGCCCCCTCCCGCCACCCCGGCTTCCACCCAGCCCACACGACGCATCCGGCCCACGCAGCCTGCCGCTCCCGAGCATCCCGCCGCTCCCGCGCGCCGCCGCCCCGCGTCCTTCCGGATCCCCGCCCGGCGGACCCTTCCCGCCGCGGCGGTGACCGCCGTCACGTGCCTGTTCGTCGCGGTCGGCTCCCCGCAGACCGCCGTCGCCGCTCCGGCCGCTCCGGAACCCACGTCGGCAGCCATCGGCACGCAGCACTTCGTCGCCGACGGTTCGACCGGTCCGACCGCCGGCCGCGACGACTTCTCGGTCGGCCGTGCTGCCGCAGCGCTCCGGGTCCCCGGTGGCTCGGGCTCGACCGGTGGCGCCGCCCGCCCCACGGTCGGTGCGATCCCGGACGCCGGTGGCTTCGGCTCCCGCTGGGTCGTCGGCTGCGCGGCCTGCTCGTCGAACCACCAGGGGGTCGACTTCGCCGCGGCCATCGGGACCCCGGTCGTCGCCGCGCTGCCCGGCCGGGTCGTCTCGGCGGGTGTCCTCGGTGGGTACGGCAACCAGGTCCTCCTGCAGCACGCCGACGGCACTGCGACCCGGTACGGGCACCTGTCGGCGATCGACGTCCGCCCCGGCCAGGTCCTCCGCGCGGGGGAGCGCCTCGGGGCCGTCGGCAACACGGGCGTCTCGACCGGCGCCCACCTGCACTTCGAGGTCATCGTGGCCGGCACCCCGATCGACCCGGCCGCCTGGCTGCAGGCTCGCGGGCTCCTCTGACGGCGTCGGGCGTAGCGTCGGAGCGGTCGCGGCACGGTGTCGCGCCAGGACGGAGACGCACGTGCGAGTGACGGTGTTGGGGACGGGTGCGATGGGCGCCGGCGTGGCGGGATCACTGCTCCGCGACGGCCACGAGGTGACGGTCTGGAACCGCAGTGCCGACAAGGCCTCGCCCCTGGGTGACCGCGGCGCGACGGTGGCGAGCGACCCGGGCACTGCCGTCGAGCACGCCGAGGTCGTCCTGCTCACCCTGTTCGACACCGATGCGGTCGTCGACGTCCTCGAGCAGGCCGCTGGCGACGCCCCGGCCGACGCCGTGTGGGTGCAGGCCTCGACGATCGGGGTCGACGGCACCGCGACGATCGTGCAGCTGGCCGAGAAGTACGGCATCACCCTCGTCGAGGCGATGATGCTCGGCACGAAGGCCCCCGCCGAGCAGGGCAAGCTCACGATGCTCGCGGCCGGCCCGGCGGACCTGCTCGACCGCGTCGACCCCGTGCTCGACGCGATCGGCGCGAAGACCGTCCGCGCCGGTGACCACGTCGGCGACGGCACCGCCCTCAAGCTCGCCGCCAACGCCTGGATCGCTTCGATCACCGCGGCGACCGGGCAGTCCCTGGCCCTCGCGGCGGCGCTCGGGCTCGACCCCGCGCTGTTCCTGCAGGCCATCGAGGGCAGCGCGAGCGACTCCGCCTACGCCCACACCAAGGGCGCCGCGATGATCGCCCGCGAGTTCCCCGCCCAGTTCGCACTCGACGGCCTGCGGAAGGACATCGAGCTCATCACCGATGCCGCCCGGACCACCGGGGTGTCCACCACGCTGCTCGAGGCCCTCGGACGCGTCTACGCCGATGCCAGCGCAGCCGGCCACGGGGGCGACGACATCGCCGCGGTCGGCACCGCGTTCTGACGCACGCACCGGCGAACGCGCACGCACGGGCACATGCACGGGTCGGCCGAGCGATCAGCCTCGACGGAACAGCCGCCGCAGGCGCTTCGTGAGCCGCCCCACGGCCTCGTCGTTCATGGTGTTGGCGAGGTCGAACGCCTCACGAGCCGGATCTGACCCGGCCTGGATCCGTCGGAGCGCGGCGTCGGCGCGAGCCCGCGAGTCGAGCTCGGCGAACGGCATGTCGTCCTCGGGGTGGTGTTCGCCGCGAGGGTCCATGCGGTCCAGGCTACGCGCGACGGAGGTGGTCCGACCCGGCGTCGAGCTCGTCCACGACGCGGACCATCTCGTCCAGGAAGTCCACGACGACGGCCATCTCGTTGCTCGGCAGGTGCTCCGTGACCTCGAGCGCGCGGGCGTCGAGCTCCTCGATGACCCGGAGCGCGTGCCGCATCGAGGTGCCGGTGGCGGTGAGGATCACGCCACGGCGGTCGTTCG
The DNA here is from genome assembly GCF_003234735.1 of Curtobacterium sp. MCLR17_040. NCBI lineage: Bacteria > Bacillati > Actinomycetota > Actinomycetes > Micrococcales > Microbacteriaceae > Curtobacterium > Curtobacterium sp. MCLR17_040. The sequence continues at coordinate 10,854 of NZ_QKTE01000001.1, read as the reverse complement.
GGTCGGCGTGCCGTTCGACGTGTCCACTGCGGACGAGCCGGTCGACGAGCGCCGACGTCGACGCCGCGGTGATCTCGAGCCGCTCGGCGAGGTCCTTCGCATTGACGGTGCGGCCGTCGCGCTCGGCGTCGATCAGGAACCGGAGCGCCAGCAGGGCGTTCTCGCCGATCCCCAGTGCCTCGCGCGCTCGGCGCTGCGCAGCGCTCTCGGCCGTCCGGTACCGCCGCAGGGCGTTGAGGACGTCCACGGCGGAGACCGCGGAGTCCTCGTACCAGTACCCCGCGGTGCTGGTCATCACCTCGGACGTCATGCCCCAATGCTAGACGCTCTAGTTAGATTGTGTAGCGAGCGCGGAGACGGGACACCTGCAACACCCGTGACGCGGTTCTGTAACACCCCGGCAACGCCGGCTCGTTAGGTTCTGGACATGCAGGAGCAGCCGTGCTGAGCCGCCTCGCGGGGAACGTCTTCCACGTGGGGAGCGCGGTGGAGCGCACCGACGTCGTCGCACGCTTGCTCGACGTCTACGTCGCGCGTCGCGAACCGGGCACCCTCGACGACGACCGGCTCGTGTCCACCGAGCTCCGCAGCGTCATCGGGACCACCGGCCCCGCGAACGACCCGGACCGTGCCGCCACCGTCGACGCCCTCGCACTCGACCGGCACGAACCCGCGTCCATCGCCGCCGCGGTCGCCGTCGCCCGCGACCACGCACGCCGCGCCCGCGAGGTCGTCTCGAGCGAGCTCTGGGACTGCCTCGACGTCACGCGGTCGCGGATGCCCCGGAAGATCGCCCCCGACCGGGCGCACGAGTTCCTCGGCTGGGTGAGGGAGCGCAGTGCCCTCGCCATCGGGGTGGTCGAGGGGGATGCCAGCCGTGACGAGGTGTGGGAGTTCTTCACCCTCGGACGCTCGCTCACCCGCTGCGCCTCCACCGCACGGCTGTTGGCGTCGCGGCTGCTCGAGCCGGATGCGGTCACCTCGTGGACGGCGGCGCTCCGGGCGTGCGGCGCGGGCGAGGCCTTCCTGCGCGGCCGTGACCACGCCCCGGTGCCGTCCGACGCCGCCGCCTTCCTGCTCCTCGACGCGCACAGCCCGCGGTCGTTGCGCTTCACGGTGCACCGCGCGGCCGAGTGCCTGGCCGACGTCGCCCCGTCCTGCGTCGCGGACGAGGTCGCCGGGTTCGACGAGGTCCGCGCCCTGCTCGACGGCATCCCGGAAGAGTCGGCGCTCGCGGTGGCGGGTGACGTCGGGCAAAGGCTGGCGGTGGCTGCCGACCGCGTCGCCGCGGCCCTCGACGAGCGCGTCTTCGCGTCGTCCGCACCCGTGCTCTGAGCCCGCCCGGCGCGCGTGTCCGGTGCCGGGTCGGCGCGTGTGTGGCGGGACCGGGCCGGTCCGCGCATCGTGACCGCGGCCGTGTGCCCGGGTGGCGCCGGACGGGAGGCCCGTGGCGGCGCCGGTGCGGGCCTCCCGTCCGACGGTCGGTGCGTCACGGGCCGTCGGCGGACGGGCAGGGCGACCCGCCGGTCCGTCAGACGGCGCTGGAGCGGTCGGCGAGCGTCTCGTCGCGTTCCAGCTCGCGGCGGAGCGCCGCGCGCGAGCCGACCACCGGCACGGCGTGCGTGATCGCCAGGTGCAGCCGCGAGTCGGCGTCGTAGCGCAGCCGGACCCGCTGGTACCGGACGAGCCAGACGAGCGCGATCCCGAGTGCGACGAAGCCCGAGGCCGCGCCGACGACGATCGCCCAGCGTGGGCCGAAGGCGTCGGCGACGGCACCGACGAGCGGGGCGCCGATGGGGGTGCCGCCCGCGAAGATCGCCATGTAGAGCGCCATGACGCGTCCGCGCATCGCGGGCTTCGTCGTCGTCTGCACCAGGGCGTTCGCCGTGGTCATGAAGGTCAGGGACGCGAGCCCGACGAACACCAGCACGATCGCGAAGGTCCAGTACGTCGGGGCGAGGGCGGCGGCGGTGCACGCGAGCCCGAACCCGCCGGCGGCGAGCACGAGGGTGCGCATCCGCGGCTTGTCCCGGCGCGCGGAGAGCAGCGCACCGAGCACCGAGCCGATGGCCATCACCGAGTTGAGCAGCCCGAACTCGCCGGCGCCCTGGTGGAACTCGACCCGCGCCATCGTCGAGGTGAAGATCGGGAAGTTCACGCCGAACGTCCCGACGACGAAGATCATGCAGAGCACGACGACGATGTCCGGTCGGGTGCGGACGTACCGGAAGCCGGCGACGATCTGCCCCTTGCCGCGGCCCGCCCGGACCCGTTCGGCGAGCTGCGCGGGGTCGACGAACCGGAGTGCGAGCAGGACGGCCAGGAACGACCCGGCGTTGATGACGAACACCCATCCGGAGCCGATCGCCGCTATGAGCACACCGGCCACCGCGGGGCCGATCAGGCGTGCGGCGTTGAACGACGCGGAGTTCAGGGCGACGGCGTTCGAGACGTCCTCGCCCTGCACGACGTCGGAGACGAAGGCCTGCCGGATCGGGGCGTCGAACGCGGCGACGATGCCGAGTGCCAGGGCGAAGCCGTACAGCGCGAGCAGGGTGGCGGTGTGCGTGAGGACCATGACGCCGAGTCCCAGCCCGAGCAGCCCCATCAGGCCCTGGGTGAGCATGAGCATCTTCCGGCGGTCGAACCGGTCGGCGGCGAGCCCGGTGAGCGGCAGGAGCAGCAGCTGGGGGCCGAACTGCAGGGCCATCGTGATGCCCACCGCGACGGCGTTGTTGTCCGAGAGCTGGGTCAGCACGATCCAGTCCTGGGCGGTGCGCTGCATCCAGGTGCCGACGTTCGACACCAGGGCTCCGGCGAACCAGATGCGGTAGTTGCGTCCGGCGAGGGAGCGGAACATGGCGGTCACTGCTGGGCCAGCCTCCTCATGATCTCGGTGGCGTCGGCGAGGGTGCTCCGCTCGTCGGCGGTGAGTGCTGCGAGTCGCGGGGAGAGCCAGCCGTCACGGCGGCGTCGGGTCTCCTCGACGAAGGCGGCTCCGGCTGGCGTCGCACCGAGCAGCACCTTGCGGCGGTCGTCGCCGTGTCCGCACTTGGACACCAGGCCCCGCTCGACCAGCACCGCGACCGTCTTCGTCATCGAGGGCGGGGTGACGCCGTCCTGCCGACTCAGGTCGGCCAGGGTCATGGCGCCGTCGCGGTGCAGGCGGGCGAGGGCGGAGAACTGCGCGTCCGTGACGCTCGAGTCGGCCTTCTGGGCACGGAGGGTGCGGGACAGCCGGTTCACCGCGATGCGGAGATCGGTGGCGTCGGTCATCGGTCGTTAGCCTATCTCATTAGTTCAGCGAACGAACTTCATTTCGGGTGTACCGTGGTTGTAGACAACACGTGTTGCCGAGAGAGAAGGAGAACATGTCCGAGTTCGAGGGCAAGGTCGCCGTCGTCACCGGTGGTGGCAGCGGCATCGGCGAGTCGGTCGCGAAGGAGCTCGCCGCGGCGGGCGCCACGGTGGTCGTCGCCGACATCAACCTGGCGGGCGCCGAGCGCGTCGCCGCGTCGATCGTGGAGGCCGGTGGCACCGCCCGCGCGTTCGAGGCCAACTCCGCGGTCGCCGCGGACAACGAGCGCATGGTGCAGTTCGCGGTCGACACGTTCGGCGCGCTGCACCTGGCCGTGAACAACGCCGGCATCGGCGCAGCACCGCAGCCGATCGGCGAGTACGACATCGCCGCCTGGGACCGCGTCCGTGCGGTCGACCTGGACGGCGTCTTCTACGGGCTGCGCTACGAGATCCCCGCGATGGTCGCCGCCGGCGGTGGCGCGATCGTGAACATGGCGTCGGTGCTCGGCACGGTCGGCATGGCGCAGAACGCGGCCTACGTCGCCTCGAAGCACGCGCTCGCCGGACTGACCAAGGTCGCCGCGCTCGAGTACTCGTCGCAGGGCGTCCGCACGAACGCCGTGGGCCCCGGGTTCATCGACACCCCGCTGCTCCGGAAGTCGCTCTCGCCCGAGGCCATCGCGGCACTCGAGGACGAGCACGCCTCGAAGCGGCTCGGCACCGACGCCGAGGTCGCCGCGCTCGTGCTGTTCCTGCTGAGCGACAAGGCCTCGTTCATCACGGGCAGCTACCACCTGGTGGACGGCGGCTACTCCGCCCACTGACGGGTCGGGCGTTCCTGGTCGTTCCGGGCATACCTGGTCGAAACGGGCGTACCTGGTCGGTTCTCCCGACCAGGTACGCCCGTTTCCGCTTTCCAGCGCGGATGCGATGGGAAGGAACGTCGGACGGGAGGCCCGCCCAGCGTGCGCCGGTCGGCTCGCGCTGGGCGGGCCTCCCGGTCTTCAGAGCCGCGCGTCCGTCAGGATCGCGTCGTGCGGGAGCAGGGCGTGCACGCCCCACGTGCGGTTCGCGACCTGCGTGATGCGCATGCTCACCGCGACGCTCGCCATCGCGAGTGCCTCGGCGCGGCCGATGCCGTGCAGCCCGGCGATCCAGTCGACCATCCGGTCGAGCGCCGTGGCCGTCGCGACGTTGAGATCGGCGTCGAAGCCGAAGGTGATGCGTCCTGCGGGGGTGTCGGCGTGCACGCCCTCGACCGGGGCCGCATCGAGGAGCGTCAGGGTCATCGTCGTGGTCATGCCGCACTCGACCGCCGTGCCGGAGACCTCGCCGTCGCCCTGGGCCGCGTGCCCGTCGCCGATGTGGAGCAGGGCGTCCGGCACCGTCACGGGCAGGTACAGGGTCGAGCCGGCGATCAGCTCGCGGCAGTCGACGTTGCCGCCGCCGACCGTGCGGGGCGGGATCGTGGAGTGTTCACCGGTGGGCTCGGGTGGGACGCCGACGACGCCGAGGAACGGTGCCGTCCGCACCCCGAGGCCGAGCTGGTTCACGGCGACTCCGGCGGGCACGTCGATGTCCCAGAGCAGCGGGCCGCGCGACGCCGGGTCGGTCAGGCCGAGTGCGCGGTTCACCGGGGAGTCGACCCCGCCCGAGGCCGTGTAGCCCCAGTCGTCGGGCACGAGGTCGTCGAAGTGCACCGCCAGGACCATCCCCGGACGTGCTCCCGCGACGGCGATCGGCCCGACCAGGCAGTGGCCCCGGCGCGGGTCGATCAGGGTCGGGGCGTCGACGCCCGGGCCCGGCTGGCGTTCCGTGTAGCCCGCGGCGCTCAGGGTGCGGACGGTCACCGTGTCGCCCGGTTCGACGGTCAGGACCGGCTGGCGTTCGGCGGTGAAGACGTCGACGGCGGAGTCGACCGTCGCGTCGAGGTGGTGGGTGGTCACCCGTCGATCATCCCAGGCGGGGCGGTTGCGGGGCGGTTCCGGGCGTACCTGGTCGGATCGGGCGTACCTGGTCGGATCGGGCGTGCCTGGTCGGAAGGGGCGTACCTGGTCGATTCGGGCGTACCTGGTCGGAAGTTCTGACCAGGTACGCCCGATTCCACCAGCCATCGCGGGTGTTCTGGGAAGGAACGTCCTCAGTGGAACTGGGGGATCGTCAACCAGATGCCGGCCAGCACGGCGATGATGCACAGCGCGAAGCACAGCACGGCTCCCGCCAGTGCCGCCGGCGGGGTGTGCCCGGAGCGCGGGGTCTCGTCGGAGTACTGCGTGCGCTCGCCGCCCGCGTCGTCCGGCTGCCCCGTGCCGAGCAGCCGGAGGCCGAGCGTGTACACGAGCACCAGGCCCACGGCGGCCACGAAGCCGACGCCGGCGACCGTGCCGATCGCGGTGAAGTCGATGTCCATCGTCGTTCCCCTCAGTTCGTCGCGCCGGTCGGCTGCGGCTCGGCCTGCTCGGCCGGCCCGGACTCGGTCGTGATGTCCTCGTGCGAGATCGGCTTGCGCTTGGCGAGGACGTAGAAGGTGAGCCCGCCGGCCAGGGCGAGGACCGCGACGAGCACCAGCCCGAAGGCCGAGGTCGACGCGAGCCAGGTCGCGAGCGCCCCGACCACCGCAGCGGCCGGCAACGTGATGACCCACGCGATGACGATGCGGCCGACGACCGACCAGTGCACGTCGGCGAGCTTCTTGCCGAGGCCCGAGCCGACGACCGCGCCGCTCGTCACGTGGGTCGTCGAGAGCGCGAAGCCCAGGTGCGACGAGATGAGGATCGTCGCGGCGGAGCTCGTCTCGGCGGCGAAGCCCTGCGGCGACTGCACGTCGGAGATCTTCTTGCCGACCGTCTGCATGATCCGCCAGCCGCCCATGTACGTGCCCAGTCCGATCGCGAGCCCGCAGGCCAGGATCACCCAGAGCGCGGGACCGGTGCCGGCGGCCTGGTAGTTCGCGGCGATGAGGGTCAGCGTGATGACGCCCATCGTCTTCTGCGCGTCGTTCGTGCCGTGTGCGAGCGACACCAGCGACGCCGAGATCGTCTGCCCGTGCCGGAACCCGGTCGCGGCACCGTGCGTCGTCGCGTTCTTCGTGAGCACGTACGCCAGGTACGTCGCGACCAGGGCGATCACCCCGGCGATGACCGGGGAGAGCAGCGCCGGCAGCACGACCTTCGACACCACCGTCGCCCAGCTGATCGAGTTCAGCCCCGCCCCGATGATCGAGGCCCCGATGAGCCCGCCGAACAGCGCATGGGTGGACGAGGACGGCAGCCCGAGGTACCAGGTCGCCAGGTTCCAGAGCACCGCGCCGACGAGCCCCGCGAAGATCATCGTGGGCGAGATGTGGATGCCGTCCTGCCCCTCGCGGATGATGCCCTGCGAGACGGTCTTGGCGACCTCGGTGGACAGGAACGCGCCGACCACGTTGAGCACGGCGGAGATGAGCACGGCGGTCCGGGGCTTGAGCGCTCCCGTGGCGACCGACGTGGCCATGGCGTTCGCGGTGTCGTGGAAGCCGTTCGTGAAGTCGAACACGAGGGCCACGACGATCACCAGCGTGACGATGACGATGACGTCCATGCGCAGGACGCTAGGCCCGCCTGGAACCCCCTGCGTGAACGCCGGGTGAACAGGTCCGTGATGGAGCGCGTCTGCGAGGATGGCAGTGTCTGGAAGGATGCGGGTGTGCCCACCTTCTCCGCCGCTCGCGGCGACGCCTCGTTCACCGACGCCCACGGCGTCGAGATCGTCTACTCGACCTGGCGTGCGGCACGGCCGAAGGGTGTCGTGCAGATCGCGCACGGGGTCGGGGAGCACGGGCTCCGGTACGAGCCGCTCGCGCAGGACCTGGTGCGCGCCGGCTACACCGTGCACGCCAACGACCACCGCGGGCACGGACGCACCGGCCTGACCCAGTGGGACGGCGACCACACCAAGCTCGGTCGGCTCGGCCCCGGCGGCCTGCGCGCGGCGATCGCCGCGGTGGAGCAGATGAGCGCGGTCGCGCGGGCCGACGAACCCGGGCTGCCGCTCGTGCTGCTCGGGCACTCGTGGGGGTCACTCATGGCGCAGCGGATCGTGAACACCTCGTCGGACCGCTACGACGGCGTCGTCCTGTCCGCGAGTGCCTACCGGCTGCCCGGCTGGATGAACAGCGGCGACCTCAACGCCCGGCACGCGGGGTCCGGGCCCACCAAGTACGAGTGGCTCACCCGCGACCGGACGATCATCGACGCGATGGCGCTCGACCCCCTGGCGGTCGAGGCCGACGTCATCGGGCTCTTCGGGCTCGCCGACACCCTCCGGCTGCTCGGTGTGCCGCGGCGGGGGATCCCGCACGACCTGCCGATGCTGCTGCAGGTCGGCTCCGACGACACCCTCGGGGGTCCGCGCTCGATCGAGCGTCTGGCGCAGGCGTACCGCCGACGCGGACGACTGTCCGACGTGACCGTGCAGGTGTACGAGGGCGCGCGGCACGAGGTCTACAACGAGACGAACCGCGCCGAGGTCATCGGCGACCTGGTCACGTGGCTCGACCGGGTGACGGCGCGCTGACGGCGCTCGCCGCGTCCTGCGACGCGACCGGCGACGGACTGGAGGCCCGTGGCGGCGCCGCGACGCGCCTCCAGGCCGTCACCTGGCAGGCCCACTGCCGGGCCGTCGGCCGTCCGGAATAGGGTTGCGGCATGCACGGTGAGTACAAGGTCCCCGGAGGCAAGCTGGTCGTCGTCGACCTCGAGGTCGTCGACGGCACGATCCAGCAGTTCCGCCTGGCGGGTGACTTCTTCCTGGAACCCGACGACGCGCTGCCGCTCATCGACGCGGCCGTGAACGGGCTCCCCGCCACCACCGACGCCGCGGGCATCGCCGCAGCCGTGCGGGCGGCCCTGCCGACCGATGCGGTGCTGCTCGGCTTCACGCCCGAGTCCGTCGGCGTCGCGGTGCGCCGTGCGCTGTCGCGGGCCTCGACCTGGCGCGACCACGACTGGCAGATCGTGCACGAGGGGCCGATCAGCCCGAACGAGCACCTCGCGCTCGACCAGGTGCTGACCGAAGAGGTCGGTGCCGGCCGTCGCGGTCCCACGCTGCGCATCTGGGAGTGGGACCAGCCGGCCGTCGTGATCGGGTCGTTCCAGTCGCTCAAGAACGAGGTCGACCCCGCCGGCGCCGAGAAGTACGGCGTGCAGGTGGTCCGACGCATCTCCGGCGGTGGCGCGATGTTCATGGACGCCGGCGCCGTCATCTCCTACTCGCTCTACGTGCCGTCCGACCTGGTGCAGGGCATGACGTTCGCCGACTCGTACGCGTTCCTCGACGAATGGGTGATCGAGGCGCTCAAGTCGCTCGGCATCGAGGCCTACTACCAGCCCCTCAACGACATCACCTCGACCAAGGGCAAGATCGGCGGGGCCGCCCAGAAGCGCCTCGGCACCGGGTCGCTGCTGCACCACGCCACGATGAGCTACGACATGGACGGCGAGAAGATGGTCCAGGTGCTGCGCATCGGGCGCGAGAAGATGAGCGACAAGGGCACCACCAGCGCCGCGAAGCGTGTCGACCCGCTCCGCTCGCAGACCGGGCTGTCCCGCGCCGAGATCATCGAGCGGCTGATCGGCACCTTCACCCGCCTGTACGGGGCGACCGAGGGGCACGTGACCGAGGCCGAGCGGGAGCGCGCGCAGGAGCTGGTGCGGACGAAGTTCGCGACGAAGGAGTGGCTCGAGCGGGTGCCGTGAGCCCTGCTCGGTCGACGGTGGACGCGACGGCCGGAGCTGAGGGGGGACGTCCCGGCCGCCGCTGCTTCGAGTGTGCGCCTCGACCTCATGAACCAGACGTGTGGATGATGAGAATCCCCCGCGCGGCTGATCCGCTCGCCGCGCAGCCCACGTAGCGTCGCTGCCGTGAACTGGTTGATCTTCCTGGGGGCGGTGGCCGCCGTGGCCGTCGTGGTGTGGATCGCCGATCGCATGGGGTGGATCGACCTGTCGAACAAGTCCCAGCGCAGCGGCGGATCCGGAGGCATGGGCGGGATGCTGGACGAGGTGTTCGCACCGACCCGGCACGAGACGCAAGCCGAGTACGAACGGCAGGCGCGCCTGCCGAAACAGGCCCCGTCACCGGCGGACCACGACCACGACCTGCTCAGCGGCAGCGTGCTCATCCGGGTGCCGGCGGTGCGGAGCGCCGGTCGGCACGAGGCCCGCGCGGGGACGCACGACCGGTCGTACTGAGCTGACGGGCGCCGCGCTCGTGTGTGCGTCGCTCGCTTCAGCGCGTCGTGAGCTCCTGGTAGTCCGGGTGTCGCTCGATCCACGCGTGCACGTAGCTGCACTGCGCGACGACCCGGCGTGACGAACTCGCACGCACGTCGTCGAGGGCGTGCTGCACCAGGATCGACGCGTGCCCACCACCGCGGTGCTCGGGATCGACCTCGGTGTGCACGAAGCGGATCTCGTCGCCGTCGATCTCGTACGCCGCGAGGCCGATGACCTCGCCGTCCTCGATCAGGGAGTACTGCTGCTTGTCGGTGTCGTTGCGGACCTCGGGTGCTGCTGCCATGCACTCGACCGTACGCCGGGGCCGAGGCGTGCGGTGCGTGTCCGCTCGGTGCGGCGCGGTGCGGCGCGGTGCGGTGCGGTGCGCGTCGAGCGTGCTCGCTCGGTGCGCGACAATGGGTCCGTGCGCAGGGGAGACGACCGAGGCCCGGACCGCGTCGTCCTCGGCGACGCCCTCGACGTGGTCCCCGCCTACCCGGACGGCTCCTTCACGCTGGTGTACCTCGACCCGCCGTTCAACACCGGCCGGTACCAGCGTCGGCACGCGACGTCCGCCGTGCCGAAGGCCGACGGCCCGGTGATGGGGTTCCACGGCCGGACCTACGAGCGGGTGCGCGGCGACCTGATGCGCTTCGACGACCGGTTCGAGGACTACTGGTCGTTCCTCGAACCCCGACTCATCGAGGCCTGGCGGCTGCTCGCCACTGACGGCACGCTGTACCTGCACCTCGACTACCGCGAGTCGCACTACGCCAAGGTGCTGCTCGACGCGCTGTTCGGCCGCGAGTCGTTCCTGAACGAGATCGTGTGGGCCTACGACTTCGGCGCCAAGTCCAAGACGCGCTGGCCCACCAAGCACGACACGATCCTGGTCTACGTGAAGGACCCCTCGCGGTACTGGTTCGACTCCGAGGCCGTCGACCGCGAGCCGTACATGGCGCCGGGGCTCGTCACCCCCGAGAAGCGCGAGCGCGGCAAGCTGCCCACCGACGTCTGGTGGCACACGATCGTCTCGCCGACGGGCCGCGAGAAGACCGGCTACCCGACGCAGAAGCCCGAGGGGGTGCTGCGGCGGATCGTGCAGGCGTCCTCACGCGAGGGCGACTGGGTGCTCGACTTCTTCGCGGGCAGCGGGACCACGGGCGCTGTGGCGCAGGCGCTGGGGCGGCGGTACGTGCTGGTGGACGACAACCCGGCGGCGATCGACGTGATGCGGAAGCGGTTGCCGGGTGCGTCGTTCGAGGTGGCTGCGGCCGGGGCGGGGTCGGCCGTCTGAGGG